>NZ_JAPFHC010000003.1:0-304954 GCF_059803535.1 Pseudomonas sp. RP-B7
CACGGATGGGTGGGGCGCGATCCGGGGTGGGAAGGGGGTGTTTATCAGTGCGGATGAGCAGGGTAAGGCGCAGGGGCAGCAGCTTGAAATGGGCGCGGCGATGGCCCGCTTGGAGCAAGCGAATGAGCAGTTGGACGCGCTCTCCACTGACGCTCTGGCGGCGAATGCCGATCCGGCGGACGTGCAGGCGCAGTTGACTTTACTCAAGCAAGACCTGGAACGACTCAAGTCGTCCGTGCTTCTACTCAGCGCTCCCCAGGGCATTGCCCTGAGCAGCGGGGAGCACCTGCAACTGGCTGCGCAGGGCAACGTGATGATCAACGCCGGGGCTGAGGCGGATGTCAGTGTGGTCAAGCGCTTGTTTATCGGTGTGGGGCAGGGCGTCAGTCTGTTTGTGCGCAAGTTGGGGATCAAGTTGATCGCCAACGCCGGCCCTGTGCGTATTCAGGCACAGAACGACACGTTGGAACTGATGGCGCGCAATGGCTTGGAAATCATCAGTGCTGAAGATGAAATCCGCATCGTCGCGAAAAAGAAAATCAGCCTGAATGCAGGTGGTAGTTACATCACCCTTGATCCAAGTTGCATAGAGTCCGGCACCCAAGGTAACCACAACATCAAATCGGCAAACTTTGATTACCTGGGCCCCGGCAGCCTGAAAGCCGCGCACCCGGAGTATCCGCGCAGTCTCTACAGGCAACCGCTGCGCTTCACGGTAGCGCAAACCCCCAACACCGTCGGCAAGGGCTGGGCAGGCATGCCATACACCCTCTACGCCGACAACGCTGCGATCGAGCAGGGTGTGTTCGACAAGAGCGGGCATGTGCGCATCGATCATCAAGTCGTGACCCAGCACTACCGAATCGAAATGGCCAATGGCGTGAGCTACGAGATACCGGTGCCCAGTGAATATCGCAACGCCGAGCAAGCGGTGCTGGCCAATGGCGGTTTGCACAACCATCACCTGCTGCCTTGCAGTGAGCTGAGCCAGCCCACCTCGCATACCGAGCACCGCGCCAAATACGCTGCGGTGATCCGCACGTCCAACGACCAGGAAGGGAAAACCCCATGAATGACCTTTGCACCGTCGTGCCCGTGGCCCTGCAACACACCCAACAGGCAACCTGCACTGCGCCCTGGTACCTGCAGTGCACTGAGTATCACCCGGTCGAGGCCACCTACCAGCCGCTGATCAACGGTGAAGAAGCGTTCAAGGCCGTGCATTTGGCAATCGCCAACGCCACGAGAACCATCGATATCATTTGCTGGGGGTTCCAGCCGTCGATGTATTTCATTCGCGACGGCGAGAGCCCAAGTATCGGCGAACTGCTCATGGCAAAAGCAAGAGAAGGCGTTGAGGTCCGGATATTGGGTTGGGAGTCACCGTTTAATAGCGCTGGCGCAGCCGGCGAGGCCAATCTGCCTGGCAAAGGACCGTACCGGATCCAGGACCGGGCGCTGCAACCGGCCACGGATGATCAATATGCCTACGACCAGCAGTGGTTTTCCCGCTGTGCCTTTGCCGATCATCTGGCGCCTGCCATGCGCGTAGCGCGCAATGTGCCGGTGTTTGTCAGCCGTGGTTTCAGCCTGTTTGAACGCGCGGAAATCGCCCATCAAGCCAAATATAAAAGCCTCGACCCACAGCTCAGCGTCGGCACCCTGGGCGCGCTGGCAGTGGCTGTGACCCACCATCAAAAAACCGTACTGGTCGACTATGAACGGGCCGAGCATGCCGTCGGTTTTGTGATGGGGCACAACATGCTCGACGAGTACTGGGACACGGACGAGCATACGGCGCAGAACCGCGCCGAAGGCAGTAAACCCGCACCCAATCGCGGGCCGCGTGGTGATACACCGCGTCAGGATATTTCCAGCCAGGTCAGCGGGCCGATCCTTGAGCACTTGCACCACAACTTCGCGACCGCCTGGCGCAGGGAGACCGCTGAAGACCTGTTTGCCTTGCGCCAGGCCAAGCAGATCGGCCCCACACTGCAATGCACCCCCGGCGCGACGCGCCAACTGGCCCAGCTGGTGCGCACCCAGGCGCAAGACGGCAAGCGCGACATCGAAAAGCTTTACCTGAAAGCGGTCAACAACGCGACCCAGTTCATCTACATCGAGAACCAGTAGAACCAGTATTTCCGCTGGCCGCCCCTCGCCGAAGCGATCAACAAGGCCGCCGCCGTCCAGACCCGCGCCGGACGCGATCCGGGGTTGCATGGCAGCCTGCACCTGTTCGTGATCACCAACGCCAGCGAAGATGGCGTTGGCCCAGGTGCGCTGAACACCTACCGCATGCTCGAAAGCCTTGGGCGCGGTGATGCCATCCCGCAGATCACCAAGCTGCAGCGCATCGAACAGGCCAAGGCCCACACGAGTGCACAGGCACCGACCTTGAGTGAACTGCTCGAACGCCGAGCATTGATCGCCTTGACGCGCCTGACCGATGCGCTGAGCGGTGGCGCAATCAGCGAAAAAGCCGAGGGCGCGCAGCGCGACGCCAAACTGCGCAATGAGCTACGCGAAGCCGCGCTCGAACAACAGATCCAGGCCATCGAGAACAGCACACTGGCCCCGGAACCACGGCCGGGGCTGAAGGTGCATGTGTGTTCGCTGGTGGCCAAGGACTCGCCAGCGGGTAAGCCGTGGATGCCGGTGTATATCCATTCGAAGCTGATGATCGTTGACGACGTGTTCACCACCCACGGCTCGGCGAATATCAATACACGGAGTATGCAGGTGGATAGTGAACTGAATATTGCGCATGAGTGGGGGAGTGTGACGCAGGGGTTGAGGCGGCGGTTGTGGGGGCTGCATACGGATGGGAGGGGGGATCAGGATGATGCGGCGCAGGCGTTTAAGGCTTGGCAAGACATCATTGATAAAAACATGAAGCGTCAAGAAAACAATGAGGCTCCTTGGGCCTCCCTCGTCGGGTTTTATTACGGAGAAGCTATCTTGAAGGACCTTGATTAATGCGCTTGAACCTCATGCTAGCAAGCCTGCTGTTAAACGTTTACTGCACTAGCAGTGCTCATGCTTTTCCGACGAAGGAGACCTCCTTGAACTCACTTACTGAAATCAAGGCCAAGCTGGCCTTCACTTGTGCGCACGAGCAGATTTCAACGCCTTCCGCAGAAGCAGACCAGTTGTTTCAGTACGCTCGCTGGTTGCAAAAGAACAATCTTCTAAAGCAAGACGGCGCTGTAGATGTCGAGACCGAGCGGTTGTACCGAATTGCTGCCGAAAACGGTCATTACAAGGCCAATATAAACTTGCAGAATGGCGCCTTGCGTGGAAAGTTCAACCTCCGAGGGCGTGAACATCTAAGGTTGAGCCAAGACCTGATTGATTCAGGTGTAGCAAGCGGCTATTACTTTATCGGCATCTTCCTGAAGAGTGGAACGGCTGGGTTGAAACAGGATCCGGAGATGGCTTTGCGTTACTTCCGCAAGGCTGCTGATCAGGGCAGCTCCGAGGCCCAGGCTTATGTAGCGGATAAGTTAGCGCCTCGTAACATTGCCCCGAGTGTTGCAAAGCAGATGCGTAGATGCGCCGCGGAACAGGGACATGGTAGAGCTGCCGTTATGTTGTCTATCTATCTCCAGGATGAAGAGAAGTACGACGAAGCAATGGGGATTTTGCAAATGGGCGTTATGGCTGGCGATGAAAATGCTGCTGGTCGACTTGAGAGAGCGTTCCGTGCTCCTCCTCCCAGCGACGAACTTTACTACCTTGCTCAACAAGAAGATTTAGCGCGCGCCGAGCGCTACGAAAAGATCTGGCGGACTCTCGCCAACTACTCCTATGCCAACCCCAAAGTCCCCGAAATCAACGAAATCCTCCCCTTGCCCCCAGCCAAACTGCCCGGCTGGGACGGCAAACTTCAATGGTTGGAAGCTCACCTGGCCAACATTCCACCCCCCAAGCCCAGCGAAGCACTGATCACCCAACTGGCCAACGCCAAACTCCTCGATCCCGCCACCGGCCAGGGCCTTCCGGGTTCACCGGCACTCAGCCAATCCCATCTGTCCGCGCCCAACGGCTACAGCGGTCAAATTTGCCCATTGAGCGGCTATTGGGAGGTCGGTTTGCTCTCCTAGGGTGATTCGCTGAGAGACGGAAACGGCGCACGGTATTTCAAGCAAGGCGATGTATTTCCGACGGTATGGGTCGAACGCTATCAGTCCCGCCTGTGGCCGTTCTCCGACAAAGTCACGCAGCGTGAACAAGCGGTTGAGTGGTGCCTGCTTTCGTGAAGAGTGAACTGCTCGAACGCCGAGCATTGATCGCCTTGACGCGCCTGACCGATGCGCTGAGCGGCGGCGCAATCAGCGAAAAAGCCGAGGACGCGCAGCGCGACGCCAAACTGCGCAATGAGCTACGCGAAGCCGCGCTCGAACAACAGATCCAGGCCATCGAGAACAGCACACTGGCCCCGGAACCACGGCCGGGGCTGAAGGTGCATGTGTGTTCGCTGGTGGCCAAGGACTCGCCGGCGGGCAAGCCGTGGATGCCGGTGTATATCCATTCGAAGCTGATGATCGTTGACGACGTGTTCACCACCCACGGCTCGGCGAATATCAATACACGGAGTATGCAGGTGGATAGTGAACTGAATATTGCGCATGAGTGGGGGAGTGTGACGCAGGGGTTGAGGCGGCGGTTGTGGGGGCTGCATACGGATGGGCGGGGGGATCAGGATGATGCGGCGCAGGCGTTTGATGTATGGACAGGGCTCATCAAAGAAAACAAAGACCGCCAGGATAATAAGTACAACGGTATACCCGCTACGCCGCTCATCGGGTTTTATTACGAAGAAAGAACGCCTAAGGACCTCGACTAATGCGAATTCTCATATGGCTGACATCCCTCCTGCTGGTTGCCTGTGATAGCGGCTTAGCTCCTACTCGCCCTGCTCAGAGTGTTTCTATGAATCCACTGACCGAAATTAAAGCCAAGCTGGCCTTTACTTGCGTGCATGAGCAAATTTCTGCGCCAACTGCCCAGGTCGATGAACTGTTTCAATACGCTCGTTGGTTGCAGAAAAACAATTTACTCAAACAAGATGAGGCCGTAGATGCGGAGATTGAACGGCTGTACCGGATTGCCGCCGAGAATGGTCATTACAAGGCCAATATCAACCTGCAAAACGGCAGCATGCGCGGTCATTTCAAGCTCCGGAGTGATGAGCATTTGCGGCTGAGCCAGACATTGATCGATGGAGGCGTGGCGACGGGCTACTACTTTATTGGCATTTTTCTGAAAAACGGTTCAACCGGGCTGAAGCAGGATTCGGAAATGGCGTTGCGTTATTTCCGCAAAGCGGCTGATCAAGGTAGTGCTGAAGCTCAGTACTCTGTTGCACAAAGACTGGCACCGAGCGACGTTGCACCGGATATAGCCCGACAAATGCGCCGATGCGCGGCCGAACAGGGGCATCGCGAAGCGGCCTCTGACCTAGGTGTCAACCTTAAAGGGAAGGGACTGTTTCAAGAGGCACTTGAGGTTTTCCAACTAGGGGTGGCTGCTGGTGATGAAACCTCTGCCGGCTGGTTGAGACGGACTTTTCGCGGTCCTCCACTCACCGATACATTGTATTACCTCAATCAGGAGAAAGACCTCGAACGCGCCGAGCGCTACGAAAAGATCTGGCGGACTCTCGCCAACTACTCCTACGCCAACCCAAAAGTCCCCGAAATCAACGAAATCCTCCCCTTGCCCCCAGCCAAACTGCCCGCCTGGGACGGCAAACTTCACTGGTTGGAAGCTCACCTGGCCAACGTTCCACCCCCCAAGCCCAGCGAAGCACTGATCACCCAACTGGCCAACGCCAAACTCCTCGATCCCGCCACCGGCCAGGGCCTTCCGGGTTCGCCGGCATTCAGCCAATCCCATCTGTCCGCGCCCAACGGCTACAGCGGTCAAATTTGCCCATTGAGCGGCTATTGGGAGGTCGGTTTGCTCTCCTGGGGCGATTCGCTGAGAGACGGAAACGGCGCACGGTATTTCAAGCAAGGCGATGTATTTCCGACGGTATGGGTCGAACGCTATCAGTCCCGCCTGTGGCCGTTCTCCGACAACGTCACGCAGCGTGAACAAGCGGTTGAGTGGTGCCTGCTTTCATGAAACGAAAGCAGGTACCGCTCTCCCATTTGTGACCCTATGACTTGAACCGTCCCACCAACCCATTCAACTCATCCGACAGGTTCGACAACCGTCCCGAGTCATCCTGCGCGGAGTTCGCCAGGCTTTCCACCAACCGTGCCTCGTCGTAGATCTGCTGGATATGCCGGTTGATCTCTTCCGCCACGCTGTGCTGTTCCTCGGCTGCGGCGGAGATCTGCAGGTTCTGGTCGCGGATCTCGTTCACCGACAACTGGATGCCTTCAAAGCTGTCCCGCGCGCTTTCAATGGACGACACGCTGGCCCGTGACAGGTCGAGGCAACTGCCCATTTTCTGGGTGACTTCCTGGGTCTTGTTTTCCAGGGTGCCGAGCAGGTGTTCGATCTCGCCGGTGGAGTCCGAGGTGCGTTTGGCCAAGGCCCGGACTTCGTCGGCCACTACGGCAAAACCACGGCCTTGATCGCCGGCGCGGGCGGCTTCGATGGCGGCGTTGAGCGCCAGCAGGTTGGTCTGCTCGGCAATCGCGCGGATGGTGCCGAGGATCTGGTTGATGCTGCGGCTACCGGCTTCCAGTTCGACCATGGCTTGTGACGATTCCGTGAGGCGGCGGCCGAGGCGGTTGACATTGTCGGTGGTCACTTCGATTTGCTGCTTGCCCTCGGCGACCCGGCGGTGGCCGTTCTCTGCCGACTCTGCCGCACCGCTGCACGAGCGCGCGACTTCGTTGGCGGTGGCGACCATCTCGTTGAAGGCGGTGGAGACCAACTCCACCGCCTCACGCTGGCGCCCGGCGGCTTCGTTCATGTTGTTGGCCACTTCACTGTTGACCCGCGAGGCGTTCTGCAAATTGGCCGAGGCCGCGCCGATGTGTTGGATCAACTGGCGGATCGCCGCGAGAAACTTGTTGAACCAGCCGGCCAGTTCGGCGGTTTCGTCCTTGCCCTGCACGTGCAGTTCGTGGCGCAAGTCGCCTTCGCCCTGGGCGATGGATTGCAAGCCGGTACTAACCTGGCCGATGGGTTTGACGATGACCTTGGAGAACGCCGCCGCGACCAACCCGAAGATCAGCACCAGCACCGCGACGATCGCACTGGTGAGATAGGTCATGCGCGTGGCTTCGGCCATCACTTCGTTGTATTCGATCAGGCCGACATAACGCCAGCCGAGGCCGGGGGAGGTCCAGATATTGGCCATGTAGCGCACGCCATTGATTACCACATCGGTCGAGCCCTGGGCGGTGTTCGCCAGCTGTGCGTAGGGGTCGCCGAGGTCTTTGAGCGGCTTGAAGTTGTGCGTATTGTCACGCGGGTCAACCAGCACCACGCCATCTTCGATCAACATCACATAGCCACTGGCGCCCAGTTTGATGCTCTTGACCAGCTCGGTGAGGTTCTTCAGCGAGACGCTGACCACGAACACGCCTTTGGGTTTGCCGGCGTTGTCCAGCAAGGCGCGCGCAGTGCCCACCAGGGCCACGTCGTCCTTGTCGTAGTAATACGCGGGGGTGCGCACGGTCTTGCCGGGGCTCGCCATCGCGGCCTTGTACCATGGGCGCGCGCGCGGGTCGTATTTGGCCAGTTGCGGGTCATCCGGCCATTTGGCGTAGGTGCCATCTTCGAGGCCGATGGACAGAATCGCAGCGGCGGGGTGGGTTGCACCATAACGCGCAAAGTGCTCAATGACCTCTTGTGCCGGCGCCGGCATCGGCTGGCTGGCGGCATTGGCGGGCTGGTAGTCCTTGAGCGTGTTCACGGAAGTGTATACAGGATCGGCGGACATTTGATCGACGTTCTGCGTCGTGCCATCGAAAAACTGGCGGATGTTGCCATCGATCTGGCGGATTTCACGGGTGCTGCCGTCGATAAACTGTTCGACTGCCTGGGTCCGCGTGTTCATGACGGAGATCACCGCGACCAGGCTGACCGGGATAAAAGCGACGGAAACGAAAGCAAGGACCAGCTTATTTTTTATTTTCATCGAGACAACCATCAGCGTGGAGGGCGGCCAAATCGTCGCTGCTGTGTGTGACGCGGCGATTTGCTATCACCGCTATGTCGGCGGGGGTGTCGAGAATCTTTAAGGCTTTTTTGTGTACAACAGAAAAGATGGATTGTCTGGTATCTGCTCTTGGTTCGCGGTGTAGGTGTGGGCCGATCCAGTGGTTGCCAGCCTTAACGACCTGGATGCTGAAGCCCGCGCCACCTATCTGCTGGACATGACCCGCCTCGGCAACTCTGAGCCGGAACTGCATTGCCATATCTTTCCGCGCTATGCCTCGGAACCGGATGACAAGCTGCGGATGCCTGCCTGGTGATACGCGAACTGCGCGAGGAGACCGGCGTTGTGCGCGATAGCGTTGGCGCCTGCGTGGCGGATCGGCGCTTTGCCTTGATGCTGCCCAGCGGCGAAACAGTGATGGCCATCGAACAGTATTTTGTCGTTCACGCGCACAGCAAGACGCTTTCCAAAGCCGAGTGGACCCTGGCAGAAACCCAGGTCATGGCCGACCACCATTGGTGGACTGTCAACGAGCTGAAAACCACTGCCGATACGGTTTGGCCTGAAGCGCTGATCCAGATGCTGCTAGACGCCGGTGTTTGACGCCCCTCAGCGCGTGTAGCCCGGCAACAACCGAAACGCCTCGGCGACGCGCGTTGGGTTGGGCAGTGCGAGCACACGTCGGTACAACTCCTGGTGGGCAGTGCACACCTGTGCGGGTGCGTGTTTGCTCGGGGACCGATAGCGCTCGTAGGTGCCGGGCTGGACGTGCGTGAACACACGGTTCAAGTCGGCCCGGGCCTGGGCGGTCGGAGCAATGTTCTGGTTGACCTCGGCGGCTGCTTTGACCAGTTCGCGCCGGCTGTCGCGTGCGTTTGTGAACAGCGCCTGCAAGACGTCTGGCATAGCGCCGTAACCCCCGGGGTAAACGCCTGTAAGGTAGAACGCGCAGGCCTGTTCACCGCCTTGCACCGCGGCGTCCACGAGCGACGCCTGGGCTTGCCAGAACCGCAACAGTTGCGGGGCCGGGGCCTTGCGCAGAGCGTCCTGGATCAGCCAAGTGTCGTGCTCGCGCGTGAGCTTATCGAACGCGCTGTAGGCTGTGGCCTCATCCAAGGCTTTTTGTGCCTTGGCCTTGTGCACTTCGTACTGCGCAGGCACCTCTTCGGCCAGCGTTCTGAACTGGAAAAACGTGCGCAAGTAGACATCCAGTTGCCCCGCTTCCCGTAGCCGCGCAAGGCGTGCATCGGTGAAGCCCCGGGCGTCTACGGTGGCCGATACGATGTGCTCACGCTTGAGTTCATCGATGTCCGGAAACCACATGTCTTCGCGTGCGGTCGCCAGCACTTTATCGACGAATTGTCTGGACGCGCCGTGCTTAAGCAGTGCCTCGCGATACTGTGCGACGACTAGCGTTGATTGATTGTCCGAATCGAACAACGTCGCGGCGTGGAACCCCAGCTTGCCTTCCACGCCTAGCAACCGTTGTTTGCCCGACATGAACACCAGCGCGCAGGCACTCATGCATGCGCTGTTGGTGTAGGTGGTCAACGCCTTTTCTTCGATCAGCCGCGCGATGGCCCGGGCTTCGCCGAACAGGCCGCCCGGGCTGTCCAGCTGGAGCGTGGTGACAGCGGGGTGAGCGGCCAATGCCTGCTCGAAGGCAGAGAAACTGCCGGAGCCGATGCCACCATTGAATTGGAGCTCAGTATCGCTGAGCGCAGTGATCCGGTAGGGCGGCATCGCGTTGGGGTTCATGGCCAGGCGCAGCGCAGACTTGAACGCCGGCACCACGTCGAGCACCGAGTAAACGGTCTGCACCGCCCCGACCACCACCAGCACGCGAACCACCATGACCCAGCGGTGTTTGCCACCGCGTTGGCGGTGATGCCTGGCCGAGCGCCAAACGCCAACGCCTTGCCAAACTGTGATGGCGAGCGCGATAAGCATGAACGGCACGCCTGCCAGCAACAGGGTGGCGGGGCTTGGAGGGTCACGCACCAACAGCACGTACAACGGCGTCGTGGCGAGCAGGCACAGCAGGCTGATCAATACTTCATTGATCCAGAATGCGTGCGCCAGCGGGAACTCCCCTTGCCAGTGGCGAATAAAATAGTTGCGACGGGCTTTCGGTGTGGCGGCTTCTTCCATGATGCGTGATGGTCCTTGGCGGTGTGGCCGGTTGCAGCCGCGCAACATACCAGCCATTGCCGTTGGCAAAACAGCGATTTGTTCGAATACACTGCGCGCCCCCATTTGCAGCAAGGAAGCGCTGGATGCGTTCGCTCCTCAACGGTGTGCTCATCTCTCTGGCCCTGGCCACCCCGGTCATGGCCGAACCCCGCTCGTTTTCGGTCGATGAGCCCAGTGGTCACTATCTGGTCGAAGTCTTGTTTGCGCAGGTGCCGCAAGACCTTGAGGAATTGACCCGGGCACTGGTCACGATCCGTGACAAACACACCCTGGAAATCCTCCAGCAACTGCAAACCCCCGCCGCGCAGGTGCCGCTCAACGCAGACGGCAAAACCCTCGATTGGCGCCTGGTGGGCGAGTACGGCGTGTTGTACTTTGCCGATATCGACCGCGACGGCCGTATCGACCTGGCGATCCGCAACGGCAATGGCGCCGATGCAAATTTCCAGTCCAGCTATGACGTCTACCTGCAAGACCCGCAGAAGCCCCAGTGGGTGCTCAATCGCCCATTGACCGACCTGGCCAATGAATCCAGCGGCGGGATGTTTTCGGTCAACCCCAGGGACGGCGTGATCCATTCGCAAACCGATCGTGGCTGTTGCTGGACGCGCTCGTCGCAATGGCAAATGCGCGACGCAGAGCTGGTGCGGCTGGGTTCCTACACCCAAGCAGAAGTGCCACCGACCGAGGACGGCGAAAACTCCAGCATGCCCAGCGGCTATATGCTGCGCACCACCGGCGAATGGAAGGACGGCCAATGGCAGGAAACCCCACGTCTGGAAGGGCCGGTTACCGAAGACCCGGAGATGCTCCACGGCACCCTCGACGGCAAGATCCCGGTGCAAATCTGGTATCAGCAGCAGGGCGCGGTGTTGATCGGCGAAGTGCGCTACAGCAAAAGTGGCAGCGGCAAGCCGATCAAGCTGGTGGGTGACCAGAGCGACTACGACGACAAACCCTTCACTTACCTGCATGAATATGCCGACGATGGGCGCCAGACCGGCATCTGGCGCATGACCCGGGAAAGTGTCGAACCCTACAACTTCTCCGGCACCTGGGTCAGCGGCGCCAAGGGTAATACCCCTGAACTGGCGATTCAGCTGGGGCGCTCAGACCGCGAGCCGGACCTGGACAAACTCGGCGACGTCCCGCGCGAGCAGCGCAGCGGCCATTACCAGATGCGAGACGACTTCCTCGGCCGCGATGGCGACCTGGACGTGAACGTGCTACCCGAACGTGACGCCGAGGGCAGGGAGGTCGCGGAATTCACCGTGACACTCAAAGACGCCAAGACCGGCAAGCAGATCCTCAGCGCACACCACCGCGTGCCGATGGAAACCGACAACCTGATCATCGTGCGTGAACCCCTGGCGCCCAAGGGCAACGGGCCATATCACATCCAACTGGTCAGGGACTTTGCGGTGATCAGCCACAACTCGGCGCCGGACAACATGGAGTACTTCACGGGGATGTATCGCAAGCAGCGCTCTGCACAGTGACGTGCAAGCCTGCCTGTTGCGCAAGCTCCAGGGTCGATTCGACGCTGTGCGCGTCGACGATAAACCCCACGTAGTCGTCATCGCCAGAATCCAGATGCAGGTAGCGCTTGCCGAACCCGGCCAGCCATTGGTCGAAGTTCTCCAGCACCTCCTGCATCGGCCGGGTGCCCGTGTGCTCATAGGTATAGGGCGCTTGCACGCCGCTCGCGGCCACCAGGTAGGGCGCGTGGTATTCGAATACGTCGAAGCCGCGCCAATCGACACCGAGCAGCGCCAGGTCAGCCAGCTTCTGGCCCCTTGAGCTGTCCAGTAGCCCATGGGTCAACGCGCTGGCGGGGTCCTGGTCGGCGGCATATTTACGCAGGACGCGGCGCACGAGCCGCGCGCTTTCTTCTTCCGGCGTACGGGCCAGCAGGGTTTGCGTGAACAGCTTGAGGGCCTGCTTCTGCGCGGCGTATTGCGGCGAACGCATCTCGCGCATGATCGCCGCATGGCTGGCGTCGGTTTCGTCGGGCGGTGGCATCGTGAAGCGCCCCCCGAACAAGCGAGCAAAAAATCCCATCACATTCCCTCGTCTTGATGCGAAGGTGGACGTTAGCGCAAGCGGAGGCGCCCTGTAAAAGGGCGCGTGAGAAGGGTGGGTCAGCGGTTGAAGCGTTCAACCAACGCGTATTGGGTAGCGGCGGTGTTGGTCAGTTCTTTGCTCAGGTCGGTGGACTGATGGGCCTGGATCGAGGTTTGGTCCGCCAGCCCGGCGATGGTGGTGATGTTGCGGCTGATTTCTTCGGCGACCGCGCTTTGTTCCTCGGTTGCGGCGGCGATCTGGGTGGTCATCTCGGTGATATGGGACACCGCTTCGCTGATGCCGACCAAGGCCTGGTCGGCTTCCAGTACCCATGCCACGCCTTCCTGGGCCTGGCGCTGGCCGTTTTCCATGCTGTGCACGGCGTTGTTGGACGACGCTTGCAACTGGGTGATCAGCGCGTGGATCTGGGTGGTCGACTGCGAGGTCCGCTGGGCCAGTTGCCGCACTTCGTCGGCGACCACCGCGAACCCTCGGCCTTGCTCGCCAGCGCGGGCGGCTTCGATGGCGGCGTTGAGGGCCAGCAGGTTGGTTTGATCGGCGATGCCTTTGATCACATCCACCACGCTGCCGATTTCGTCGCTGTCGCGGGCCAATTGCGCCACGGTCACGCCGGTTTCGCCGACCACCGCCGACAGGCGCTCGATGGCTTCGCGGGTATCGCGCGCCACCTCACGGCCGCGCCCGGTAAGGGCATTGGCTTGCTGGGTGGCATCGGCCGTACGCTGTACGTGGCTGGCGACTTCCTGAGTGGTGGCGGCCATCTGGTTGACGGCGGCGGAGACTTGTTCGGTTTCCACACGCTGGCGGTCCAGGCCCTGGGCGCTGGCGCTGGCCAACTGGTCGGATTGGCTGGCGAGGGCGCTGAGCTGTTCGGCGCTGTCCTGCAGGCGCGTGAGGCAGGTCTTGAGGCGCGCATCCTGGCTGAGGAACGCCGTTTCCAGGCGCCCTTGGGGGCCGCGTGCGTCGCTGTACATCTGCGCGATCAAGGCATCCGATGTCGACGGGTCAACCCCCTGCAACAGACCCAACGTGCTGCCCTGGCGCATGCGCGCGCAGAGCACGCCCACCGGCAAGGCAACGGCGACGGCCACGGCGATGGCGAGCGGAGCACTGAAGAACAGCCCCGCCACGCCGCCGATCATCGCGGTGGCCATATACGGCACGCTGCTCACTACGGCCGGCAGCCACGCATCCTGACGCGGCACGCCGGGCTTGCCTGCGCTGATGCGCCGGTACAGCGCCTGGGCGCGGCGGATTTCATCGGCACTGGGCTTGACCCGTACCGACTCGAAGCCGACCACCGTACTGCCGTCGAAGATCGGCGTGACGTAAGCGTTGACCCAATAGTGATCGCCGTTCTTTGAGCGGTTCTTGACGATGCCCATCCACGGCAGGCCCTGCTTGAGGGCGCTCCACATATGGGCAAAGACCGCAGGTGGGACATCGGGGTGACGCACGATGTTTTGCGGTGCGCCGATCAGATCGGCCCGCTCGAAACCGCTGATGTCGACAAAGGCGTCGTTGCAGTAGGTGATCACACCTTGAACGTCGGTGGCGGAAATAAGTTTTTGCTGCGGCGCGAGTGAAATCTCACGCTGTGTAACAGGCTGGTTATTGCGCATTCCGACTACTCCATGGTTGCACTTAGCCAATCGGCCACAGCAGCAAAAAGATTAATGCACATTTGATATTTCGCCATCCGCTGGTCAAAAGCCTGAAACTTCTCGGTGAAAGACTTCATAATGGCGGCCATTTTTGTTTAGCCCGTTATTCTGGTGTGCCCGCATGGAAATCAAGGTCAACTTTCTCGACAACCTTCGACTTGAAGCCAAATTCGACGACTTCACGGTCATTGCCGACCAGCCCATCCGCTATAAAGGCGATGGCTCGGCGCCGGGGCCGTTCGATTACTTCCTGGCTTCGTCGGCGTTGTGTGCGGCGTACTTCGTGAAGTTGTATTGCGCAACCCGCAATATCCCCACGGACAATATCCGTTTGTCACAGAACAACATCGTTGACCCGGAGAACCGCTACAACCAGATCTTCAAGATCCAGGTCGAGTTGCCGGCGGATATTTCCGATAAAGACCGCCAAGGCATCTTGCGTTCCATCGACCGTTGCACGGTCAAAAAAGTGGTACAGGCCGGCCCTGAGTTCGTCATCGAAGAAGTCGAAAATCTCGATGCCGACGCCCAGGCCTTGCTGATGCCCCACTCGACGTCAGCGGCGGGCACCTACATCGCCGGCAAAGACCTGCCGCTGGAGCAGACCATCGCCAATATGTCCGGGATTCTGGCCGGGCTGGGCATGAAGATCGAGATCGCGTCGTGGCGCAATATCGTGCCCAACGTGTGGTCGCTGCATATCCGCGATGCCCACTCGCCGATGTGCTTTACCAACGGCAAGGGTGCCACCAAGGAAGGCGCACTGGCGTCGGCGTTGGGCGAGTTCATCGAACGGCTCAACTGCAACTTCTTCTATAACGATCAATTCTGGGGTGAAGAACTGGCCAACGCGCAGTTCGTGCATTACCCGGATGAGCGCTGGTTCCAGCCCGGGCCCAACGATGAGCTGCCGCCTGAGATCCTCGACGCCCACTGCCTCAAGGTCTACAACCGCGACGGCGAGTTGCGTGGCTCGCACCTGTTCGACACCAACTCGGGCAATGAAGCACGCGGTATTGTTTCGCTGCCGTTTGTGCGCCAGTCCGACGGTGAGGTGGTGTACTTCCCATCCAACCTGATCGAAAACCTTTACCTGAGCAACGGCATGAGCGCGGGCAACACCTTGGCCGAAGCCCAGGTGCAGTGCCTGTCGGAGATTTTCGAGCGGGCGGTGAAGCGGGAAATCATCGAAGGCGAATTCGCCCTGCCGGATGTGCCGGCCGAGGTGTTGGCCAAGTACCCGGGGATTCTTGCCGGTATCCAGGGCCTGGAAGCCCAGGGCTTTCCGGTGCTGGTCAAGGACGCGTCCCTGGGCGGTGAATTCCCGGTGATGTGCGTGACCCTGATGAACCCGCGCACCGGCGGCGTGTTCGCTTCCTTCGGCGCCCACCCGAGCCTGGAAGTGGCGCTGGAACGCAGCCTCACCGAGCTGCTGCAAGGCCGCAGTTTTGAAGGCTTGAACGACCTGCCGGCGCCGACCTTCGAAGGCCAGGCGGTGACAGAGCCGAACAACTTCGTCGAGCACTTCATCGACTCCAGCGGTGTGGTGTCGTGGCGCTTCTTCAGCGCACAGTCGGACTACGAATTTGTCGAGTGGGACTTCACAGGTAAAGGCGCAGATTCCAACGCCGAGGAAGCCGCGACGCTGTTCGGCATTCTTGAAGGCATGGGCAAAGAGTCCTACATGGCGGTGTACGAACACCTCGGCGCAACCGCCTGCCGCATCCTGGTGCCGGACTACTCGGAAATCTACCCGGTGGACGACCTGATCTGGGACAACACCAACAAGGCGCTGTTTTTCCGCGCCGACATCCTCAACCTGCACAGCCTGGATGATGCCGAGCTCAACGCCCTGGTCGAGCGTCTTATCGAAAGCGAGCTGGACGACTACACCGATATCACCACCTTGATCGGCATCGAGTTCGACGACAACACGGCCTGGGGCCAGTTGACCATCCTGGAGTTGAAACTGCTGATCTTCCTCGCCTTGCAGCAGCACGAGGAAGCCAAGGAGTGCGTGGAGATGTTCCTGCAGTACAACGACAACACCGCCGATCGTGGCTTGTTCTACCAGGCGATGAATGCGGTGCTGGAGATGCAACTGGACGACGACCTGGAGTTGGCGGACTACGAAGCCAACTTCCGCCGCATGTTTGGCGATGAGCGGATGGATGCGGTGATTGGTTCGGTCAATGGCAGTGTGCGTTTCTACGGTTTGACGCCGACCAGCATGAAGCTCGAAGGCCTGGATCGCCATCAGCGCCTGATCGAAAGCTACAAGAAGTTGCACGCGGCGCGGGCCAACATCACCTCAAGCTGATCCCGACACGTGTAGGCGCTGGCTTTTCTGTGGGAGCTGGCTTGCCTGCGATAGCATCACTTCGGTTGACCTGATACACCGAGGTGCCTGCATCGCAGGCAAGCCAGCTCCCGCAACAAGCAGCTCCCACACAAGCCAGCTCCCAGGCAGGCCTTAGATGTGGGCCAAGGCTCGCGCCAGGTCCGCACGCAAATCCTCCACGTCCTCGACGCCCACCGACAGCCGCACCAACCCATCACCAATGCCCAATTGGGCCCGTGTGGCGGCGGGGATGCTGGCGTGGGTCATGATCGCCGGGTGTTCGATCAGGCTTTCCACGCCCCCCAGGCTTTCGGCCAGGGCGAAGATCTTCACGTTTTCCAGAAAGCGTGTGGCGCCAGCCAGGTCACTGTTCAAGTCCACTGAAATCATCCCGCCAAAGCCGCACATCTGCCGACGTGCCAGTTCGTGCTGTGGGTGGGACGCGAGGCCTGGGTAGTAAACCCGAGAGACTTGCGGTTGCTGTTCCAGCCAGGTGGCCAACTCCAGTGCGTTGCTGCAATGACGCTCCATGCGCAGCGCCAGGGTTTTCACGCCGCGCAGGGTGAGAAAGGCGTCGAACGGGCCGGCGATGGCGCCCACCGAGTTCTGCAGGAAACCCAGGCGCTGCGCCAGTTCAGGGTTATCCCCGACAATCGCGATGCCGCCGATCACATCCGAATGGCCATTGAGGTACTTGGTGGTGGAATGCACCACCACATCAAAACCCAGTTCCAGCGGTCGCTGGACCCAGGGGCTGGCAAAGGTGTTGTCGGCCACGCAGAGAATCCCGCGCGCCCGGCAGATGCGCGCGATGGCGCCAAGGTCGGTGAGGCTCAGCAGCGGGTTGCTCGGCGTTTCGACCCAGACCATGCGCGTGTCGTCCTGCAAGCTTGTTTCAAACGCCCGCACATCACTCAGGTCGACAAAGCTGAAACGGTGCCCGGCGCTGCGTTGGCGCACCTTGTCGAACAGCCGGAAGGTGCCGCCATACAGGTCATTGCCGGAGACCACGTGCGCGCCCGCATCCAGCAGTTCCAGCACCGTCGAGATCGCCGCCAGCCCCGAGGCGAACGCGAACGCCTGGGTGCCGCCCTCCAGGTCTGCCACGCAGCGTTCCAGGGCAAAGCGGGTCGGGTTGTGCGAGCGCCCGTAGTCGAAGCCTTTGTGCACGCCGGGGCTGTCTTGCAGGTAGGTGGAGTTGGCGTAGATCGGCGGCATCAGCGCGCCGGTGGTCGGGTCGGGGGCTTGCCCGGCGTGGATGACACGGGTGGCGAACGCGCTTTTATCGGGCTGGCTCATGCAAGAGATCTCCGCAAATGGTTGAGCAGATCGACGCGGGTGATCAGGCCATGGAAGCCCGAGGCGTCGGCGATGATCGCGACCAGGCCGCGGTCCAGTTCTTCTTGGAGTTCGGCGAGGCTGGCGCTGGGAGGCAGGGTTTCGAGGGCTTCGGTCATGGCGCTGGCGACGACCATGTTGAAATCAGCCGCATCGTGGTGCAGGCCCAGCAGAATGTCGGACTCATCGATCACACCAACCAGTTGCTTGCCATCCACCAGCACCGGCAGTTGCGACACATCCGCCAGGCGCATGCGCTGGAAGGCCGTCAGCAGGGTGTCGTCGGGGCCTACGCTGATCACGCGGCCGTCTTCAAAGCGCCGGGCAATCACGTCGCGCAGGTCGCCGTAATGGGTGTAGTGCAGCAGCCCCGCATCCTTCATCCACTGGTCGTTGTAGACCTTCGACAGGTAGCGCGTGCCGGTGTCGCAGACAAAGCTGACCACACGCTTGGGCGAGGTCTGTTCGCGACAGTAACGCAGCGCGGCAGCGAACAGTGTGCCAGTAGATGAGCCGCCAAGGATGCCCTCGGCCTTGAGCAACTGGCGGGCGTGGTCGAAGCTCTCTTCATCGCTGATGGAGTAGGCGTGGCGCACGCTGGAGAGGTCGGCAATCGACGGGATGAAGTCTTCACCGATGCCTTCCACCGCCCACGACCCCGGCGGCTGCAGCGTGCCACTGCGGCTATATTCAGCCATCACCGAACCCACCGGATCGGCCAGCACCATCTCAAGCGCAGGTTGCACGCGCTGGAAAAAACGGCTCAGGCCGGTGAGGGTGCCGGCCGAGCCGACGCCCACCACAATTGCGTCGACGTCGTGCTGGGTTTGCGCCCAGATCTCCGGCGCGGTGCCTGTCTCGTGGGCCAGCGGGTTGGCCGGGTTGTTGAACTGGTCGGCGAAAAACGAATCCGGGATGTCCGCTGCCAGGCGCGCAGCGACATCCTGGTAATACTCGGGGTGGCCCTTGCCCACGTCGGAGCGGGTGATATGCACCTCGGCGCCCATGGCCTTGAGGTGCAGCACTTTTTCCGTGGACATCTTGTCGGGCACCACCAGCACCACGCGGTAGCCCTTGGCCCGGCCGACCAGCGCCAGGCCCAGGCCGGTATTGCCGGCGGTGGCTTCGATGATGGTGCCGCCGGGGCGCAGACGGCCGTCGCGCTCGGCGGCGTCGATCATGGCCAGGCCGATGCGGTCCTTGATCGAACCGCCGGGGTTTTGCGACTCCAGTTTGAGAAACAGTGTGCAGGGGCCGGTATCGAAACGGCTGACCCGAACCAGCGGCGTGTTGCCGATCAGTTCGAGCACGGCGGGGCGTGGGAGGCTGGGCATGGTGTCACCTGTTACGGGTTGACGTAGGTGGGACAACAAAGTGCAAAGCGTGCCTTGGACCATAGGCCGGGATCGCACCGGTCGCAACCGGGCGGCCCGCCGCATGTCTGTTTTTGGCGCATCAGCCGGGTAGCTTGCACACCTGCTGCAAGCGCCTGACCACCGCGTCACTGGCCGCTTGCATCGGCGCGCGCAGCTCGCGGCTGATCAAGCCTTCCAGGGCCAGCGCAGCCTTGACCGGCGCCGGGTTCGGCTCGATAAACATCGTGTTGATCAGCGGCAGCAGTTGGAAGAAGGTCGCACGGGCTTCGGCCAATTGGTTATCCCGCACCTGTTGCCACAGCGCGACGAATTGCTCGGTGTGCACATGGGCCGACGCCGCAATCGCGCCGCTGGCGCCCAGGCACAGCGCGTTGAAGATGTGCAGGTCTTCGCCGCACAACACATCCACCTGACCGCTCGCCAGCAATGCCAGGGTATTGGCCAGGTTGCCGCCACAATCCTTGATCGCGACGATGCGCTCGTGCGCGACGATATTCAGCAAGGTGGCTTGTTCGAAGGTCGCGCCGGTGCGGTAGGGAATGTCGTACAAGATGATCGGCACACTGGACGCATCCGCCACCGTGCGGAAAAACGCCTCCAACCCTGCCTGGGATGGGCGGATATAACTGGGCGCCGGCACCAGCAAACCCGCGACCGGACGCTGGAGGATGGCCTGCTGGAACTGCAGCAATTCAATCTGATTGTTGCCCGACAACCCCATCACCACACGCTGCGCGGGCACCAACTGCAACACCACATCCAGCACCGCCAATTGTTCCTGGCGGCTCAGCGCGGCGGCTTCGCCGGTGGTGGTGCACACCATGATCCCGGCTACATGCTTTGCCAGCAGATGGCTGACCAGGCGGCGCAGGCCGATAAAGTCGATGGCACCGTCCTGGAACGGCGTGACCACGGGAACCCAGATACCTTGAAACGCTGACATGCACTTTCTCCTGATGATTGACCGATCAAGTCACCGTCAGAAGGGCAGAGGCAATTGTGCAGAGGGGGGAGACCGTCGCGCTCAATGTCCTGTCAGCTCATCTGACGGGACAGCGCGCCCCGGTCACATGAGCGACTGTTTCTTCGATTTGAGGGCGTGCGCCACGCAACCTTGCGCCTTGGCCACGGAGCCAATGACGGAAAGGTTAACCAGCGACTTAGCAGACATGAATTGTCACACCCTGAATGAGGCGCTCATCTTCAGGGGATGTGAACGAATGTGTCAAGCCCCGGCGACGGCGGCTTCAATCGCGGCAATGTCGATCTTGGTCATGCCCATCATCGCGTCAAAAGCGCGCTTGGTGGTGGCCGGGTTGGGGTGGGTGACCGCTGCGGTCAGTGCCCGTGGCGTGATCTGCCACGACAGCCCCCACTTGTCCTTGCACCAGCCACAAGCGCTGGCCTGGCCGCCGTTATCGATGATGGCGTGCCAGTAGCGATCTGTTTCGGCCTGGTCATCGGTGGCCACCTGAAACGAGAACGCTTCGCTGTGGGGGAAGGCCGGTCAGCCGTTGAGGCCCAGGCAGGGGATGCCCATGACGGTGAACTCGACGGTCAGCACATCGCCTTGCCTACCTGCCGGGTAGTCGCCGGGGGCGAGGTGTACCGCTTGCACGGCGCTGTCGGGGAAGGTCTTGGCGTAGAAGGTTGCGGCTTCCAGGGCGGTGCCGTTGTACCAGAGGCAGAGGAGTGGAGTCACAATTGTTGCCCGAGCAGCCCAAATGCCGTTAACCAGCCACACACTTATGGGGTTCTGGTATCAGTCCTATGCGATTCACCCGGTTTATCCATCAATGCGTGAGCAGGTAGTTTGCTCTCAAAGCAATCACGCACTGATTTTTCGGGAGACTCCGCACGATGAGATCCACACTGAAAACCAGCCTCATGGCGGCGATGATCGGCATGTCCGGCGCTGAACTCCAGGCGGCAGACTACAAGATGGCCTGTAGATAGCCGCCAACGTCTACACCCCGGCGAACTATGACGCGGCTAAGAAATGGCCTGGTACGGCGCAACGGCTACCAGGACTCCCAAGTCGCGACCATCCAGGAGCGCCTGCAACAAGCCTCGGCCGCCCGCGCCCAGGAAGCCGGCGGTGGCGCAGTGGTGTACACCGGCGACGTCAAATTGACCGATGAACAAGTCGCCAAACTGCCGTATGACCTGTATCGCCAAGGCTTTGAGTATTACGGCAAGACCCACGCGCACCCGAATTCAACCTTCAAGTACACCTTGAGCAGTCTGCTGGACCTGATGAGCTTCGACGCCACCGACCAGATCGGGTTGATCGACAAACCGCTGCTAATGATCGCAGGCAGCAAGGCCGACAGCCTTTACATGTCTGAGCAAGCCTTCGCCAAGGCCACCGGTACCCAGGACAAGCAGTTGTTCAAGATCGAGGGTGCCACGCACATCGAGACCTATTGGGCGCCCGCTCGGCGTGGCATACGCATCGGGCGGGGCAGCGTTTGGTGGTGATGTCGGGCGTGGGGTTGACCCAGGAGTGGGGCAAACCTGCGCAGCGCATCCAGCACATTCAGAGGCGTGTGATATGGCTGCCCCTTGGCGAGAGGCAGCGCGCATTACTGCAAAGGCACATAAATATCGGTCTGCCATTGATCCTGCGGTGTCTCGGGGAAAATGCTCAGATACTCGAAGAACAGCGGCTGGTCCCGCAGCTCCTCGCCGCTGGTAGGCAGCCAGTCGCGATAGATCGGATAGATCGATTCGCCGATATGATCCGGCGAGCCCACGTGACGCACCACCACGCAACGCCCGCCAGGGATAACCCGCTCGGTTACGCCGAACTCATTCGCGGCGACGGCCTCGTGAATCTCGCCGCAGATTGCAAACCGGAACTCTTCGGCCGGGGTCGTATCGGGGTTGCCGAACGGAATACCAAAGCTGCGACTGGAGGCCACCGGCGACTGCCCGCTCTGCATGCGCCATTCGATAAATTTACGCACGCTCTCTCCCACGAGCGCGGGCGCTCCGCGATGCTCCAAGGCTGCAACCCGGACTGCGCAAAACTCGACGATTCGTATCTGCATGATGATGTTCCTGGAAAAATGAGGGATGGTGAACACCGCACTCCAGACCTGCCAATTCGGTTGTTTCCTGAAGGCACTCGGCGTCGTACCGAACGCGCGCCTGAACGCCCTGGAAAACGCTTCGGGGCTTTCGAAACCCGCACCGAACGCGGCGTCCAGCACCGAGTAGTCCGCGCCGGAAGACAAGCAATGCGCTGCGCGTCGTAGTCGCATCAGTTGCACATAACGCGAAACAGGCACGCCAACGAACGCGGTGAATTGTCGGTGGAAGTGAAACGCCGAAAAATTCGCGACCTGGCTTAACGTGTTCACCGACAAGTCACCTTCAAGATTGGCGTCGATGTAGGCGAGCACCAGGTCGAAGCGTTTTGTGTAGGCGGCGTTGCTCGGCAAGTCAGGCACTGGATGGAGGCTCCGGAAGATACGGTAGGCAGTAGAGTCGACGAGATCGGCGTGCCCGTGCCTAGCCGTGTTTGCTCAGGTCGCAATTGAATTGACGGATCGCTTATTCGGGAATTCCGCTCACCGTATGCACTACGCGCATTGCACAAGGAGGTCGCGCCCCTTGCGGTTCGACCTGCTCGCATTGCTTCAGCAACGGATAGGCATCGGCAAACTTCATAGCCGCCACCTGTTCGGGGTGCTGCTGCGAAACAAAACAGTGCTCGAACCGGAAGGCGGCATACACCTCGGGCAGCAAGGCCGGGTAGTCGTAAACCTCGTCGACGATACTCTTCAACATCTGGGACATCGGCCCGTTGACCGCAGGGGAAATCCTGGAGAGCAGCTCATCCTTGGCGACGCCCGCTTGCCTGGCCTCAATAGCTTGTTTCGACGCACCGATGGAGGCCTGCATTCCCTGCGGAAACGGACAATCAGACGCCGCCCATGCAGAGGCCGACGCCATGCAACTCAGAACAGTGAAAACAGCGGCCATCCTTGCCATGAATTTTCCTCGGTTGTCGCAAGCGTTGTCGAAATAGGCTGCGGATTTTAACGGATGTTGGTTGATGATGGGGTTCCGTTGAACGGGTTCGTTTTGGGCTGCGTTCTGGCTCTCATGGCGGGCGAGAATCGGCCAAGAGCGGACACCAACAGCGTCTACGAAAGCCGGGGCGATTCACTCTCGGTTGAAAGCAGCCTGTCAATAACGGGGAAACTCCCTAAAACAGCATCCATCCGTCACATCCCAGCTTTAGCCCCGGCCCAACCTGCCGATAACCCTACTATTCGCATGCCTATACCTGCCCACCCTTGATCGAGTCGACCACATGAACCCACTTACCCTTCTAAAAAAAGCCCGGGCCGATCGTCAAGGCACCGCCACGCTCACCAGTACTGCCAACGACCTGGACGCCGCACTCACCGCCTTACGCATCACCCCCACCCTGATCACCGGCTTTATCTCGCCGCATCTGGACATCGACGTAATCGCCGCCAAGCTCAAACGCCGCTTCCCCCAATCCACCATCAGCCTCTGCACCACCTCCGGCGAACTCTGCAATGCGCCCAATTCGTTGTATTGCGCCACCGGCGATCGCTGGGATCGGATCGTGTTGCAGTTGTTCGACGACAGTCTGATCGCCTCGGCCGAGGTGGCGATGGTGCCGTTGGAGTGTGAGGACATTCGCGGTGGCGGTAAGCGGTTGGGAATGCAGGAGCGAATTGCCAAGTTGGTGTCCAATATCAAGCGAGTGCAGGTACGCACGTCGATTGATCATCGCGATACGTTGGCGTATGTGGTGTTCGACGGGTTGTCGGCGTCGGAGTCGTTTTTTATGGAGGCGCTTTATGAGTCGGGGCGGTTTCCGTGTTTGTTTGTAGGGGGATCGGCCGGGGGTAAGTCGGATTTCCAGAAGACGCTGATTCATGACGGTCAGCGCAGCTATCAGAACCATGCACAGATTGTGTTCCTGAAGACGGCGGCGCATGTGCGATTTGGGGTGTTCAAGAGCCAGAACTTTAAACCGGCGGATTTGACCTTCAGTGTGCTGACCGCGTCGGTTGAGGACCGCACGATTGACCAGGTGATCGACAGCAACGGCAATATCAAGAGCATGGTGCAAGCACTGTGTGATGCTTTCAGTTGCGCGCCCCAGGCGCTGGAGTCGAAGCTGGCGGACTATTCGTTTGCGATTCGGGTGGGCAGTGAGTTGTTTGTACGATCCATCGCGCGTATCGATTATGAGCAGCAGATCGTGCAGTTGTTTTGCGACGTGGCGCCGGGCGAGGAATTGGTGATGGTGCGGCGTACGCCGTTGCGTGAGGCGACGCGCCTGGACTATGAGCAGTTCCTGCGCGGCAAGGGTGGCCAGCCGGTGGCGGGGATTTTGAATGACTGCATTTTGCGCCGGCTGAACAACGGCGCCGAGCTGGGCAGCATGGCCGGCATTTTTGGTGATGTACCGTTGGCGGGTTTTTCGACCTTTGGGGAGATTTTGGGCTTGAACCTGAATCAGACGTTGACGGCGATTTTCTTCTTTCGGGTGGCCAAGGGTGCGAGTTTCAGTGATGAGTACGTGGACAATTTCATCGCCCATTACGGCGAGTTCAAGGCATTTTTCCTACGGCGCCAGGTGAAGAAGTTGGCGGGGTTGAACCATGTGGTGGTCAAGCAGATTACCGCGTTCAAGAACAATGACTTCAGCAATACCCTCAATACCCGTGGGCTGGACCGCAATATCCTGCCGGTGTTCGAAGGCTTGGCAGACTTAGGCATGGTGTTGGCCCATGCCGAGCGTCAGCAGGAGGACATCGCCGCGCAGCTCAAGCATTACTCGGGTGAGTTGCACGCGTCGATGGATGAACTGGTGGGTACGATCGACCAGCAGAACGCCGTGTCTGCCCAGGCCGGAACAACGGTGGAAGGGCTTTCCAGCCAGGCGGATGTGGCGGTAGAAGGTGCGCGCACGCTGGCCGGGTCGAGTTTGCGTATCCAGTCGATTGTGCAGGTGATCCAGCAGATCGCCGGGCAGACCAACCTGCTGGCGCTTAACGCCGCCATTGAAGCGGCGCGCGCGGGCGACCTGGGCCGGGGTTTTGCGGTGGTGGCGGATGAAGTGCGCAAACTGGCGGAAATCACCCGTAAGAATGCGGCGGAAATCGGCGTGGATATTGACCTGCTGTCCAGTGAGATCCAGCGCGTTGCCCAACAGATCGAAGACCAATCCACCGGCGTCGGCGCGTTGCGCGAAATGCTCGATGCACTGGAGGCATCGAGCCGCGCGACCGAGGGTACGGCGCAACGCACTAAAACCATTGCGGATACGTTGACCGGGCTCACCCATGCCTAGGCGCAAGCCGAGTCGCCAGGGCTACAACGCTCATTGGCAATAAAGCGTTTTTACACACTGTGGGTCGATTGCAGTCGTTCATGACAGTCTGCAATCGGCCAAAAGCGGACAATGATTGAAAAATAAATCTGAGATGGTTCCCTTTTAGATGATGCGCATGTTGAGGATGCAGAATGGCTAGCTGTTGTCGAGGTGCGTAGGGCGCGCTTGACCACTCCCCAGAGTGCCAAAAAACAGAACAGCTGGGTTCGCGGTGGGAGTTTTCGATTGCTACCGCCTTCACAAGCTGGTGTATTGGTCTACGCTGAGGCGGCAAAAGGCCACTGCCTACTCAGGGTTCTAGGATGACGTGCGCCATATCTAAGGCCGCCCCTTGGCTTGTTCCCTAACGTTTCCTCTCCACGGATGCGAGACATGATTGAATCGATCACCCTTTCCGGCATAGCAACCTACAGCCCTGTAACCCCCGAAACGATTCAAAACCTGAAGGCTGTGAACTACTTCTACGGTGCAAACGGAGCAGGCAAGACGACGATCAGCAGGCTGATAAACAACCCAGCGCTTTCAGCTACCTCCAGGGTCACGTGGGCGAAGGGCGATCCGATTCCGGCAATGGTCTACAACAACGATTTCATCGCTTCGAATTTCACTGACTCGACGCAGTTCAAAGGTGTGTTTACGCTGGGCCAGGCCGAGCAGTCGCAACTTGATCACCTGGAAGAGCTCAAGAAGGAAAGAGACCGCCACGCGCTATTCAAAACCAGAGCGCAAGAAAACCTGAATGGCCCAGACGGTAAGAGCGGGAAGATCGCCGAAAAAAATGCCCTGGAAGAAAAGCTTGTAGGACGGTGTTGGGAACAAAAGCAGAAGCACGATGATGAGTTTCACGGGGCTTTTAAAGGCCTAAGAAATAACCGGGAGGCCTTCAAAAATAGGGTTTTGCAGGAGAGCAAAAGTAACACCTCCCAGTTGGTTGATATCGAAGACCTGCGCAAACGCGCAAGCGTACTTTATGGTGACGCACCATTACCCATGAATGCTGTCTCCGATCTTGACCTGTCTCGCTTGGTCGCGCTTGAGCAAAACACTGTCCTGGGTAAGAAAGTCGTCGGCAAAGAGGATGTCAATATATCTGCGATGATCCAGCACTTGGGAAACAGTGACTGGATTAGACAAGGTATGAAGTACTTGGGCCATACCGACGATGACTGTCCTTTCTGTCAACAGAAATTGCCGCATGAATTCGAAAAAAGCCTTGAGGATTATTTCGACGAAACATTCGAAGCTGAAACTAGAGCTCTTTCGCAGTTTCGGGATACTTATTACGCAATAGCAGATGGTCTGTTAGCCCAGGCTCAAATAATCCTGGCCACGGATTGTTCGCATCTAGATAAAGAGAAACTTGATCTTGAATTGCAGGCCCTGAATGCAATCATGTTGGTGAACAGGCAACGCATCGACCACAAGGTGGCTAGCCCCAGTGTTGCCGTGGAGCTGGCAGGTCTTGCAGAGATTCCACTTAGAGTTTCTGAGCTGATCAATTCAGCTAACCTCAAGGTATCTGAACATAATCGTCTTGTTTCAGGGTTCTCCGTTGAGCAGAATAAGTTAACAGATGCAGTATGGCGGTATCTTCTTGATGTTGAACTTAAAGACACTCTTGCTGATTACACTAAAGATGTGGGTCGTGTCGGCAAAGCAATTGATGGCATCACTGCAAGCGTGGATAAAGCGACGGTAGATATATCCACAGCTGACGCAGAAATTGCAAAGATTGAAACTTTGCTGACAAGTGTGAAACCTACTGTCATTGCGATCAATAAAATCCTGAAAGACTTTGGGTTTCGGAGCTTCTCCCTAGATCCTGCGTGTGCCGATAATTCATATCGCCTGATCAGAAGCGATGGAACTGATGCTAAAGCAACGCTCAGCGAAGGCGAAAAGACCTTCGTTACTTTCCTGTACTTCTATCACTTGCTTAGGGGAAGTATCTCGACCTCAGGTATCAGTACTGATCGAATAGTCGTCATTGATGACCCGGTTTCAAGCCTGGATAGCGATGTGCTGTTCATCGTGAGCAGTTTGATCAAAAAGCTCTTTCACGAGGTTCGCCAGAAGGGCAATAACCTAAAACAGATCTTTATCCTGACCCATAACGTCCACTTTCATAAAGAAATTACCTTTAATCCCCAGAGGACTGGAGATGCTTCTATTAAGGATGAGACGTTTTGGGTAGTACGCAAGCCCGATCATTTCTCGAAGATTGAGTGCTTTGAGAATAATCCCATTAAGACGTCCTACCAGTTGCTGTGGGCAGAGTTGACGAAAAAACCATTGCCGGCGCTTACCATTCAAAATACCATGCGTAGGATCTTGGAGAATTACTTCAAGATTCTAGGAAACATAGATACGCATGTCATCATCGACAAGTTCGAAGGGCAAGAGAAGGTTCAATGTCAATCATTAATTAGCTGGGTGAACGACGGATCCCACTATTCGCCAGATGATCTCTACGTGGCAATAAGCGATGGTATGGCACACAGCTATATGAAGATCTTCTTCAAGGTCTTTAAGGCTATGGAACATATGCCTCATTATAAAATGATGATGGGCCGAGACTTTGTCGATTTAGATCCTGTAGAGGATGAACCAGAAGATGAGGCGTTGTTCGGAAATGTTGGCGGCACTGCAGTTGGGGAGGATGCACTTATCGTTGTTTCAGGGGAGTCTGGTGACGTAGGCGCTGTCGAGCCATTGCGCACTGCTGCGTCCTTGGTAATCCCCATTGTAGCGCAGTCTCCTAAGCCATTCTCAGCTGGGGCCGATGGTTCGGGTACTGATATCCCATTCTGAGTCGCTTGATCATGAGCCGGCGTGCTTGGTGGTACGCCGGTTCAAGAGCTTCTGCCTCGGTGCGATAATCGCCATATCTATATGAATTGTCCCGGGCTCTGTAGGGGCCTCCAAATCTCAAAATAGAGCCTTGGTGAACGTCTGCTTCTGGCCGAAATCCGCCCCTCAACACCGCAGCGTTTTCGTCCGGAAAAAAACGCCATTCATAAATGTCTGAAAGAGGGCGCGCAGGCACCCACCTCAAGGACGATACAACCCTGTCGCATTCCGCCAGTACAAGGTTTGCTCGAACTGAAAGCTAATGAGAAAGAGCGCCGAACACGACTGGAATATGGATTGAGCGAGTTTATCCAAATCTTCCATTGCCGATTCCCCCTCTGGTTCGGGCCCTTTGATTCTAATGGTGCAACGCACAGCGACAGGGAAGTCGATCCCCATTTTATGCTCGGCATAAATCGTTGGGTCATCGCGTACGCCATGGGTGCTCAATTTGAGTCCCGAGGTAAATTCAGCGTACAGCCCATTTGCTGTGACCTCGATTTCCAGAGCACCAGCCTGCGCAAGTGCTTTGCTCAGCGTCGAAATGGTGAGCGTACTGTCAGCTTCCAGGCACAGATCAAGACTCATGAATCGTTCCTCTTCCTTGGCAACACAAAGCGGTGGCCGGTCAACATGCAAATGTCCTTGTGCGCTCGCACCCAACTAGCCCGCTGGCGCATGCAGACGAACGTAGTAATTGTCGAACTCGCCGCTTTCGACGAACTGGAAACCGTGGCGGGTGTAAAAACGATTCGAGGCACTCTGTTTCAGCGCGCCGACTTTAATTGGTAGTGCAACGGCATCCGCTTCGTTGAATAGCTGGGCCAGTACCGCAGAGCCGATGCCCGACCCTTGTGCGTTGGGTCGCACATACAAGTGGTCGAGCAACCATTCGCTCGGACGCTGTCGGACCACTACAAAGCCGACCTTTTCTCCCGACACTTCGATATAGCGCGTGTCGCGGGCTTCAAAACTGCCAACAAACCGCTCGCGGGCACGCACCGGATCGAAGCGTCCGACCTGCTCCAGGCTGTCGCGCATGGCTTCAATTCGAATGGCAACGAGATCGTCCAGGTCGCTGTGTTGTGCAGGGACTAACAGGGCAGGGGGATTGGGGGTGATAGGCATAGTTGCACGCGAGGTTCCATCCTGGGGTGGCCAGTATAGGGGCTATTCAGAAACGCGTGCGTTGGGACTGCAATGGCTCCAACGCATGCGTTTCCGGGCGGGTAGCCGTAGGTCGGAGCGCGGTCAGAAGGTGTATTTGGCGGTGACGCCGAAGCTGCGCGGGTTGCCGTAGGTGTCGGTGGAACCCCAGGTCGGACTGGTGGCAATGGCCGAATAGTAGGTGCGGTCGAAGATGTTGTTCACGTTCAGTTGCAGGTCCAGGTGCTTGTTGAGCTGGTAAGCGGCCATCACGTCGGCCACGGCGTAGCTGCCTTGTTCCAGGCGATAGGTGCTGCCGTTTGCGAGGGCGACATCGTTGTACATGCGGCTCTGCCAGTAGAGGTTGCCGCCGACCCGCAGTTTTTCCAGGGGGCCCTGGAAGCGGTACGAGGTGGTCAGCTTGAACAGGCGTTCCGGGGTATCGGTGTCGAAGCGCTGGTTTTTGTTGCTGGCGCTGTCTTTGACGTAGTGCGCACGGGTGTAGGTAAAGCCGCCGCCGACTTGCCAGTTTTCGGTGAGGGCGCCTTGCAGTTCCAGGTCGATACCTTGGCTGCGCACCAGGCCGGAGGCTTCGGAGCAGCTCTGTTGCGGGCAGCCTGCCTGGGTCGCAGGATCGGTCGCACGGTTTTTCTGGTCGATCTGGAACACCGCCAGGCTGGCGTTCAGCGCACCGTTGAAGTACTCGCCCTTGATGCCCATCTCGTAGTTTTCACCAACGATGGGTTCCAGCACCTTACCGGAAAAATCCTTGTTGCTTTGCGGGGTGAAGATGTCGGTGTAGCTGGCGTAGACCGAGTGGTGGTCGTCGAGGTCGTAGATCACACCGGCATAGCGCGTGAGGTTGCGGGTGACCTTGTAGTCGCCGTCGCCCTGGCGGTCGTCGTAGTCATACCAGTCGACGCGCGCGCCGAGGATCACCTTGAGTGGGTCGGCAAGGTTGAGGCGGGTGGTCAGGTAGACGCCGTCCTGGGTGGTGATGGCGTGGGTCTTGCCGTCGCGTACGAAGTCGGGCTTGGCGCCATTGAGCGGGTAGTTGGTGTCATACGGGCTGTATTCCTTGGAAGTGGCGTCGTAGATGCGCTTGCTGGTGCCGACCACCACTTCGTGAGTGCGGCCGAACGCTTCGACCGGGCCGCTGGCGAAGGTGTCGAAAGCGTATTGCTGGTCGTCCTGGTGCGATTGGTAGACGGTGCGCGCCAGGGTGGTCTGGTAGCGCGACTGATAGCTGCCGCTGAACACACCGTCGAGTTGCGAGGCGGAGCCGGCGACCTTGAGTTTCCAGCCGTTTTCGAAGCGCTGTTCGACGTCGCCGAATACGGTGTCGATGGTCAGTTTCTTGTTTTCCCAATCGGTGCCGGGGTTGGTGGAGCGGGGCAGGTTCAGGTGATGGCCGTCGGTACCGATGGGCAGGCCGCCCCAGAAGAGGTTGGTCTGGTCTTCCTGGCGCGACAGGCCGAGGGTCAGGGTGGTGTCTTCGCTCAGGTCGGCTTCGGTGATGCCGTAGAACAGACCGTGGTTGCTCTCTTCACCGTCGCGGAAGCTGTTGGCGTCGCGGTACGAACCGACCATACGCCCGCGCAAGGTGCCGCTGTCGTTCAGCGGGCCGGAGGCATCGAGTTCACCGCGATAATCATCCCAGCTGCCGGCGGCCCCGGTGATCGACACTTGCGGCGTGGCGGTGGGGCGCTTGCGCACGAAGTTGATCGCCGCCGACGGGTTGCCAGCGCCGGTGACCAGGCCGGTGGCGCCGCGAATCACTTCCACGCGGTCAAACATTGCCAGGTTGGGCTGCACACTGTTGCTGTAGCCGGAGTAGGCGCTGGGCAGGCCGTCGAACATCATGTTGTCGATGTCGAAGCCGCGCGAGCTGTAGGTCTGGCGGCCCGGGCCGCTGGCCTGGCTGAGGAACAGGCCGGGGGTGTTCTTGACCACGTCGTTGACGCTGGTCATGGCTTGGTCGTCCATGCGTTGGCGGGTAATGACGGTGCTGGCTTGCGGGGTTTCACGCGGGGTGAGCTTCAGCTTGGTGGCTGTGGCCATTTCGCCGGTGGTGTAGGACTGGGTGCCTTCGGTAGTTTCACCCAGTTGTTGCCCGGAGATTTCGGTGGCGCCGAGTTCCAGCGGTGCTGCGTGGGTGTCAGCGGCGGCCGCGAACGCGGCTTGAGGGCTGGCGATACAAATGGCCAGGGTCAGCAGGCAGGGTGAAAAACGGCCGCTGACGGAGGGTTGTATGGACATGCAGGTTGCTCTCCCCAAAATGCCGTCCCTGGCAAATAATAAAACGGTTGATAATTATTCGCATTAGGTTGGCAGCTTACGTCCTGTAATAAAAGCCTTAGCAGAGAGATAGTTAATAAAATTTTCACATTTGGCGGGGCACTGCGAACGTGCATTTCAAGCGGGGGGTATCGCAGCGGCGCACGTATCCGCTGCGATACAACACAGCACCTCAGAACGCCATTCTCAGTCCCAGCGTACCTTGCCGACCGTTGAAGGCATTGCTGTCCAGGTTGCGGTTGAAGCCCACTTCGCTGTACAGGCTGATGCCCGGCGCCACCGTGAGGTCGGCGCCGAGGCTGACGCCCATCGTAGTGGATTTCTGTTCGGTATCGATGTCGGTGACATCGGCAAAGGTCACCGTGTTTTTACCTCCACGGGTGTGCCAGATGTTGGCACGGGCATAGGGTTGCAATGGCATGCCACTGACCTGGTAATCACCGCGCAGACGTGCGCCGAGGCGGCTGGTGACGGTGGTGTCGGCTTTATACGCAACGTCGGAGATACCGTCGTTTTGGCTGTCCAGTTTGGTCTTGCCGATGATCAGTTGGGCCTGGGGTTCGACGACCCAGTTGGCTACCACCGGGAAAGACCAACCCACTTCCGCCGAAGCAGACACGTTATGCCCACGGGTTTTCATCTTCACGCCACGGTCCGACTCGTTGTGGCCGTCGAGGCGCGAGCCCATCAACACCAGGTCCAGATAAGCCCGGTTGGCGCCGATCAGTGTCCAATACACACCGAGGCTGTCGCTGCGCAGGGTGGTGCTGCCGGCGTCCTTATCCTGCCAGCCGTCGTTGAAACCCTTGATGTCGCCCTTCAAACGGCTATGGCCGACGAAGAACCCGGCGTGGTGCACCTGGCCGTCGTCGGTGGCGAGGGTAAAGAGGTCGGTGCCCACTTGAAACCCGGTTGTGGAGCTGTCCAACGTGGGGTTTACCGTGCCGGCGAAGCTTTGCCGGCTGCTGCTGCCGTAGACCCGGCCCCATCCCGTGTGAGGTAGGTCGGTCTGTTGCTGGTTCTGGTCACCCATGCGTTCGTGGTAAGTGCCAAGCATGCCTTGGACAATTTGCTGGGCGGCCGGAAACAGTGCGGCGTAGATCGATACTTCGGAGCGGTAGATTGGAATCGGGGTGATGACCGGGTTGGGCGGCAGCGGCGGTGTACCTGGCACCGGTTCCGGGAGCGGCGTGACGATCACCGGGTCCGGTGGTGGGATAACCGGTACCGTGGAGCGCAGGTAGTAGTTTTCTGCGGTGCCGTCGGTGACGCCACCCTTGAACAGATAGTAGGTAAATGCCCCTGCGGAAACGGAATGGGCCAGGCTAAAGGCACCGGCGCTACTGGTCGCACCGTTGGTGGCTTGCACTACCTGTATCCCGTCTTGCAACGAGCCTGCGCCCGCGCCGCCGAGGTTGGTGATGTCGATCTTGCTGGAGCCCTGGATCGTGCCTTTGCTGACCACCAGCTTGTCGCTGGCTGAGTTATCCGGCCCCAATACGGTCTGCAGGGCGAGCGTGCCGCCGGTCCCGATGTAATTGCCGTTGACGGTCAGGACGTCCGTGGCAGTGGTACTGCCGGTGGTCATGTCGATCATTCCGCGGTTAGTCAGGGTTGCCAACTGGTTGCTGTCAAATGCGCTGATGGCACCGGTGTTGACCAGCAGTCTGCTGCTGCCGTTGAGCGTCATGGCGCCGGTTCCCGTACCGGCATCGCCCAGTACAAAGGTGCCTCTAAGGGTGAAGGTGGCGTTGTTGTCCAGCGTCACCTGTTCCCAGTTGGTATAGCGTCCGGGAGTGGTCGCCTGGGTGTTGTCGAATGTCAGCGTGTCGGTGCCCGTACCGCCGTCAATCAGTGAGGTAGAAGACACAAGGGGTTCATTCAAGTTCTGTAGCAGCGCCGTATCGTTGTCGGGGCCGAGCAGAATGAAGCCGTTGATTTTGCCGCCACCGATCCAACTGAAACGATCGTTGCCGGTACTGGCGAGGATTTGCCCGTTGATGGTGCCGCCAGTGACGGTGATCGTGTCCACGCCACCGCTGGTGCTGACATTGCCGCCGATGTAGGCGGTGCCCGAGATCAAAATGGTGTCGTCATCAAAGCCGGTCACCAGGTTGTTGATGATGGTCCCGCCACTCATGTCGAACAGGTTCTTGTCGAGCTTCATGTCCACCCGACCGATCGTGCCGCCGGTCATCTTGGCATAATCACCGTCCTCGAACGCACGGGTAATCGTGCCGCCACTCATGGAGAACTTGTCGTGCCCGTCGCCCTGGGCCAATGAGTCAATCGTGCCGCCACTCATGGAGAAATCGTCAACGCCGGCCCCCTGGTTGATCGCGCCTGCCTGGCCACCGCTGACCTGCGCAACATCGGTCCCCGAGCCCTGGTTCACAGCCCCGGTGATCGTGCCCTTGTTCAAGCGAAAGATATTCGCGCCATCCCCCATGTTCACCGCGCCGTTGATCTGCGTGTCCGGTGCGTCCAGTTGCACCAGATCGTTGCCTGGGCCCAGGGTCACATTGCCATTGATCACGCTGTTGCCACTGGGGAACAACACTTGGTTGTCGCCGGTCGCTGCGTTGATGCCGGGGTCGGTGCCACTGGTACAGGTAAACACCTGGCCGGTGGCAGGGCTGCCGCTGACGACACAGGCGCCCTGGGACAGCAGCGGCCATGCCGCGAGGATCGCCGACGTGGCGAGGCCGAAGTACAGCGGGGGGCAAGTGCGTATACGCATAATCCGTCCTCATGAATGAGCAATGCGGCTCAAACCATGACAACGTGATGCGCGATATGGATCAGGGAATACGGGGTACCTGCTCAAAAACACCGGCCAATGCAAGGGGTTGGCATGGCTTTCTCGACTGCACCTCAACCTGTGCAGCGCTGTTGCCACCTTAGTAGCAGATTCCAGCGCCCGCCACTGTGAGAATTGACAGGTATAGACGAGTGCGTGCCTAGACAAACACGATCTCATACGGGTCGCGCATGCGTTCCAGCAACACTTGCGCAAGCATGGGCGCCAAGCCGATCTCGGGGTCGCCCACCAACTGGCTGGCGTAGGCGTGGGCAGCGTGCAGCTTGCGCGCCACGCTCCAGGTATCCAGGCGTACCTTGCGCGCCCGTTGCCAGGGGATCACAGACGCCTCCCGCGTTGGCCAGTGCCACGCCCAGATCGGTAGCTCGTACAGGCGCGCCCCCACCAGGTTGCATGCATGGGCGGTGGCGCGACCGACTGCATCATGGTCGTCGTTGCCGTCGTTGCGCCACGTGGTGAAGACCACATCCCCTGGCTGCAGGTAGCGGGCAATGAACTGGCCCAACGGTTGCTCGCGGGCGGCCAGGGCGTTGTCGCAAAAGCCGCCGCGAATCCACTTCAGGCTATGCAATGGCATGCCCAGGCGGCGCAGCGCCTCGACGCTTTCCTGGGGCCGCACCACGCTCAGGCGGCTTGCCGGCCACACGCTGGAGCCGGGGTGGCTGGCGCTGCCGTCGGTCACAGAGATCAGTTGCAGCGGATGATCCAGGGTGCTCAGCAGTTGCAGCAGACCGCCGCAAGCCAGCACTTCATCGCCCGGATGCGGGGCGACCACCACCACGCGGGTGTCCCGTGGTACCAGCGAAGTCGGATTGATTACGGGGATTTGCGCCAGTTGCGGGGCGCTGTTCCAGATTTGCGCCGGGCCGCGGCGGCCGTCGCTTAAGGAGGCAGGCTTCATGGGTGTCACATCCTTGTCGATTGATGCGGGTCGTACCCCGTTGACGGGACGACACTCTTTTATTCACTCCAGGCTCCGCTGGCGTGACTGCACGGCACTCCAACCCTGGAGTGCCGGCAAGGCGACTTGAGCATAGTCAACGATTGGTCGCTTTTACATCTTGGGATGTCGTTTTTTTACCGACTTGGTGGCTGGGTCACACCTCCTCCTCGTATTGCAGCTCAAACAACAGCAGCGAACGCCCAGTGGCCGCGTACTCGTGATCGAACTCGAAGCGTTCCTGGCCGCGCACGGCGGTCTGGTTGGTGTCGACCATGCACGTCCAGAAGCCGCCTTCAGGCACCGGCGGCAGGCGGAAGTTGACCATGTCGTGGTGCGCATTCACCACCAGCAGTAAGGTGGCATCGGCACCTGGCCGACGAATGCCGGTTTCCTGGGCACGGCCGTCCATCAGCATGCCCAGGCAGCGGCCATGGCTGTCCTGCCACTGCTCGGTGGTCATCTCATTGCCATCCGGCGCGAGCCAGGTGACGTCCTTGACGCCGATGTCTTCGTTGTAGTCGCCCACCAGGAAACGCCCACGGCGCAGGATCGGGTACGCCAGGCGCAGCTTGATCAGGCGTTTGACGAACTTGAGCAGGGCCTTGCCGTCTTCGTCCAGGTCCCAGTTGACCCAGCCGATTTCGCTGTCCTGGCAATAAGCGTTGTTGTTGCCATGTTGCGTACGCGCGAACTCGTCACCCGCGACGATCATCGGCGTGCCCTGGGCCAGCAGCAGCGTGGCGAAGAAGTTGCGCATCTGGCGCAGGCGCAGCTCGTTGATTTCCGGGTCGTCGGTGGGGCCTTCGACGCCGTGGTTCCAGGACAGGTTGTTGTTACTGCCGTCCTGATTGTTCTCGTCGTTGGCCTCGTTGTGTTTGTCGTTGTACGACACCAGGTCGTGCAGGGTGAAACCGTCGTGGGCGGTGATGAAGTTCACCGAGGCATAGGGCCGGCGGCCACGATGGTTGAACATCTCGCCGGAGGCGGTCATGCGTGCGGCGAAGTCGGCGAGTTGGCCGTCATCGCCTTTCCAGAAGGCGCGCACGGTGTCGCGGAAACGGTCGTTCCATTCCACCCAGCCCGGCGGGAAGTTGCCGACTTGATAACCGCCGGGGCCGCAGTCCCAGGGTTCGGCGATAAGTTTGAGCTGGCGCAACACCGGGTCCTGGCGGCAGGCGACGAGGAAACTGTGGCGCTCGTCGAACCCCTCGCGGTAGCGCCCGAGGATCGTCGCCAGGTCGAAGCGGAAGCCGTCGACGTGCATCTCGTTGGCCCAGTAGCGCAGCGAGTCGGTGACCATTTGCAGCACGCACGGGTGACTCAGGTCGAGGGTGTTGCCGGTGCCGGAGTCGTTGATATAGAAGCGCTTGTCATCCGGCATCAGGCGGTAGTACGAGGCGTTGTCGATACCGCGCATGGACAGGGTCGGGCCGCGCTCGTTGCCTTCGGCGGTGTGGTTGTAGACCACGTCGAGGATCACTTCGAGCTTCTGCTCGTGCAGGTGCGCGACCATTTCCTTGAACTCGGCGATCTTGCCGCTGGCCAGGTAACGCGGGTCGGGGGCAAAAAACGCGATGCTGTTGTAGCCCCAATAGTTGGTCATGCCTTTTTGCAGCAGGTGCTGGTCGTTGACGAACGCGTGCACTGGCAGCAGTTCGACGGAGGACACGCCGAGCTGGCGGATATGCTTGAGCACATCATCTTCCATCAACCCTGCGCAGGTGCCACGCACGGATTCGCCGACGCTGGGGTGGCGCATGCTGATGCCGCGCAGGTGGGTTTCGTAGATGATCGTGCGGTCCCACGGCACCCGCACCGGCTGGTCGTTGCCCCAGGTGTGCGCCGGGTCGATGACCTTGCACTTGGGCACGAAGGGCGCGCTGTCGCGTTCGTCGAAACTGAGGTCGTCGTCCGGGTGGCCGATGGTGTAGCCGAACAGCGCCTCGGACCATTTGAGCGCCCCGACCAATTGCTTGGCATAAGGGTCGATCAGCAATTTGTGATGGTTGAAACGGTGACCGTTGGCCGGGTCATACGGGCCGTACACGCGGTAGCCGTAGATAAGCCCCGGGTGGGCGTCAGGCAGGTAGCCGTGGAAGGTTTCATCGGTGTATTCGGGCAGCTCGATGCGCTCCAGCTCCACCTCGCCGCTGTCGTCGAACAGGCACAGCTCGACCTTGGTCGCGTTGGCCGAGAACAGCGCAAAGTTGACGCCCAGACCGTCCCAGGTAGCGCCGAGGGGGAAGGGCAAACCTTCACGAATCCGCGACGGCTCGTTTTTAGGCGTCGATGGGGTGTTGTCGGGTTTGCTCATTGAGTTGCTCCTGCAGAATTTTTTCGGGACGAACGCGGCCGTGCTGACGGTGGTCAGGTGAGCATTGAATTCAGAGTGAAATGCGCCCCCTGTGGAAGCGGGCTTGCCCGCGAATGCCGAGTGTCAGTCAGTGCATCGGTGCTGACCCAGCGCATTCGCGGGCAAGCCCGCTCCCACAGGGAAGTGCGCTCAACTGGCCGGTTTGCGCGGGGCCTTGGGTTTTTTCTCGGCGGGCGGCTTGGCGGCTGGCTTGGGCTTGGCCGCCGCTTTCGGTTTGGCTGCCGGCTTAGGCTTGCTCGGCGTCAAAGCTTCGGCTTCCGCCAGCTTGCGTGCCATCTCCCAATGGCGCGTGTCCTGGCCGTGGGGTTTGCCCTCCGACTCCCAGATCTGGTGTGCCAGTTCCCGTATGCGTTTGTCTTCAGTACTCATCGCAATGCTCCTCACAGAAAATGTTCAGCTCTCTTGATCATCAGGATTAATAAAGACGTTGACCGGGAAATCCCCCAGGGCAGTGCTCAGCGGCAGCTCCTTGTTTGGTGTGACTGCGCCTGTGTGGAAAAGTCCCTTCCATTTTTGTGTCGTGGCGGCGAACGGTAGTGTGACCCGTGTATCGCCCCAAACCTGCGCATTGATCTGGGGAAACACACCGTTTTCAAGCAGGCAATGGGACCAGCGTGGCACCACCACCACGAGGTATTTGCCCTGGTGTTCGCGGGCGAACGCGACAACGTGCGCGGCGTGTTTGCCCAGCACTTGCAGCGGCGTGTAGCGGCCACTGTGGAACAGTTCGGGGTAGGCCTTGCGCAGGGCCAAGGCCTGGGCGATCACCGCCTGTTTGATACGCCCGTCGCGCCAGTGGAACAACAGTTCGCCGATGTCCGGTGGGGTGCGCAACGCCTGTTGCCGGGCGTTGAAATCCACCGGGCGACGGTTGTCCGGGTCCACCAGGCTGAAGTCCCAGAACTCGGCGCCCTGGTACAGGTCCGGCACCCCCGGCACGGTGATGCGAAGCAAGGATTGCGCCAGCCCATTGATCGCGCCAGCCGGGGCGATGACCTGGGCGGCGTTGCCGATGGCGCTGCGCAAGGCGTGGCCTTCAGCGCTCAGCAGCAAGCGCGACAGAAAGGTTTCGACGCCGCGCTCGTAGGCCTCGTTGGGCGCGCTCCAACTGCTGTGCAACTTGGCTTCGCGCAAGGCTTTTTGTTGCCACTGCCAGAGGCGTTGTTGGTAACCCTCGAGGTCTGCACCGAGGTCCAGTGGCCAACTGCCCAGCAGCACTTGATAGAGGATCAGTTCATCGCCTGCGGCGGGGCTGGTGTCGCTGCGCAACGGCGCGGCAAGGCTGCGCCAGTGTTCCACTTGCTCGGCAAACCACGGTGCGCATTCACTCAGCACCGCCAGGCGTGCGCGGCTGTCTTCGCCGCGCTTGTGGTCGTGGGTGGCGGTGGCCAGCAGGTTGTCGGGGAAGCTCTGCAAGCGCTGCCGGTTGACCGCATGAAACTCGGCCAGCGGCGCACTGAAGTGCTCGGTGCTGAAGCCCACATCGTTGCGCGACAACAGCACCGCCGAACGATAGAACGCGGTGTCTTCCACCGCCTTGGCCGCCGCCGGCGAGGTCAGTTGCTGGAACCGTACGCAGGCATGCTTGAGGATCTTGCGCTCACGCCCCAGCGGGCGATCGCGCCAGGGTTGGCCGCCTAGCCAGTTGGCCAGGTGGTCAAGCACCGGCCAGTCGCCTTCGCCCAAGGTGCTGCGGGCGCCGTCCATGGCCTGCTGGAACACACGCTCATCGGCGGCACTGCGGCCGCGGGCGCTGATGTAGGTGCGGTACACCGGGAAATGCACGATCAATTCCTGCAAGGCACGGCGGATTGCGCCAAGGGTCAAGTCGCGGGTCATCACGTCGTCGCGGGCCACTTGCAGCAGGGCCTGGGCCACGCTTTCAAAGTCGCCGCCGAGGGAGCCGTTGAGGATTTGCTGGCGGGCCAGGCGCGCTTCCTCGATGAACGCCGACGGGCGCTCGCTGTGGCGCGTCCACAGCTCTGCCAGTGGGGCGAAGCCGTCCGGGTGATGTTGCAGCAACGACAGCTGGTTCATGAATTCGTAGCCGGTGGTGCCGTCCACCTGCCAGTCTTCACGCAGAGTTTCACCGTCGCCGAGGATCTTCTCGACAAAGATCGGCAAGTGCCGTCCGGGCGCCAGCGAGTCCACGCGTCGGCGCAGCTTGCGGCAGTAGCCGCGTGGGTCGGCCAGGCCGTCGATATGGTCGATGCGCAGGCCGTCCACCAGGCCTTCGCTGATCAGTTCGAAGATCTTGCCGTGGGTGGCTTCGAACACCGCACTGCGTTCGACACGCAGGCCGCCGAGCTCGTTGACGTCGAAGAAGCGCCGCCAGTTGATGTCGTCCGCCGCCGTACGCCAGCTGGCCAGGCGGTAGGCTTGTTGTTCCAGCAGATGATGCAGGCGGTCGAAGTCGAACCTGGCCAACTGTTGCTCGATGGCGCGCAGGACCTGGTCCTCGCTGGCGCGTTCGGCCAGTAACTGTTTGAGCCGTGCGGCCTCATGGTAGGCGTCGTCTTGATAGGCGAGGGCGCTGAAGCGCTCGGCCAGCGGCTGGAGCAATGGGTCGGTGCCGAGGATCGCGGGGTAATCCCGTGGGCAGATCGGGAAGTGGTGTTCGTAATGCGCGACGTAAAACGCGCCGTGGGCCGCATCAAATTGCAGGGTCACAGTGCCGCTCTGCAAAGCTTCGCCGTAATCGCTGCCGAGGAACGGCATGAGCAATTGGCCCTTGAGCAACGGGTCTGGCGAGTGCCACTGGATGTCGAAAAACTCGCTGTAGGGGCTCAAGCGCCCCCACTCCAGCAGGTCCAGCCACCAGGGGTTATCGGCGCCGCCGACGGCCATGTGGTTGGAGACAATATCGAGGATCAGCCCCATGTCGTGTTCGCGCAAAGCGCCCACCAGGCGCCGCAATGCCGCTTCACCGCCCAGCTCGGGATTGACACGCGTGGGGTCGACCACATCGTAGCCATGCATGGAGCCGGCGCGGGCGCTGAGCAGCGGCGAAGCATACAGATGACTGATTCCCAGCGCGGCGAAGTACGGCACCAGCGGCACCGCATCATCCAGGGTAAAGCCGCGATGAAATTGCAGGCGTTGGGTCGCGCGTAGCGGCAGTGTTTTCATCGGTCACGCTCGTAGGCCTGGTTGCGCGCCACGGCCAGCAGTTCCAGGCGGCGTGCGGCACCGGCGTTGTCGAGCAGGCTGGAGGCTTCGCCCGGCAAGCGTCGGCGCCAATTGGGGTGGGTGTCGATGGTGCCCGGCAGGTTGGCTTGCTCGTCCACGGCCAGGGCATCTTCCAGCGGCAGCAGCACCAGCGGCGCACGAGTGTGGCCCAGGTAACGCACGCTGGCGTCGATCATGTGGTCGGTTTCGTTGCGAATCTCATCGACGAAATTCTGCGGGTCCTGGCTCAAGGCCTGACGCAGCGCCTGGCGCTCGCGCAGGCGGTGTTCGCTCCATTGCTCGACAGTGGGCGCGTCGATCAGGCCGAGCTGGATATTCCACTCGATGTCGCGGCTGTGCCACCAGCCGTTGAGGGTTGGCAGGTCGTGGGTGCTGGTGGTGGCCAGGGCGTTGTCGGGCCAGTCGAGGATTGGCTTGAACTGGCCGTCGTGACCCTGTTCGAACAGCAGCACGCGCATGCCCAGGATCGAGCGGCCGATGAGTTTTTCGCGCAGGCCATCGGGCACGGTGCCGAGGTCTTCGCCGAGGACAATGGCTTGGTGGCGGTGGGATTCGAGGGCGAGCAAGCGCAGCAGGTCGTCCACAGGGTAATACAGGTAAGCGCCGTCCCGTGGCGAGGCATCCATGGGGATCACCCACAGGCGTTGCAGGCCCATCACATGGTCGATGCGCAAGCCGCCGGCGTGGGCGAAGTTGGCGCGCAGCATCTCGATGAAGGCGCGAAAGCCGTTGCGTTGCAGACCCTCCGGAGAAAACGCGGAAATCCCCCAGCCCTGGCCGGCACGATTGAGGATGTCCGGTGGTGCGCCGACGGTGAGGTCGGCGAGCAGTTCATCCTGACGGCTCCAGGCCTGGCTGCCACCGCCGTCGGCGCCCACGGCGAGGTCAGCGATCAGGCCGACGCCCATGCCACTGCCCCGCGCGGCTTGTTGTGCGCGTTCCAGGCAACGGGCGATCAGCCATTGGCTGAAGGCGAAATAACCGATCTCGCTGGCGTGCTCTGCGGCAAATTGTGCCAGTGCCGGGCTTTGTGGGTCGCGCCAATCCTGGGGCCAGTGGCGCCAGTCGAGATCCTCACCGGCTGCGGCGCGCGCGGCTTGTACGGCTTCGAAGCGGCAGTGGTTTTCGAGGGCTTCGCCGCCAGCCTGGCGGAAGCTGAGGAAGTCGGCGTGTTGCGGGTGATGGCCGTGGCGGAAGTCTTCATACAGCGCGCGCAGCAGGCGTTGCTTGGCTTTGGCTGCGCTGGGCCAGTCGATCAGGCTGTGTTGTTCCAGGTCGTGCAGTTCTTCCGTCAGGCCCAGGGCCTCGATGGCACTGCGCACTTCGCGTTCGCCGAGGATGCAGGCGGGCGAGGCGTACAGGCTGTTGAGGAACAAGCGGCTGGACGGCGAATACGGACTGTAGCGCCCGGTATCGGCGCTGAACATCGCGTGCATCGGGCTGATCGCCAAGGCATCGGCCCCGCGTTCGGCGGCCGCGCGCGCCAGGTGTTCCAGGGCCAGGGTGTCGCCAAAGCCGCCGTCGCCCAAGCGACGCAGGGCATAGAGTTGGGCGCTGATGCCCCAGGCACGCGCGGGTTGGCTATGCACCGCTTCGGCCACGCTGTAGCAGTGGGTAGGCGCGACGGCGAGGGTGAAGGTCTGGCCAGCGATGTGCACGTGGTGATAGCCGAGGGCGATGACGCCGGGCAGTAGCGCATTGCCGTCGAGGCGCAGCTCCAGGGTGTCGCCGCCTTCAAGGCTGACCCGGCACAGGGTGTCGGGTTCGAAGTAATGCGCCAGGTTGAGGCTGTCGCCGCTGTCGACTGTCATCAAGGGCGGCAATTGCCTGTCCTGTTGGGCGTGCTCCAGTTGCAGCAGGCTGGCGTCGACCTCGGCGTCGCTGTCGGCGGGGTGGCCCAGGCCCTTGAGCACGGCGCGCAGGGCCTCGGGTTTGACGCGTTGTGGGCGGCCGTTGGCGTCGATCCAATCGACGGCCAGGCCCGCGCGGCTGGCGAGGATTTCCAGGTTCGCTTCGCTCAAGAGTGCTCTCCAACAGGGGATAGGGTGACGCGTGCGCTGTACGGCGGCAGTTGTGCGCCTTGGTCGGCAGGCGTTTCGAATAGCAGGTGTTCGGCGCGGTGATACGCGAGTGCGGTGGCGCTCAGATTGAGGTCGATCTGCAGCAGGCTGCCGTTGCCCAGGCGCCAACGTGCACTGACGGCGCCCTCGGCCAGCACCTGTGCGCCCAATGCGACGCTGCCGGGCAGGTGCGGCACCAGGTGGCGGTGGCGCAGGCTGAGCAACTGGCGATAGAGCCGGGCCTGGGGGTGGTCGGTGAAGGTCGGTGTCGAGTGTTCAAAGGTGCGCAGGGCGTTCGGGTCGGGAATGCGTTTGCGCAGCGCCGGTTCGTTGAATGCGGCGAAGTCGGCAAATTCATTGCGTCGGCCTTCGCGCACCGCTTCGGCCAGTTCGCCGTGGTGGTCGGTGAAAAACAGAAACGGTTCGCTGGCGTTGACTTCATCGCCCATAAACAGCAGCGGGATCATCGGTGACAGCAGCAGCAACGTGGTTGCCGCCTGAAGTGCCTGGGGTGAGCAGAGTTGATGCAAGCGTTCACCGAGGGCGCGGTTGCCGATCTGGTCATGGTTCTGCAAGAACAGCACAAACGCGGTCGGCGGCAGATGGCCGCTGGGTTCGCCGCGTGTGTGGCCGTGGCGGGTGGTATCGCCCTGGTAGATGAAGCCTTCGCCCAGGCAGCGGGCGAGCTTGGCCGTGGTGTCGGTGGCGAAGTCACTGTAATAGGCGTCGGTCTCGCCGGTGAGCAACACGTGCAGGGCGTTGTGGCCGTCGTCATTCCACTGCGCGTCGAAATCGTGCTCGAGCAGGTTGGCCTGGTTGAATTCGTTCTCCAGCACCAACCACACGTGGCGGCCGGTATCGACTTGCTGGCGCACCCGTTGCGCCAGCTCCTTGAGGAACCCCGGGTTGTCGATGGCGTGCACAGCGTCCAGGCGCAGGCCGTCGAAGCGGTATTCAAGTAGCCACATCAGCGCGTTGTCGAGGAAGAAGTTGCGCACTTCACGGCGTTCGAAGTCGATGCCGGCGCCCCAAGGCGTGTGCACCTCTTCGCGAAAGAAACCCTGGGCGTATTGGCCCAGGTAATTGCCGTCGGGGCCGAAGTGGTTGTAGACCACGTCGAGGATCACCGCCAGGCCGTGTTCATGGGCGCTGTCGATCAGGTGCTTGAGCTGCTCGGGCGTGCCGTAGCTGGCGTGGGGCGCATAGGGCAAAACCCCGTCGTAGCCCCAGTTGCGTTCGCCGGGGAACTGCGCCAATGGCATCAGCTCGATCGCAGTCACGCCCAGCTCGGCCAGGCGCGGCAGGTGTTGCTCTACGGCGGCGTAACCGCCCAACGCGCCGACGTGCAGTTCATAGATCACCGCTTCGTGCCACGGACGGCCGTGCCACTGGCTGTGTCGCCATTGATAGGCGAGGGGGTCGACGACCCGGCTCCAGCCATGCACGTCCGTGGCCTGGGCCCGGGACGCCGGGTCGGGGACATCCTTTTCCCCATCGATATTGAAGCGGTAGCGCGTGCCTGCCGGGCAGGCTATTTCAGTTTCAAACCAGCCATCTGCCTGGGGCAGCATGGCGACGGACTTACCGTGTTCCAATTCAACGCTGACGTAATACGCGTCTGGCGCCCACAAGGCAAAACGCGTGTGTTGCGCGTCCAGCATGATTGCGCCGTGGGGCCAGGTTTCCAGAGTCCGTGACGGCATCTACAGAGACCTCCCATGTCTATTTATTGGCGGATTTCCCCAGGGCCTTGGCCACAAGCTGTTCGTACAGTTCGGCGTAGGGTTCCACCGCCTGGCACCAGTTGAAGGGTTGGGTCATGGCGCGCGAACGCATGGCATTGAGCAGGCCCGGGAAGGCGAAGACCCTGAACGCTCGGCTCAGGGCTTCGCGGTAACTTTCTACGCTGGATTCATTGAACAGGAAGCCGGTGACGCCATCTTCAATGGTGTCTGCGAGCCCGCCGGTGTTGCGCGCCACCGGCAGCGAGCCGAAACGTTGCGCGTACATCTGGCTCAGGCCGCACGGCTCATAGCGCGAGGGCATCAACAGGAAATCGCTGCCGGCAAACATGCGCCGGGCGTCGGTTTCGTTGAAGCCGATGCGCACGCCGACCTGGCCGGGAAAGCGCAGCGCCAGTTCGCGCATGGCCTGTTCTTCTTCCGGCTCGCCACGGCCGATGATCGCGATCTGGCCGCCGTTTTCGACGATAAAGCCGGCTACGGCTTCGGTGAGGTCCAGGCCTTTCTGGTAGACCAGGCGCGAGACCACTGCGAACAGCGGGCCTTTGGAGTCGTGCAGGCCGAACAGGCGGCGCACGTGGCCGGCGTTGATGGCCTTGCCGTCCCAGTCGCCAATATTGAAATTATGTTGCAGGTGCGTATCGGTGGAGGTTTCCCAACTTTCATCGATGCCGTTCGGGATGCCGCTGAGCAGGCCTTGCTGGGTCTTGCTGGCCAGGAAACCATCGAGGCCGCAGCCGAATTCTGGGGTGGTGATCTCCTGGGCGTACGTTGCGCTCACCGTGGTGATATGGCTGGAATACGCCATGCCAGCCTTGAGGAACGACATCTTGCCGTAGAACTCCATGCCTTCCTGTTGCAGGGCGTGGGGCGGAATGCCCAACTCCGGCGTGGAGGCCAGGCTGACCACGCCTTGATAGGCCAGGTTGTGGATGGTGAACAGCGTCGGCGTGCGTGACCCACGCCAGTGCATATAGGCCGGCGCCAGGCCAGCGGGCCAGTCGTGGGCGTGCACCAGGTCAGGGCACCAGTGGATCTGCGCAAGGTTGGCGGCCATGTCGGCGGCGGCCAGGCCGAGGCGGGCGAAGCGGATATGGTTGTCCGGCCAGTCGCGACCGTTGTTGGCGCCGTAGGGCGTGCCTTCACGTTCGTACAGTTCGGGGCAGATCAGCACATAGATGACCAGGCCGTCCTTGAGGTCCATGCGCCCGATCTTGCACGGCGGCAGCGCAGCGTGGCCGCCCAGCTCGCCGACGATATGAATCGGGTTATCGCTTTCCATCACCTGTGGGTACCCGGGGATCAACACGCGTACATCGTGCAGATGGGCCATGGCGCGGGGCAGGGCGGCGGACACGTCGCCGAGGCCGCCGGTCTTGACCAGGTCGGCGAATTCAGAGGTGACAAACAAGACTTTCTTGCGGTTGGGATTTTCGTTCACGACCTGCCGCACAGTGGTGGGCAGGTCGACCAATGATGGCCCCCCTACCGGCTGACTGACACGCTCTCCCTGAACAACTACAGCGGCATTGATCATAATTCACTCCCACATGTTGGTTGGCTAATGGCCCGCTGCCATCAGCTCCGATGACCGCTTCCTGCGGTCAGGCGCACAAGCACTGTACAAACTGGCAAGGCGTATGCCAGATGCACATTTGGCTCGAAAAGATTGGATGGACGGGCATTGCGGATGAACTCCACGTGCTCGCCTCACCTTAAAACTGGACCTACGGCAGAGTTGGAAAGTTTCGATTTTTTGCGGGGTTTTTGTTTTGAAACGGACCCATCGGTCATCAGTCTAGGACAGATCCCAGAGCCCGTAGGGTTTGTGAGGAATTTTTGTAGGACAAAAAACTTGTAACCCTATACCGCTTTGAAAGCATGCCCAGAAAGTACGCGGATAGGTGTTTGTAGTGAGCGGGCTTGCCCCGCGCTGGGGGGCGAAGCCGCCCCAAAATGGCCCGCCGCGGTGTATCAGGAAGACCGCAGTGTGCGGATTTGGGGCGGCTTCGCCCCCCAGCGCGGGGCAAGCCCGCTCACTACAGGCGCGTTAGTTCAGCGTGCGAATGGGGGCGTGGCAGGCCCAGGCCTGGATGTCTTCGATCATCTGCTGATAGAACTGCCGGTAGTTCTGCTCGCTTACATAGCCCACATGGGGGGTGGCCAGCACATTGGGCAGGCGGCGGAACGGGTGGTCCAACGGCAGTGGCTCATCGGCAAATACATCCAGTGCCGCGCCGGCCAGCTTGCCGGTTTCCAGCGCACGCACCAGCGCCTGCTCGTCCACGATCGGCCCGCGGGCAGTGTTCACCAGGCGCGCAGACGGTTTCATCCAGCCCAGCGCCTCGGCATCCACCAGGCCTCGGCTGCGCTCGCTGAGCACCAAGTGCACGCTGAGAATGTCGGACTGTTCGAACAGCGCCTGCTTGCTGACCCACGTCACCCCCGACTCGGCCGCGCGCTCCGGCGTGAGGTTTTCACTCCAGGCGATCACGCGCATGCCGAACACCTGGGCGAACTGGGCGACCTTTTGACCGATGCTGCCGAGCCCGAGAATCCCCAGGGTCTTGCCATGCAGGTCGCCCCCCAGGCCAACCTGCCAGCCCCCGGCGCGCAGCGAGTTGGCTTCGGCCAGCAGGTTGCGGGTAGACGCCATGATCAATGCCCAGGTCAATTCCGGTGCTGCCTGTTTATAGCTGTCAGTGCCACACACCTGAACCCCCAGTGCCTTGGCGGCGGGAATGTCGATGGCCGCGTTGCGCATGCCGCCGGTCACCAGCAGCTTGAGCCTGGGCAAGCCCTGGAGCAGGGCCTTGTCGAAGGTCGAGCGTTCGCGCATCACGCAAATGACCTCGAAGCCCTGCAAGCGCTGGATCATGGTGGCGGTGTCCGCCGGGTAATCGTGCAGGAAGTGCACCTGGCCGACGCTTGCAAGCGGCGACCAGTCCACCACGCCACTGGCCACGTTCTGCCAATCATCAATCACTGCGATCTGTACCGACATCAACGAGTGCCCCGAAAAAGGTTGGATTAAACGGCGTTTAATGTTGGCGAGAAATTAAACAGGGATTCACACCCAGTGCAAGGTCAGCGCGGCGAGCACGGCGTAGCGCAGGCTTTTGGCCACGGTCACCCACAGCAAGAAACGCCACAGGGGCTCGCGCATCACGCCGGCGACCAGGGTCAGCGGGTCCCCGATGACCGGCAGCCAACTGAGCAGCAGCGTCCAATGCCCCCAGCGCTGGTAATGCCGCCGGGCCTTGTCCAGTTGCCGGTCATTGACCGGAAACCAGCGTCGCCCCTTGAAGTGCTCCACCCAGCGCCCCAGCCACCAGTTCACCACTGAACCGAGCACGTTGCCGAGGGTGGCGACGCCCAGCAGCAGCCACAGGCTGTAATGCCCACTGAGCAGCAGGCCGACCAGCACCGCTTCCGATTGCAGGGGTAATAAGGTCGCGGCGCCAAACGCCGCGACGAACAGTCCCAGGTAACCCGCGATCATTGCGCCGGGTATTCAGCCACCACGACGTCCTTGCCATCACGGGTCAGACCGATCACTTCAAAGGCTTCGCTGCGACCCTCGACTTCCATGCCAGGCGAGCCCATGGGCATACCCGGTGCGGCGACGCCGAGCAGGTCGTCGCGTGTGCGCAAAGCCAGTACCTGCTCGGCGGGCACGTGGCCTTCGACGAACTTGCCGTCGATCACGGCGGTGTGGCACGAACCCAGGCGTGGGGCGACGCCGAGGCGTTGCTTGACCGCGCTCATGTCGGTTTCCACATGGTCATTGACCTTGAAACCGTTGCTTTCCAGGTGGCTGATCCACTTCTTGCAGCAGCCGCAATTGGCGTCGCGGTGCACGTCGATAGGGATCAGGTCGGCCGCCTGGGCCAGGGTGGCGGTGAACAGGGCCGAAAGCAGGGCCACGCGCAATGGGGTCTTCATGGGTTGTCATCCGGTTCCGAGCAGTAAGCCCGGCATTTTCCCTGCTTTTTGCAAGGGTACGCGGCGATAATGTTTCTAAATTATACAGAGGGTGGGTTTTCCAGTCGTTGCTTGAGCTGGTCCAGGGCAACGGACGACAGCTCAATCATGCGTTCATGCAGGCTGGCCAGTTGCAACTCGGTCTCGTAGATCAGCACACGCTTGAACAGCGTGCCATCGTGGTGGGCCTGCAAGAAATAGTGAATCGAGCCGTCGACGGCCAGGGAGGTAAACACGGTCTTGAATTCGTCGGGGCGTCGGGCGATCTGCACGCGATAGCTCATAGGGACGCGGATGCCCAACAGGTCGATGAATTCGGTGAAGCGGGCGCCGACGGGGAGGGAACCGCAGGTGCCGGTCTCGGCGCCGAGGGAAGTGGGGTGCCATTCGTGCCAGCGGTCCGGTTGGGTCACGTAGTCGTAGACGGCCTCGGTCGGGGCCTGGATAAAGCGTTCCTGACTGATCCGCTCCAACCGGACCGACTGCTCGACAGCGCGCATGACACACCTCCTGTGTGGCGTGGCTAAACACCTTGAGCTGTCAGAATAGTCCGACTCCCGCGCTTTGCACGGGAGACCTTGGCGAGTTGATCAACGGACTTTGAAGCGACTCATCAGTGCAATAACCCGGCCATTGGCGTCGAGCAGGCTTTGGGTATTGGCTTCGGTGGCGTGACCACTTTGCACCAACTCTTCGACCATATGACGAATGTGCACCATGCTGCGGTTGATCTCCTCGGTCACTGCGCTTTGCTGCTCGGCGGCCGTGGCGATCTGGGTGCTGAGGTTGTTGATGTGGCTGACCGAGCCCGCCATTTCGTCCAGGCCGGTGTTCACCCGCGCCGTGGCGTCGGCGGCCGACTGGCAACTGGCCTGGGTGTTTTCCATGGCCGCGACGGACGTGCTGACCCCCGTGGTCAGGCGCACCAGCATCTCGTTGATCTGCGACGTGCTGGCCTGGGTCCGTGCCGCCAGTGCGCGCACTTCGTCGGCGACCACCGCGAACCCACGGCCTTGCTCGCCAGCCCGCGCCGCCTCGATGGCGGCGTTGAGCGCCAACAGGTTGGTCTGGCCGGCAATCGCGCCGATCACACCCAGGGTCTCGGTGATACGCGCGGCGTCCTGGCGCATGTTTTCCACGCTCTGGGTGGCACTGGAAACTTCGCCGATCAACGCGCTGACACTGTTGGACGCCTCACCCACCACCACACGGGAACGGTCGGCGTGTTCGTTGGCACGCTGGGTAAAGGCCGCGGTTTCGGCGGCGTTTTGCGCGACGGTGTCGGCGGTGGAACTCATTTCGGTGATGGCGGTGACGGTCTGGTCGGTCTCCGAGGCATGTCGCAGCAGGATCTGGTTGGTCTGCACCGAGGTCTGTTGCAATTGCTCCAGGCCCGAGGACATGGCGCCCGTGGCCTGGGTGACTTCGCCTATCATGTTTTGCAGGTAGACGATAAACCGGTTGACCGAGTGGCCGATGGCGCCCAGTTCGTCTTCGGCGCGGATGGTGATGCGTCGGGTCAGGTCGGCGTCGCCGGCAGACAATGCATCGATATTGCTTTTCAGCGTGGTCATGCGCTGCACCAATTGGCGGATCGCGTACACCGCGAGCAGCACCAGCAGCAACACCATAGGGATTTGCAGCAGGGCCAGGGTGCCCAGTACATCATCGCGCTGGGCAGTGATCAGCGAGGTGGGCAGGGCGGTGGCGAGGAACCACGGGGTGCCTTCAATCGGGCGCATGTAAAAGGTGCTGGCGACGCCGCCGTTGTCGAACTCACTGCGCTGCAAGGCTTGGTTGCGCTGGGCCAGGGCTTTGCTGACCTGGGCGGCGAAGGCCGACGTGCCAGTCAGCTCGCTGATGTTTTTCAACACCACCGGGCCGCTGATGCGCGAGCTGTTGCTGATGATCTTGCCGTCGCCTTCAACGATCAGCATTTGCCCACCGATGTCTTTTTCCTTGCTGGCCACCAACTCATTGAAGAAGCCCAGGGTCACATCGATGGTCGCCACGCCATAAGCGGCACCGTCGCGCTGGATCGCCATGGCACAGTTGGTGCGTGGCTCCTGGCTGGCGTCATCCTTGTAGGCCGCCGCCCAGGCGCACTGGCCGCGAGGTGAAGCGAGCCCGCCTTTGTACCAGCTCTGGTCGTAGTAATTGGGCGCCGGGTCGCTGTTCCAGAAGGTATTGACCGTCAGCTTGCCCGAAGCATCACGGTGCCAGAACGTACTGTGTTTGTTGCGCCCGGGGGTGCGCTGGTTGGGAAGCGGCCAAATGCCACCACCGAAGACTTTCAGCTCGCCGTACTGGTCGACCAGGCCAGGCAGGACCTTGTCGATGGCATCGCTGTCGAGCAGGGGAATGGTTTGGGTGATGCTGCGTTGTTGGGCCTGAACCTTGTTCAGTTCGCCCTGGATCTGTTCGGCGACTTCGCTGATGCGGTTGAGCACCACTTGTTCTTCGGTATGGCGCAGCGTGGGTGCGACCAGTTGGCCGATGCCGACGATGGTCAACACAAACAGCACCAGGACGAACAGCACCAGAAACACGGTATAGCGGGCTTGGATAGAGCGCAGTGGGGGCATGGGATCGTCCTTACGAAGCGTTTGTTATTCACGCGGCTTTATTAGAGCTTCGTCGGGCTATCGGCTTGGCGATCCAGAGCTTTAGGTACGTTCGTACAAGAAAGTTGGAGCGCCGCTTCTGGGCGCTCCGGGGTGTTCAGATGTTCAGCATCGCCATCACCGTTTCGGGATAACGCAGGCCGACTGTGGCATCGGCCGCAAACACCGCCTCCAGCGCCGCCAATTCACTCGGGCTGAGGCGCACCGACAGCGCCGCGACGTTCTCTTCCAGGTACTTGCGTCGCTTGGTCCCCGGGATGGGGATGATGTAGTCGCCCTGCGCCAACACCCAGGCCAGCGCCAACTGTCCGGCGCTGACCCCCTTGTCCCGCGCCAGGGCCTGCACCTGTGTCACCAGTTGCAGGTTCTTCGCGAAATTCTCGCCTTGGAAGCGCGGGCTTTGGCGGCGATAGTCGTCGGCGTCGAAATCGTCCGGGCTTTGCAGCGCGCCGGTGAGAAAGCCGCGGCCCAACGGGCTGTAGGGCACAAACGCAACGCCCAGGCGCTGGCAGGCGGCGAGGCAGCCGTTGTCTTCCTGGTCGCGGCTCCACAGCGAATATTCGCTTTGCAGGGCGCTGATGGGGTGGACCTTGTGCGCCCGCTCCAGGGTGGCCGCCGACGCTTCGCTCAGGCCCAGGTAACGCACCTTGCCTTGCTTGACCAGTTCAGCCATGGCCCCGACGGTTTCTTCGATCGCCACTTCGGGGTCGATGCGGTGTTGGTAGTAGAGGTCGAGGGTCTCCACGCCGAGGCGGCGCAAGGTGCCATCGATGGCGTTGCGGATGTACTCGGGGCGCCCGTCGACACCGCGCAGCGTCGGGTTGGCCGGGTCGCGCACGATGCCGAACTTGCTGGCCAGGAACACCTGGTCGCGCTTGCCGACGATGGCTTTGCCGATCAGCGCTTCGTTGGTGTGCGGGCCGTACATGTCGGCGGTGTCGAGGAAGTTCACCCCCAGCTCCAGGGCGCGATGCAGGGTCGCGGTGGCCTCTGTGGTGTCGGTGCCGGGGGTGTAGAAATCGGTCATGCCCATGCAGCCGAGGCCGATGGCAGAGACGTGGGGGCCGTTTTTACCGAGTTGACGTGTGTGCATGTGTTAAACGCCTGGGGTGGGAAGGGCTCCATTGTTATCCTCGACAGAATTGGGATAAACCGGCTAAAACAGTTATCACTATTCGGATTATCTAAATAATCCTCAGCGAGGGGGCCCGGGTTTTGGACCGTTTTAATGCAATGCGCGTGTTTACCCGGATTGTCGAACTGGGCGGCTTCGCCAAGGCCGCAGACAGCCTGCAAATGCCGCGCGCTTCGGTGACGGTGCTGATCAAGCAATTGGAGGCGTATCTGGGGGTGCAACTGTTGCAACGCACCACGCGCCAGGTCAGCCCCACGCTGGACGGCGCTGCGTATTACCAGCGTTGCGTGCGTTTGCTGGCCGACCTGGAGGAGACCGAGGCGGTATTTTCCACCCGTCGGCAAGACCCACGCGGCACCTTGAACGTGGACATGCCGTCGGGCATTGGGCGCTGCATCGTGATTCCCGCGTTGCCGACGTTCACGGCGCGCTACCCGCGTATCGAACTGGAAATCGGCCTGAATGATCGCCCGGTGGATCTGATCCGTGAAGGTGTGGACTGTGTGCTGCGCGGTGGCCCGGCGCTGGATGAGTCGCTGGTGGCGCGGCCCTTGGCGATGCTCGAGCAGGTAACCCTGGCCAGCCCCGCTTATCTGGCGCGCATGGGCGTGCCCGAGTGCGTTGAAGACCTGATGCATCACCAGATGGTCGAGTACGTATCGAGCACCACTGGCAAGCGCTATGGCCTGGAATTTGAAGTGGGGACCGAGTTGCGCCCGATCAATCTGGCCAAGAGCGTCTCGGTCAACAGCGCCGACGGTTACTTTGCGGCATGTGAGGCCGGGTATGGCTTGATCCAGGCCCCGCATTACCATGCCCTGCGCCAGTTGGCCGAGGGGCGGCTGGTCGAGGTGTTACCCCGGTTGACGGTACCCGCAATGGCACTGACGGCGCTGTATCCGCCGCACCGCCAGCTGTCGCTGCGGGTACGCGTGTTTGTGGATTGGCTGGTGGAGCTATGCGCCACTCCAGGCCTTGGACTGAGGCGATGACTCCGGCGCCGCTGGCGGCTACACGAATATGCGCAAGTCGCCTGGATAGTCCTTGTGGCCCAACGGCTTGCTCGGGTCAGGGGCTGGAACCTTCGCGGCGTAGCCCATGCTTGGCATGGGTTTGACGTTATTGAACACGCCGATCGCCGTACTGCCCGTCATTTCGGCCAGCCCCGGCACCGCTTCGGATGTCTTCATGTGCGACATGCCTACCAGGGCCACCCATTTTTCGCCGTTGGACGTGGCTTCGATGGTTTTGGTCGCGTAATAGTTGAACTCTCGAAGCCGTTGTTCAGAGCCGAAGCCGGTCTGGGTGGGGCCGTAAAGTGCCTTAACATCCTTGTGCCGGGTGAGGTAATAGTGGTCGAGTGGCACGATCTCGATGCCGTTGGCCTCCAACTTGGCCTTGAGTTCCTTGAAGCTTGGCGATGTACGCGGCTTGCCTGTGCGTCCGAGCATGCTGATACCGTCATCCTGAAGGCCGTCGGGAAAATTCGGCCGAGACAGCAGCCCTTCCATATACACGCGCTTGACGCCCTCTTTTTTCAACGTTTGCGCATTATCGAACAGCGTCTTGAAGCTGGCCATTTCGTGATGCAGTTCGCCCAGTACCACGCCGTTCGAGGTCTTGAGTGCTTGCGAGAGCAGCTCAGCCGGCGGTATCGGCTTGGTGACCATTGGAATAGGCGGGCGCGGGGGCATGTTGGTGCCGATCTTGGCGTAATGGTCAAACAGCTCCTCGACGAACTTTTTCATCGTTTCGAACTTGGTATCGGGCTTGAAGTGATCAGGTTCCAGCTTGCCTTTCATGGCGGTGGCGTATTCCCCGACGGGTAACGGCTTCCTGGCACGCGGCGGGCGTTGGCTGAAGCTGTACGGCGTGACGCGGTGTTTGCGCGATGGGGGAGAGGCGACGGGCGACGGCGCCAGTGTGTACGAGGGCTGGAAGTCCTGGATCGGCCCGCCGTAGGGTTGGTTTTTTACTGGGTCATAGGCGTACCAGTTGTCGTTGCGGTGAATCGCGACGGTTTCAATGGTTCGGTCGGCCGACTTGAACGTGCCGATTGAGGCCGCGCCATGGGCCTGGCTGGCCTTGATCAAATCGTAACTGCCGTTTGCGCCTTTGAGTGTGCTCATGGTTTTTTCGGCCAATGCTCCGGTGGCATTGCCCAGCGCTTGCGCGCCCTTGAACAACTGCTTGCCGCTTTTACCGGTTATTCGTGCGGCACCTATCAGCAGGTCGCCCATGCCATCCAGCGGGTTGAGGGCGCCGAAGGCCGCGGCCCCGATCACCTTCGCGCCCTTGATATATTTCGTACCGGCAGACACGGCGGCGGACCCCAATTTGCCTAACTTGCCCACAGTGCCCGCACCGGCGGTCAAGAAACTGAAGAGGTCCAGGCCCAGATCCAATGCGCCGTCGGCGATATTGCCCTGGGAAAAGTTGACGATCGCGGACCTGAACGGGATCAGGTTCAGAAAGAACTCGCGCGCGTTGTCTTGTGCCTGTAGTTGCCGCTCGTGGGGGGTTGTGCCCATCGCTTCCTGTTTGATTGCGGGGTTGTCGTAGTCAAGGTGCTCGACAAAGGCATTGGCGATGAGGTGGCTGCGGGCGCTGGAAAAACTGTCAGGCAGTGCAGGTCCTGTCGAGGGGCGTTCAGCTTGCGCGACGTCACCGCCGGCTTTGGGTTTGAACTCGGTTTGCCGGATTCGCCGGTTGCCGTCTTGCCACGTCACCTCTTTCAAGTCGATGTAGTTGTCTTTGCGCGTGATCTTGAGGTTCTGGATGTCCAACTGGTAAATCGAGCGTTGGCCCTCTTGCTCGACCTTGAAACTCAGCACCAGGTTTTTGGCTGTCACCTTGTTGCCGTCGTAGGTGGACTCGTGGAAAAACCTGATGTTTCCCGTCTCCAGTCGCTTGCGGTCTTCCAGTGGCAGTTGTGAAATCAGGTGGCGTACCGTGGTGGCAATCGCACTTTTGCGCGTGTCGATGGCCTTGGTGAACTCGCTGTCGAACGCCTGGAACGAACTGCGTGCCGGGCTATTGTTGAACTTGTCGAGCGGGATGCGCTTATCGGAGGTCTTCCATTTGCCCAGGGGGCTTTGCCCCATAGCCACATCGAGCATTGAAAAATACAGGCCTACGGGCCGCCGGTTGGGGTCATAAAGTGGCTGTGGGCCATGCTTGTATGCTTCGTCCAGTTGCAGGAGCGGTTTTTCAAACAGTGCCGGGTCCATTTCGGGAAACGCTTGCTTCAGCTTTGCCAGCGCGACCCCTTTGCGCGTGGGGAGGTCGGTATTGATTGACTCACTGGCGGCCAGGCGCTGGTTTTGCTGGTCATCGAAGGCGGCCCTGACCCTCTCCAGTTGCTGCGGGGTGTAAACGCCATCGACTGATTTTTGCAACACGCCGCTGACTATTCCCCACTCGATCAAGTTCGCTTGCAGCGCATGCTCGGGGGCGGGCCCGGGAATTTGATCGGCGCGCTGCATGACCTGCGCGTAGGTCATCTTTGCCGACGCGCCAAGCGCTTCTTGCTCCACCTTTGCCACCGCCATGCAGAACGTGGCGTGGGCTTGGCTGCCGTATACGATCTGATCGGGGATGTCCTTGACCAGAAATGCCGGCGCAACGCGGCTGAGCAACAGGTGTGCGGCCAACGGTGCCGTGGCAGGGGTGGCTTTGCCGGTGGCAACGAGGTGGTTTTTCAGGCCTTCAAGCACGCTCGAGACCGGCTTGCCCCAGTGTTGCTCTTGTGCCCAGTCGAAACCGGCCACGCGGGTCCTGTCGGGCTGGCGGACTGACTCGCGATCGAGCCCCAGTTGGATAGCGCTCAGCACGTATTCGGACAGGCTGTCAGGGGTGGCAATACCCCCCAACTTTGTCTGGATCGCGAGGCCCAGCGCCTCGGCCCTTGGTGACTTGAGCAGTTTTTCGATCGCGTTGTGCGGGTCCTGCAGCTCCTGGCTGGAGAGCGGCGTCTGCTCCAGCAAGTAATCCAGCGCCCCTTTGCGTCGGTCGGCCAGGGGCAGGCCCGCAAGCCCGGCGCTGTTGCGGTCTATCGTGTCGCTGATCGCCTGTTGTTGGGCGGCATCCAGCGGCACGGGCCAGGACAGGCCGCCGCCGGCATTGCCTACCAAGGGGGCCAGCGCTTTTTGATCCAAACTGTCTCGCAGGGCAATGGCCTGCGCCAGACTGGTCGGGAGTTGGAAGCCCAGGCGGGTGATGACTTGCGCCACGCTGGGGTTGGAAAGCGGTTTGTCGGGATAGGACGAGTCGGGGGCAATCGGCATCGTCCAATTGTGCAACGCACTGGATATGGTTTGCGCGGAGGTTGAATCGGTCCACAGCAGCGCAATACCACGGATGTGGTTGGCCAGTTGGCGCAGGTTCTCCTGGTCGGCGGCTGCGATTTTAAAGCCTTCTGCGGGCGGAATGTGGGTCGGTGTATCGGCGTGGCGGACGGGAGACTGTGCACGGTTCGGTTGGTGGGCTGACGCTGCGGCGTTCGTCATAACACCCGGACTGTACGGAGAGAGGGGAAAGAGGATCATGTGGATGACTCAATGGCGTAGTGCCCAAACATCCGTGGGATTGGAGTGTGTAGCTTCTTTCCGTGATGGGCTCTAGCTAGGTGAGTGCAGGAGGGAGGACGGTTCCGCGCAAACGGTCAGAAGGCGTTTCGAATGTTTGATGCGGGCGCGCAGGCTGAAGGGCTCTCAGGTGCATCAATCAGGCAGCCGATATGCCAAAGCCTGTCATCGCCTGTAACATGGTGTCCTGCTAACTGCGGCCTATGCCCGCGAGTGGGCATGTGTGGTGATACACCGCGGATACATTCTCAAGATTCAGGAACTGTCATGACTCAAAAGCAACGCTTGAAATATTCGATTCTGATTTCCCTGGTGGTGCTGGGGACGATGTTTGGCCTGTCCTACTTGCAGAACACTGGGGTGATCAGCGAGAAGACGTTCCAGTACATCGCGATCGGCGTGGCCGTCACCGTGGTGGTGATCAACGGCATCATGCGCCGCAAGGTCAAGCCCAACTTCTGAGTCAGGCGCGGCCTTCGAGTACTTTGGCAGCCTCTTCGTGGAGGCTGTAGCTCTTGTCCGCATTGAGGGTGATCACGCCCTCGCTGCATAGGCGCTTGAGCACTTCACGCACGCTGAGAAAAGACAGCGGAATGCCCAACTCCAGCAAATGGCTGTGCACGCCGCGTACCCCGAGGGTGCGCTGGTTGTCGGCAGCGGTGAGCAGGGCGTCGATGACCTTCAGCCGGATCAGGCTGGTACGCAGGCCAAAATATTTGAGCAAGTGGCGGATACGCTGGTTGCCGTGCTGTTCGGGCGCCTTGCCGAACGCTTGGCCGCCGCGGCCGAACGAGGCATCGGCGGCGGGTGAATGTCCATCCGTGGGCAGTTGCGAGTTGTACATGCAATAAAACTCCTTATCAGAGCCTGATCAGGAAAATGAGCGCTCTTGGTTAATAAGACGTACGAGCGACAGAAATCATGAAGTTCCAGATGTAGAAATTTTGTCGGTATCGCTTTTGTCACACTACGGCCTTCTTCGATAAACCTCGTTGTCGCCTAAATTGTCACGGGTTTTTTGCGTCCTTACGGTGGGGTAACTACCCCTTGCGAGGGTGTTCAATTTGACTGTGGAGTCGGCGTGATTATGTCCAACGGGTTGTCCAGGGTATGTGTGGCAGGGGTGTTGCTGGGGTTGAGCCTGGCGGCATCGGCACGGGAGGCGGTGACGCCGGCGTCGGCAGAGATCCGGCGTACCGGGTACGGCGTGCCCCATATCCGTGCCAATGATGAACGTGGCCTGGGCTACGGCATCGGTTATGCGTATGCCCAGGACAATCTGTGCCTGCTGGCCAACGAAGTGGTCACGGTGAACGGCGAGCGGTCACGCTTCTTCGGCCCGGACCAGGCGACGCTGGAGGAACGCAACAACCTGGCCAGCGATGTGTTTTTCACCTGGCTGAACACGCCAGAGGCCGTCGCGGCCTTCTGGAACGCACAAACCCCGCAGATCCGGCAGCGGGTCGAGGGGTACGTGGCGGGCTACAACCGTTATCTGAAAGAGCACGGTGCGCCGGCCCAGTGCCAGGCGGCGTGGGTGCGGGCGATCACCGCGCAAGACGTGGTGAAGCTCACCCGGCGTTTGCTGGTCGAAGGTGGGGTGGGGCAGTTTGCCGAAGCGTTGGCGGGTGCCACGCCGCCTGCCGTGACCGCCGGGATTCAGACCCGTGCCCTGGGCTTTGAGCGGGTCGCCGCCAATCAACAACGCTTTGCCCTGGACCGTGGCAGCAACGCGGTAGCGGTCGGCCGTGACCGTTCGTTCAATGGCCGCGGCATGTTGTTGGCCAACCCGCACTTTCCGTGGGTGGGTGGCATGCGTTTTTATGAGATGCACCTGACCATCCCCGGACAACTGGACGTGATGGGCGCAGCATTGCCCGGCCTGCCGTTGATCAATATCGGTTTCAACCAGCACCTGGCCTGGACCCATACGGTCGACACGTCCAAGCACTTCACCCTGTATCGCCTGAGCCTGGACCCCAAGGATTCGACGCGCTATCTGCTGGATGGCAAATCGGTCGCGCTGGATAAAACGACGGTAACCGTGCAGGCCAGGCAGGCCGATGGCAGCCTTAAAGCCGTGTCCCAGACGCTTTACAGTTCCCAGTTCGGCCCGGTGGTGCAATGGCCCGGCAAGCTTGATTGGGACCAGCGCCACGCCTTTAGCCTGCGTGATGCCAACCTCGGCAATGATCGCGTGCTGCAACAGTGGTACGCGATGAACCGCGCCGCCAATCTCAAGGAACTGCAAACCTCGGTGCATACCCTGCAGGGTATCCCGTGGGTCAACACGGTGGCGGCGGACGACCAGGGTCAGAGCTTGTACATGAACCTGTCGGTAGTACCCAACGTCAGCCAGGCCAAGCTCGCCCAATGCAGCGATCCGCGTGCTGGCCTGCAACTGATCGTGCTCGACGGTGCCCACAGCGCCTGCGCCTGGGACATCGACCCGCGTGCAGCCCAGGCCGGGATCTTCGCCGCCGATCAACTGCCGCAACTGGAACGCAGCGACTATGTGCAGCACTCCAATGACTCGGCCTGGCTGGCCAACCCCAAGGCGCCGTTGAGCGGCTTTTCGCCAGTGATCAGCCAGGACCACATCGGCCTCGGCCCGCGTGCGCGTTTCGCCGTGCAACGCCTGCAATCGCTGGAGAGCAAGCCCATCGGCGTCGCTGACCTGCAACATATGGTGATGGACAATGAGGTGTACCTGGCCGGCCAGGTGATGCCCGACCTGATGGCGTTTTGCGCCAAACACCTGGGCGCCGATGCCGTGGCCTTGCAGCCGCTGTGCACCAGCCTGAAAAACTGGGACCAGCACGCCAACCTCGACAGCGGCGTGGGCCTGGTGCACTTCATCAACCTGATGGAACACCTGCAGCAGATCCCCGACGCCTGGCGCGTCGCCTTTGACCCGACGCAGCCGTTGACCACGCCCCGCGGCGTGGCCATCGAGCGTGCACCCGTCGCCACGGCGCTGCGCGAAGCGATGCTGGCGTCCACCGCCGACGTGGCCAAGCTCGGTTTGACGGCCAACAGCCGCTGGGGCGATGTGCAAGTCAGCGGACAGACCCCGATCCACGGCGGCCCCCAGGCGCTGGGCATCTACAACGCCATGCAAACCGTGCCGCGCGCCGATGGCAAACGGGAAGTGGTCAGTGGCAGCAGCTACCTGCAAATCGTCACCTTCGACGACACCGGCCCCCATGCCCAGGGCTTGCTCGCGTTCTCCCTGTCCAGCGACCCTGCATCCACGTACGCCAAGGACCAGACCCAGGCTTTCTCGCAGAAAAAACTCAGCCCGCTGCCGTTCACCGACGCTCAGATCAAGGCCGACCCGCAGTACCGGCAACAACTGATCCAGGAGTAGGGCAGGCGCGCAACTCCTTGATAGCACTGCGAAATATTTTTGAAATCAAGGGGTTGCACGCTTTGGTAAATACGTACATAATGGCGCCCATCGAACGCAACGAAGCATTAAAAACTTCAATGTATTCAATGAGTTAGAGTAGAGGCAGGCTTCATTAGCCCACTCAAGTTTGCATGCGGTGAGTGCCAGTGTTCAGGGCATTGATCGTTTGAGGCCGAGTAGCAAAATGGTTATGCAGTGGATTGCAAATCCACCTACGCCGGTTCGATTCCGACCTCGGCCTCCACTCTTAAAGCCCCGTAGATCAATGGTCTACGGGGTTTTTTATTGCCTGCGATTTATGAGCCATTCCGCAACTTTCGGGAGGCCTTCCGCAACCACCCTCCTTTATGACCACAATTTAGGGGAGGGGGCAGCATCAGGCGCGAGGAGGCTATCGTTCATTTTCAGAGAGACGCCCAAGCATTAGAAGATGATATATTCGGGCGCGTAGAGATAAATTCATACTGGTATGCCCGACCCTGATTTTCGCGGTTGGTATGTTGCGTGGGAGGAGGAGTGATATGTCAAGTATGTTGTTGGGGTTGCTTTCTTCTGAAACATTCAAAAGGAATAATAAGGTTTTAGAAGAGCATTTCAAAGATGGTGTCGATGAATTGTCCGCGCTACTAAAGTGCCACTTGCTAATCGAACAAAATCTCAGAGACTTCTGCAATGCGAGCGTTCTTAATCCGTCTCATCTTAAAGGTAAGCGATTTCAGTTTTCTCATGTTGTGAGCTTGGCAAGGGCGCTCATAGAAGAGCCTAAAGATCTCGATGTTAGCTGGATGTGGGGCGCGATAGATCTTTTGAATGGCCTAAGAAACAGCTATGCGCATGAGTTGGATCCGAACCTATTACTGATTGAAGAAAAAAAGAATAAACTCATAAAGCTTTTGTCTCCCATGATTAAGGATGAACCCCTGTATAAGGGAGTTGACGTGCCGCTAAATGTGTACCTGGGGATCCTAATTGGAGCGTTGTCTGGGTATTTGTTTTTTATTCTAGAAACACGCGGTGGCCTGAAAGGATGACTACGAATTTAGCTCTCGGTTTTTGGCCTCAAACGTAGTTGGCCCATAAAGCTTTCTTAGAATTGATTTGATTACTTCGTGGGCTTTACGATCTCGCCGAACTCTTCGGTAAACCTTCTTGGTCATCTCCTCTGTGGAGTGTCCTAGTAATCGGCTGGCATGTCCCAGTTCGATCTCGCTGGCAGCTTTCGGGCGGATGTCCTTGAACTGGAACTGGCGAATCAGTACGGCCAGGGCAGAGTCCCCATCGGCGCCGGCCTTAATGGCCGCGTTCTCGCGTGCTTCATCCCATCGATTGCACAGCATCTGCTGACTCATCCGCAGGCCGGAAGTGTTGGTGATGAGCCTCGATGTCTTAATGCCCCTGATCGCGCGGCGCTCTTGGAGGTCATCAATAAAGGCGCTGAGCCCGGATTGCACGCCCTCATCCTCCAACCGTAAGCGGAGTTTCTTTGAGGTTTTGCCTTGTTTGACCATCAAGAAACCCGCGTTCAGGTCGGTGGTGGCCACCTTGAGTACGTCGGCTGGTCGCTGGCCAGTTAGGTAGGCAAGGTCCATGGCGTCTTTGAGTTCCTGCGGTGCCTGATCATAGACGGCATTCCAAACGATCTCGCCCGCGTAGTAGTCCCGTGGCGTTTCCTTGTTGCGGCGAAGGCCGAAGCACGGGTTTGCCTTGTCAGTCAGGCCCCATTCCCGGGCGAACGTGAACATAGTTGATAGAAGCGCGATCTCTCGGTTGGCACGCACTTTGGCCCTCCTGGCGTCGCGGTATTGAGCAATGATCTGTGGTGTCATAGCGTCGAGTGGGGCACCGGTAAACGCCTTTTTTCAGCTGTCGGAGACCTTTCTGATAGTCGTCCTGAGTGCCCTTGGTCAGCTTGGGCATCACTTTCTTTTCGTACTCTTCGAACAGTCGGTCTATTAGGTGCGCAGGAGACGGCACTGCTTTGCGCTCCAGGCGCGCCCATTCAACTTTTGCGTCGTCAAGGTCACTGCCCAGGGGGATCTCTTTGCGTTTGCCTTCGGCATCCCTGCCGTTGTAGTAGTACCCGATCCAGATTGTTCCGTTCTTTCGTTTCTGGCGCCGACGGATCATGCGCGGGGGCAGATCTCGGTTTGCTGTGGATTTCTGGCGCATTGATTAGCTCACATTCGCCAGGCCGAGTGACCAAGTTTCGGCGACCGCCTTTACTGCAGATGGCTTAACACCCGCCAGTTTCAGACGGGCGTATACGCGACCCACGACAGTGCAGTGCGCGCCAGTCACAACAAACGCCCAGACTTTGGAGGTCAGCCACTGGATTTGCTTGGACGGAATCTGATAGCCGACGGCGGTTTGCGCGCACCATTGTTGTTCTGGCGTCACGATAAGGGGCGATCACTCGTGGGGTGACCGCGTCTACTTGGGCTGATTTGATCGCATTGCGTAGTTGTTTGAGGCTTTTCAAGTAGTCCCTTTGGCGGCTGGCGCTGTGGGTATGGCTAGAACCTGCTACGTAGAGATGGCACAATGCCTTATTTATCATGGAGGGGATTTTGTGAGTGATATATGGGATGGGGTCTCTCGTTTTTTTAGAGCGTTTTTCTCAAGGACGTTAGAGATGTCCCCTTTGGTTGTAGTTATATGTGTAGCGGTAGCAATTTATTATTATCGTGAAAAGTTTTCTGGAGATTTTTCGGATGAGGCTTCAGATTGGTCAGCCTTCGGTAGTTATATAGGCGGATTATTTGGTCCCGTAGTGTCTTTTGTTACGCTTCTGGCTATCCTGAAAACCATAGGCTTACAAAAAGAGCTATTAGATACGCAGCAACGTGAATTCACATCTATGCAGGAGCTGCAAAAAAAGACCTTTCAGTCGCAGCAAAATCAAATAAATGACGCAAAGATTTCTTCTGAAATTGAAAGCGTTGAGCGCTTGAAAGACACGCTTCTTAGTTCGATAGATAGAGTTATTCTTATATATGATAATCGATATGGCAGGGCCTTTAGTCGTTATGAGCGCTACAAGGATTATGAAAACAACAGTCGCCGAGGAGATGGTATAGCGGGGAGCCTATATGACGCGGTTAATAACGAAATGTCAGTGTGTAGCGGGAGGATCGCTAAGCTAGAGGTGCTGGCCCGTGATATATCCACTCAAGGATTCTCTAATCAAACTGAATTGCGAGAATTTTATGCTCTTCGAATACAAGGTCTGGTGTGATATGTAAATGGCTTCCATTGAGTGAGCCTCGCCAGTGCTATCCCCGAAAAGTAAGCCTTGATCAATGTGTATTCATTCAAATACAAACCCTACCAACGCGTTACACGATAGCCGTGACGCCCTCGACTTGCGGTTGTCATAACACTCGCGAAACAAATATTGCCAAGTGAGAGTGTTGTCATGAAGTTGAATTACCTGACCAAGGCCGCCGTCGTGGTCGCCTTGTTGTCCACGTTATCGGGTTGCTGGATGTTCATGCCACCACCAGGTGGTGGTGGTGGTGGTGGTGGTGGTGGTGGGCACGGTCAAGGTGGTGGGCATGGTGGCCCAGGCTTTGGGGGTGGCGGTGGTCCGCGTTAAGTAGCCAGTCAAGGGAGCACGCTGTCATGGCTTGCTCCCTTTTTCATGTGACCAAAGTGTATTCCCCGATCCACCCCCAGCTGTACGGGGCGGTCGGCGCTGCAAACCTCTACTGTCACAGGCCTGTCACCCCGCGCCTGGATGCTCTGTCATGTTCATGTCTACCAGCCTGCTGTCAGCCTTTGTGCTGTTCGCCTTTGTGTCTTCGATTACACCCGGTCCCAACAACACCATGTTGTTGGCGTCTGGGGTGAACTTCGGCTTTCGTCGCTCGATGCCCCATGCGCTGGGGATCAGTATCGGCTTCATGTTGCTGGTGATTGCGGTCGGCCTGGGGCTGGGGGAAGTGTTCAAGGTGTTGCCGTGGGCGTACACGTTGCTGCGCTATGTGGGCGCGGCGTACCTGTTGTACCTGGCGTGGAAGATTGCGACGTCCGGCGGCATGTCCGAAAGCAATGACGAGCACGGCAAACCTATGACTTTTCTCGGCGCCGCGGCGTTTCAGTGGGTCAATCCCAAGGCGTGGATCATGGCGCTGGGCGCGATCACCACCTACACGCCAGCGGAGGGCTATATCGCCAACGTGCTGGTGATTGCCCTGGTGTTTGCCGTGGTCAACCTGCCCAGTGTGTGCGTCTGGGTCGTCTGCGGCAGCGGGCTGCGCAATGTGTTGCGCGAGCCGCGCCTGTTGCGGGTGTTCAACGGGTCAATGGCCGGGCTGCTGGTACTGTCGTTGTACCCGATGCTGTTTGCCAGCTGAGCGCGTTAGACCGGCGATATAGTCGCCAACAGGCCGATGCCGATGGTCAGCACTAAAAAGCCGAACAGGAAAATTGCCATCTTGGTCATAAGGCCTCCGAAGGGAAGGGGGCGTCAGGAAGAGTCCTGCCGCGCTCGACAAGGGTGTCGGGAGTGGCGCCATTGTCTCTTCGCAGGCGCTTTCGATACAGAGGCAGATAGCAAAGAAAAAACCGTATCAGATGCACTTGCGAGCGCTCGGCCACGGGTTTTGCGGGCAGGCGGTTTTCTCAAGATCAGGCATAAACCGGCTGTTTAAATCGTTGTATGTACCGCGCCGATTGCTGATCGGCCGCGCGCAGCCTATCCTGGCGTCCGCGCAGATCCTGGATCACTGGATGCCACGATTTCGCCGTTTTGGTGCGCCAATCCTCTAAGATGGCGCCCACTGCATCAACAATAAAAGTGGGCTAACCCTCGATGGAAAGACGCCAGTTCAGCGGTGGCATGAAAGGCAAGAACCTGCGCTACCTGAATGACCCCTCCCAACAGCCGTCGCCGGTCACCCGCGTCGGTTTTTTGCTGCTCGAACATTTTTCCCTGCCGGCCTTCACCCAGACCCTCGACACCCTGGTCACCGCCAACCTGCTGCGCCCCGACTTGTTTGCCTCACGCACCTTTGGCTGGGGCGACGGCGAAGTGGTCAGCGACCTGGGCCTGGTGATCCGCCCGGATGCGCGTCTGGATGTGGCGGCGTTGCACGACCTGGAATTGTTGGTTATCTGCGGTGGCTTTCGCACCGAACTCAAGGCTGGCGAAGACTTCATCCACGTGTTGCGCACGGCTGCCGAACACGGGGTGGGTCTGGCGGGACTGTGGAATGGCTCGTGGTTCCTTGGCCGCGCGGGATTGCTGCAGGGCTATCACTGCGCCATCCACCCCGAGCACCGTCCCGCGTTGGCGGAAGTGTCGAAAGCGGCGCAGGTCACCAGCGAACCCTTTGTGATCGACCGCGACCGGCTCACCGCGTCCAGCCCTTCGGGGGCCTTCCACATGGCCCTGGACTGGATCAAAAGCCTGCACGGCAAAGCGCTGGTCGAAGGTATCGAGGACATCCTGGCGTTTGAAGAGTCACGCTACCGGCGCATCAAGCCGACTGAAAACATCAGCGTCAGCGCACCGTTGCGCGAGGTGGTCAAGCTGATGGACGCCAACCTCGAAGAGCCCCTGGAACTCGACCAGTTGGCTGTCTACGCCGGTCGTTCGCGACGCCAGCTGGAGCGCCTGTTCAAGGAACAACTGGGCACCACGCCGCAGCGCTACTACATGGAACTGCGCGTCACCGAGGCGCGGCGGTTGCTGCAGCACACGGAGTTGTCCCAGGTGGAAGTGTTGGTGGCGTGCGGGTTTGTATCGCCGAGCCACTTCAGCAAGTGCTACAGCTCCTACTTTGGCTACCGCCCGTCCAAGGAGAAGCGGCTGGTCAAGTAGAGCAGATGTTGCAGATTCCATGGTTGAAGGGAAATGTCTTTACCAACAGTACCGCCGCCTTCGCAGCCTCGCTAAAGCTCGACACCACAGAGGACCAGCAGTGTCTGGGCGATCTCCAGCCGAGCGCTGACAGCCCAGCAACACCAATCAACTGTGGGAGCGGGCTTGCCCGCGAAAGCGATGCATCAGGTAATACATCCCCCTCAGAACCGCCCCAACCGGTAAGCCCCACACTGCGCTGAGTCACCTTTCCACAGCTTCACCATCCACTCCGCCGTCACCGCCGCCTGCGTCAGCCCCAAATGCTGATGCCCAAACGCAAGCAGCACTTTGCCCTCACACACCCGATCAATAATCGGTAGAGAATCCGGCAGCGAAGGCCGAAAACCCATCCACGGCGTGGCATCCGTCACGCTCAGTGGCTGGCGGAACAACCCGTCACTCAACCGATGCAACTGCCAGGCGCGCTGCATGTTCGCGGGGCGATCAAGCCCGGCGAATTCCACCGTGCCGGCCAGGCGCAAGCCGCCCGCCATCGGCGTCATGATGAATTTGCGTTCCAGCGAGGTGACCGCAAACGGCAGGCGCTGCGCTTCCTGGGGCAGCATCAGGTGATAGCCACGCTCGGTGTCCAGCGGGACGTGTTTACCGGTCAAGGCCGCGGTCAGTTTGGCCGAATGCGCACCGCAGGCGATCAACACCTGGCGCGCCGTCAGCTTGCCCTGGTCGGTCAGCAGCGCGACGCCTGCGCCTTCAAGGCGGGCATCCATTACACGCTGCTGGAGAAACGTCACACCGCTGGCCTTGGCCGCCTCCACCAACTCGCACACCACCCGATAAGGGTCTACAAAGTGCCCGGTCGCCGGGAAAAACAACCCGCCGCGTATACCCTCGCTCAACTGCGGCGCAGCCTCGCGTATGGCACTGCCGGTCCACGCCTGCACAGGTACGCCTTGCTGTTGCATACGCTGTTGCAGCGCGTCGAGGGCGGCTTGGGATTCGGCGCGTTCAGATACCAGCAACGAGCCATTTTCATGCAACAACCCTGGGCGTTCGATGCTCTGCAACAAACGCTGCCAGGCGCCCAGGCTGCCTTCGTTCAGCGCGCGGATGCCCGCCACGGTGCGCCGGTAGCTGGCCGGACGCAGGTTGAGCAGCAGGCGGATAAACCACGGCAGCGCGCGGGGCAGGTATTTCCAGTCCAGGCGCAGCGGGCCCATGGGGTCCAGCAGCATCGCGGGCAGGCGCTTGAGGATCGACACGTCGGCAATCGGGAAGACTTGCTCGGTCGCCAAGTGGCCGGCGTTGCCCCACGAGGCGCCCATGCCCGGGGCCTGCTGGTCGACCACCACCACACGCTGGCCCTGACGCGCCAGTTGCAGGGCACAGGCGACGCCGACGATACCGGCGCCGACCACTATGATGTCGGGTTCGGGCATGGCCTAGACCTCCCTCGAACCGTCGAGCAGGCGGCGCAACAGCAGCGGGTTGCCTGCCTGGAGCGCGCAGGGCAGCAACTCGTCGGGAAAATCCTGGTAGCACACCGGGCGCAGGAACCGCTGGATCGCCGCGGTGCCCACCGACGTGCTGCGCGAATCCGACGTGGCCGGGAAGGGCCCGCCGTGGACCATGGCGTCGCACACCTCCACGCCGGTCGGCCAGCCATTGACCAGCAGGCGCCCGGCCTTGCGTTCAAGTACCGGCAGCAGGGCCTTGGCACGTGCCAGGTCGGCCTCATCCAGGTGCAAGGTCGCGGTGAGCTGGCCTTCCAGGTGTTCGCTGACCTGGCGCACCTGCTCATCGTCGGCACACACCACCACCAGCGACGCCGCACCGAACACTTCGGCCTGCAACTGCGCATTGCTCAAAAACTCGCTCGCCTGGGTCACAAACAGGTGCGCCTGGCCTTGGTTCGGCCCAGTCGCCCCCAGACCTCTGGCAACCACCTCGGCGTGTTCAGCCAGGGCGCCGACACCTGCCTCGTAAGCCTGGAAAATACCGGGCGTGAGCATGGTCTGCGCCGGGCATTGCGGGAGCAAGGCCCGCGCGGTGCTGACGAAGCGCTCGAGCGCCGGGCCCTGGACGGCCACCACCAGGCCGGGATTGGTACAAAACTGCCCGGCGCCCTGGGTCAGCGACGCCACAAACCCTTTGGCCAAGTTCTCTGCCCGTGCCTCAAGCGCCGCAGCAAACAGGTACACCGGGTTGATCGAACTCATCTCGGCATACACCGGAATCGGCTCGGGCCGCGCCTGGGCCGCCTGGGTCAGCGCCACGCCGCCGCTGCGCGAGCCGGTAAAACCCACCGCCTTGATACGTGGGTCGGTGACCAGCGCAATCCCCACTTCGCGCCCGGCCCCGTACAGCAGCGAAAAGACGCCCTCAGGCAAACCGCAGTCCTTGACCGCCTGGGCCACGGCACGCCCCACCAGCTCACTGGTGCCGGGGTGGGCGCCGTGGGCCTTGACGATCACCGGGCAACCGGCGGCCAATGCCGAGGCGGTATCGCCGCCCGCCACCGAAAAGGCCAAGGGGAAATTGCTCGCGCCAAACACCGCCACCGGGCCCAGCGCGATATGCCGCTGGCGCAGGTCCGGGCGCGGCAGGGGTTGGCGTTGCGGCTGGGCGCTATCGACCCGCACATCCAGCCATTCCCCGGCACGCACGGTGCGGGCGAAGGTACGCAGCTGCGCGCAAGTGCGCCCGCGTTCGCCGCTGATACGCGCTTGCGGCAGGCCGGTTTCGGCCATGGCGCGCTCGATCAAGGCATCGCCCAGCGCTTCGATTTGCGCGGCGATGGCTTCCAGAAAACGGGCGCGCGCCTCCAGTGAAGTTTCGCGATAACCATCAAAGGCGGCCCACGCCAACGCGCAGGCCTGGGCCACCTGTTCAGCATTGCCACCGGCATAGGCCGGCTCCAAGGGGGTGTCGGTGGCGGGGTTGATCGCCCGGATCGCATCGCGATTGCCGCAAAGGGAGTGCTGACCTATCAGCATCGTGCCCGTCAGAGTCATGGGGTCGTCCTGAAAAAAAGAGGGTTGGCCGCTGCGCAAAGCACAGCGGCGCACAAGGCTTCAGTTGAAGTTCTGCTCAGCCGACCAGTTGGCGTACCACTGGCGGAACAGTGCGTACTGGTTCTCGGCATAACGGCGCTGGGCGTCGCTCAACACATCCGTCTCGTTGAAGTGCAGCGCGTAGCCCTGGTCACCGTTGAGCACCATCAGGTGCTTGTAGTACAGCACCAGGTCGCAACCTTCATCGAAGGATGACAACACCGCCAGTGCGGCCTCCAGCTCGCGGGCCAGGCGCCGGGCCTTGGCATCGCCCTTGGCCGCCTGTTTGCTCAGGGCCACCAGTTGCAGGACTTCGCGGGGCAGGGCGTTGCCAATGCCGGTGATGGCGCCGGTGGCGTTGCAGTTGACGAAACCATGCACCACCTGGGTGTCGACGCCGACCATCAAGGTCACGCTGTCATCCTGGGAGGTGATGTGTTCCGCCGCGTAGCGCAGGTCCGCGCCACCGCCGAACTCCTTGAAGCCGATCAGGTTCGGGTGTTCACGACGCAGTTCGAAGAACAGCTCGGCGCGGGTCGCAAAACCGTAGTACGGGCTGTTGTAGATCACTGCCGGCAGGTTGGGCGCGGCCTTGAGGATCGCCGAGAAGTGCGCTTTCTGCGCCGTGGCGGACGCGCCGCGGGACAACACACGCGGGATCACCATCAAGCCGTGGGCGCCCACCTTGGCCGCGTGGGCCGCATGGGCCACTGCCTCACGGCTGTTCACCGCACCTGTGCCGACGATGGTCGGTACGCCCGCGGCCACCAGGCGCGCCACGCCTTCCTGGCGCTCGGCCTCGGTCAGCAGCGGCCAATCGCCCATCGAGCCGCAATACACCACCGCGCTCATGCCAGCGTCGATCAGCTCACGGCCCTTGGCGACCAGCGCGTCGAAGTCCGGCTTGCGCGCAGCGGTGCACGGGGTCATCAGCGCGGGAATGCAGCCGGTGAAGATGTTGTCGCTCATTGTTCTAACTCCTTGGAACGTTCAAGTGGATGGGGCCTCAGATGCCCCAGGCGAAAGGGTCCTGTGCGTCGATCAGCAAGGTGCTGTCGGCGGTCATGTAGGCGCGGCCGGTGATGAATGGGCGCACGCGTTCGCCGTCCCATTCGTAGCGGCCTTCGAATTGGCTGCCGGTGATGCTCGCTTGCAGCCAGGTTTCACCGGGTGCGAGTTTTCCATCGGCGGCCAGGCATGCCAGCTTGGCGCTGGTGCCGGTGCCGCAGGGCGAGCGGTCGTAAGCCTTGCCGGGGCACATCACGAAATTGCGGCTGTCGGCCGTGGCGTCATCGGCGAACAGTTCGATATGGTCGATCAGCGCCCCGTCGGCGCCGTGGATGCCCTGGGCTTCGAGGGCCTTGAGCATCGCCCAGGTGTAGTCGGTGAGGGCGTCGACGTTGTCCATCTGCAAGCGTTGGCCGTGTTCCGAGACCAGGAAGAACCAGTTGCCGCCCCAGGCGACGTCGCCCAGGACCCGGCCATGGCCCGGCACATCGACCGCCACCTGCTGACGATGCCGATACGCCGGTACGTTGCGCAGGGTGACGGCGCCGTCCGCGTGCAACGTGGCGGCGACCGGGCCGACCGGCGTGTCGATGGTGTGCACGCCGGGGGCGATGCGCCCCAGGTGATGCAACGACGCCACCAGCCCGATGGTGCCGTGGCCGCACATGCCCAGATAACCGGCGTTGTTGAAGAAGATCACACCACAGGTCGCGCCGGGTGTGACCGGCGCGCAATACAGCGCGCCGACCAGCACATCATTGCCGCGCGGTTCCAGCAGGCAGGCGCGACGCCATTGATCGTGCTCGCTGCGCAGGTTGTCCAACTGCGCGGCGATGGTGCTGCCGCTCAGGGCCGGGAAGCCGTCCATGATCAGGCGCGTGGGTTCGCCGCCGGTGTGGGAGTCGATGACGTGCAAGCGCTTCATAAAAGCCTCCATTCAGTGAGTGGCCGGGGCCAGCGGGGTGGCGTAGTGAGCGTCGCCGACGGTTTCGCTTTCAGCGTCGTCGGACTCCAGGTACACCAGATGCGCCGGTACGCCGGTCGCCGCGCCCCAGTAGTAAATGCCCAGGGCGCAGACGGCGACCACAACGGTGTCGAGGGGGTGACCGATGGCGCCGATGCCGCCAAAACTGCCGAGTTTGGAGAGCAGGATCATGGCCGCGTAAAAGCCGATCAGCCACGCGGAAGAACGCACTTGCTGCTTGAGATTGAGGTGCGCGGTCGGCACCCAGCGGGCGCACAGCAGGTACACCACGAACATCAGGATTTGCAGGCCCAGCAGCCAGGACACCGTGCTCCAGCCGGACCAGTACACAATCAACGCAGCGATGATGAACGACAGCGGGCCCAGCACTGCCATGCCCTTGACCCGGAACGGACGCGCCATATCGGGGGCATTGCGGCGCAGCGCGGCGACGGTCACCGGGGCGACGGCGTAGCTGAGGATCAGCGCGGCGGAGACCACATTGATCAACGCTTCCCAGGAGGGGAACGGCAGGGTCCAGAACACCGACAAGCCGAACGTCAGCCACAGCGCCGGGCGCGGGATGCCGGACTTTTCATCGATACGCGTGAAGATCTTGAAAAACGTGCCGGTCTGCGCCCAGCCGTAGACCACCCGCGGCGTGGCGTTCATGTAGATATTGCCGCAGCCGCTGGGGGAGATCACCGCGTCGGCCACCACCAGGTACGCCAGCCAACCGACACCCAGGGCCAGGGCGATGTCGCGGTACGGCAGGGCCAATTGCTTGCTGATCCCGGCCCAGCCATCGGCGAGCATCTCGGTAGGCACGCCGCCGAGGAACGCGGTTTGCAGCAGCACGTAGATCGCCGTCGACAGCAGCACCGAGAGAATCAACGCGATGGGAATCGTGCGTTGCGGGTTCTTCACTTCGCTGGCCACCGAGATGATCGGCGTCAGCCCCAGGTAAGCGAAAATCACCCCACCGGCCGACACGGCCATCTCGATACCCGACAGGCCAAACGGCGCGAAGCCATGCGTCTGGAAATTCGCCGGCTTGAAGAAGGTGAACAGCACGCCAATCACCAACAGCGGCACGATGAACTTGAATACGCTGACCAGGTTGTTGGCGATGGCGAAGGTCTTCACGCTGCGGTAATTGAGGATGAAAAACACGCACAGCAGGGCAAATTGCACCAACCAGCCGAGGGTGGTCGGGTCGCTGGAACCGGCTTTGGTCAGCTCGGGAAACCACGCCGCCGCATATTGACGCGAGGCGACCACTTCAATCGCCACCAGGCTGGAAAACGCGATCAGCGTGATAAAGCCCATCAGGTAGCCCAGCAACGGGCCGTGGGAATACACCGGGTAACGCACCACGCCACCGGCGCGGGGCAGGGCGGCGCCGAGTTCGCAGTACACAATGCCCAACAGCAGCACCGCGAAACCGCCGATCAGCCAGGAGATGATTCCGGCAGGACCGGCGATGGCCGACACGTGGCTGGCCGCAAACAACCAGCCGGAGCCGAAGATGGCCCCCAAGCCGATAAAGGTGAGATCCATCAGTGAAAGTTGCTTCTTGAACTTGCCTTGACCTGACATAGCGTCGCCTTCTTGTGAGTTATTGGATAGGCATGCAGTGGCCATAGCGTGAACTCACGAGGGGCGGCGCGATTGATGTTTTTTGCGTGCATGAATGACGAAATCGGCACAGTTGGCGTCCCTCGACAGCGCTCCAGGCATGGTGCAATCTGCTACGCGTCGAGGGGTTCAACGAGGGGATAAACACAGATGATGCCGACCGCGTTTGCGACCCTTTGCCAAGGCAGTGAGGTGAATCGTCCCCACACCATCGAGCAGTTATTGGCCGGCATGGTGCAACTGTTGCCGATGCTGGATGTGATCCCCAATGCGGCGATTTTCATCAAGGACACCAGGGCCCGCTACGTGCTCGCCAACCGTACATTGGTGCAACGTTGCGGCCTCAAGCAGTTGCAACCGCTGCTCGGCAAGACCAGCGCCGAAGTGTTTCCCGCACAACTGGGGCCGGTCTACACCGAACAGGACCGGCGCGTGCTGGAGCAGGGATTTGTCCTCGAAGACCAGTTGGAACTGCACCTGTACGGCACTCGCGAACCGGGTTGGTGCCTGACCCACAAATGGCCGCTGTACAACCACGAGGGCGCGATCATCGGCCTTGGCGGTATCTCGGTGGACCTGCAATCGGCGAGTGAAACCCACCCGGCGTATCAGCGCCTGGCTGCGGTGGACGAATACATCCGCACGCACTTCAACCGCCGCGTAACCCTGGGTGAGCTGACTCAGATCGCCGGGATTTCCGTGGCGCAACTGGAGCGCTACTGCAAGCGCGTGTTCCACCTCACGCCCCGCCAGATGATCCAGAAAGTGCGCCTGGAACACGCCCACCGCTTGTTGCACACCGACCTGCCGATTACCGAAGTGGCCTTGCAGTGCGGCTACACCGACCACAGCGCGTTCACCCGCCAGTTCAAGGCATCCACCGGATTCACCCCACGGCAGTACCGCGACGGCTTGTAGTGAGCGGGCTTGCCCGCTCACTACAGTGTGTTGACTATGCGTATTGGTGTTGTTGACCGTGTGTATTGGCTACAGGCTGATCGCCGCGCGTGATTGCGCATCGCAACAACACCCGCCCGATTTCGAACTGCGCATCGCAATGCAACGATTGGCGCGCAGCCCCCTCATATGTCTACAAGCAACATTTCACCACGACAGGGACTGAGCTTATGACGGCGCCGGACAACGATCATGTGAACTGGCTGGTTGAACAGTCGATGCTGCACGCGGCACGCCAGCGTGCGCGGCTCTATTCCGGGCACGGGCGCCTGTGGCAACAGCCCTACGCACAAACCCGGCCACGGGATGCATCAGCGTTGTCGTCGGTGTGGTTCACCGCGTACCCGGCGTCGATCGTGACGCGCGAGGGCGGCACGGTGCTCGAGGCGCTGGGCGATGAAAGCCTGTGGCAGGCGCTGTCGAAGATCGGCATCCAGGGCATCCATAACGGCCCGCTGAAGATGTCCGGCGGCTTGAGCGGCACACGGCACACGCCGACCATCGACGGCAATTTCGATCGCATCAGTTTCCAGATCGACCCGCAACTGGGCAGCGAGGCGCAGTTGCAGGCGCTGACGCGCATGGCGGCTGCGCACAATGCGGTGATCATCGACGACGTGATCCCGTCCCACACCGGCAAAGGAGCCGACTTCCGCCTGGCCGAGATGGCCTACGAGGACTATCCCGGGCTGTACCACATGGTGGAGATCCGCGAAGAAGACTGGCCACTGCTGCCCGAGGTCGTCGACGGCCAGGATGCGCACAACCTCAGCCCGCTGCAGGTGGATGCACTCCGCGACAAGCACTACATCGTCGGCCAGTTGCAGCGGGTGATTTTCTTCGAGCCTGGGGTCAAGGAAACCGACTGGAGCGCCACGCCCGTGGTCATCGGCGTGGACGGCAAACCGCGTCGCTGGGTGTACCTGCATTACTTCAAGGCAGGCCAACCGTCGTTGAACTGGCTGGACCCCAGTTTCGCCGCGCAGCAGATGATCATCGGCGACGCCTTGCATGCCATCGACGTAATGGGCGCGAAGATCCTGCGCCTCGACGCCAATGGTTTTCTTGGCGTGGAGCGCAAGGCCGACGGCACGGCCTGGTCGGAAAGCCATCCGCTGTCGATCACCGGCAACCAATTGCTCGGCGGCGCGATCCGCAAGGCCGGTGGTTTCAGTTTCCAGGAGCTGAACCTGACCGTGGACGACATTGCAGCGATGTCCCATGGCGGTGCGGACCTGTCCTACGATTTCATTACCCGGCCTGCCTACCAGCACGCCTTGCTGATGGGGGACACCGAGTTCCTGCGCCTGATGCTGCGCCAGATGCACAGCCTGGGCATCGACCCCGGTTCGTTGATCCATGCGCTGCAAAACCACGATGAACTGACCTTGGAACTGGTGCACTTCTGGACGTTGCATGCCCACGACAGCTTCGTTTACCAGGGCCAGACCTTTCCCGGCAACAGCCTGCGCGAACACATCCGCGAGCAGATGTATGAACGCCTGACGGGTGAACAGGCGCCGTACAATCTCAAGTTCGTCACCAATGGCGTGGCCTGCACCACGGCCAGCATCATCACGGCGGCGCTGGGGATTCGCGACTTGGCGGCGATCACGCCGCAGGATGTGGAGCAAATCCGTCAGATCCATCTGCTGCTGGTGATGTACAACGCCATGCAGCCGGGGGTGTTTGCCTTGTCCGGCTGGGATCTGGTGGGGGCGTTGCCGTTGCCGGCGGATGAGGTGGCGCATTTGATGGGCGATGGTGATACGCGCTGGATTCACCGTGGCGCCTACGACCTGGTGGACTTGAACCCCGCCGCCGAGCAGTCGGCCGGGCACATGCCCCGTGCGCACAGCTTGTACGGCAGCCTGAACAGCCAATTGCAGGACCCTGAATCGTTTGCCTCGCAGTTGCAAAAAATCCTCGCGGTGCGCCGCGCTTACGACATTGCCGCGAGCCGCCAGATCCTGGTGCCGGATGTGCAGCACCCGGGGTTGCTGATCATGGTCCACGAACTGCCGGCGGGCAAAGGCACCCAGATCACCGCGCTCAACTTCGGCGCCACACCGCTTACCGAAACCCTGCGCCTGCCCGGCATTGCGCCAGGGCCGGTGGTGGACATTATCAATGAACGGGTCGAGGGGGATCTGACGCAGGAGGGTGAATTCACCATTACCCTGGATGCATACGAAGGCTTGGCCTTACGAATCGTCAGCACTACCCCCATGTAGTGAGCGGGCTTGCCCGCGCTGGGCGGCGAAGCCGCCCCAAACGGTACGCCGCGGTGCATCAGAAAGACCGAGGTGCCTGGATTTGGGGCGGCTGCGCCACCCAGCGGGGGGCAAGCCCGCTCACTACAACAGGTCGCCCACACTCACACCTCTTCGCCCCCCGGCGCGGGCAAGCCCGCGCACTACGAGGTTTAGGGCCAGGGGGTTGGGGCGGGTTTGGGTTGTTTCCTGAAGTAGGCAGTGCGCAAGTAGCGCGCCAATCGCCAGATGCCGTAGGCAACCACCGCAGTCAACAGGCTACCGGCCACATAGCCAATCGTCAGGCCGATCTCGTACGAACTCAGGTAGCCCCGGCGCCATAGCCGGATGGCATCCAGGATAGACCTGGGGGTTTGGACCCACACCAAGATGGATAAGCCATAAACCGGGATGGAGGCCAATAGACGTAGCCAGTAAACGGTCGTGCTCATCAGTGATTTCTTCCTTGGGGTGTGTAGCCGAACGCCGCATGTTAAGGCTTTCTTATGCCAAGTTCACCCCAGCGGCGCTGGCGTATTGTTCCCTGAGCGACGTAGGGGCGGCTTACGCGTTGATCGGAATCGACAATGTCGCCCGCAGGCCGCCTTCTGCTCGGTTAGCCAGCTCGATTCGCCCACCCAATCGGGTTGCGATGGTGTTGACGATGGTCAGCCCCAACCCCGCGCCCTTAGGGTTGCCCCGGTTGTAGAAGCGTTCGAACAACCGCGCCCGGTCCGCCTCATGGATACCTGGACCTTGATCGTCGACGCTCAAGTGGTAAAACCCGTCAGCCTGGGTCAGTTGCACGGTGATCACGCCATGTTCCGGGGAGAAGTTGGCAGCGTTGCTAATCAGGTTATTCAGGGCGATGTCGATGGCAATGGGATCGGAGAGGGTGTTGAAGGGGTGGTCGCTGACGTCAAAAGCCAGTTCCAGGTGTCTGCTCAGTAGCCATGGCGTGAGCTGCACCAGGCTGTTGCGGACGGTTTCGCCGAGGTCGATGGGTTTGTAGGCGGGCGCGGTGGCCTGGGGTTCGAGTCGGGCCATGGTCAGCAATTGACTGACCAGGCGGCTGGTACGATCGACGCCGGCGATCAGAAATTCGAGTGACTCGTGGCGCTCCTGTTCGGTGCCGGCCTCCAGCAGGTTTTGCGCGTGAACCCGCAGTACCGCCAGGGGCGTGCGCATTTCGTGGGCGGCATCGGCAATGAAGCGCCGTTCACGCCCCAGCACCTCCTGGATCTGCGCGAGCATGCGGTTGAGTGCGGTCTGCATCGGCTCCAGCTCGCTGGGCAGCGGCGTCAGTTGCAGCGGTTCAAGGGCGCCACTGTGCCGCGCGCGCAGGGTCGCGGCCATGTTGGCCAGGGGTTTGAGGCCCCAGCCGATGGCGAACCAGATCATTGTGGCAAGCACCAGGCTGCCGATCAGGTTCAGCCACAACGTATGGCGGACGATGCGACTGACCAGTTCCGCACGCACGTCATAGCGTTCGCCGGCCCAGATGCGCAAACCGTTCTGTTTATCCTCCAGGAGGAAGGACCGCCAGTGGTGCTTGTTCAGGTCTAGCGCATCACTGAAGCCGGGCTGGGCGGGTGGCGTGGAGAAGGAAGGTGCGCTGGCGGTGCGCACCAGGACTTCGCCTTGGGGGCTCCACACCTCAAAGGCGATCTTTCTTTCGTAGCGATGGCCATCACCCCGAGGCACGGCTTCAGCCAGCGCCGAGTTGAAGGCTTGATACAGGTTGGCGCGTTCCTGCCCGGCCAACGGCATGCGCATGACGCCTTGCAGCAGGCGCGCGTTCTGCGCCAATTGCGCGTCGTAGACCTCGGCGATCTCGTGGTTGCTGTCGTGCAGGCTGAAAAGGCTGAGCACTGCCAGGCCGGCAAGCATCAGGCCGATGACCAGGGTCAGGCTACGGCGGCGGATCGAGCTCATGGGCGCTCCTCCACCAGGTAGCCTACGCCGCGAATGGTACGGATCAGGTCGGCGCAAAATTTCTTGCGCAGGTGGTAGATGTGCACCTCCAGGGTGTTGCTTTCGGCTTCCTCGTTCCAGCCGTAGAGCAGCTGTGTCAGTTGATCGCGGGTCATGACCCGGCCCGGTGGCGACAGCAGCTCGTGCAGCAGTTGATACTCCTTGGGCGTGAGCACCACCGGCTGGCCGAGGTAGCTGACCTGCTGGGTGCCGGGGTTGAGGCTGATACCGGCGTGTTCGATCAGCATCTGCGCGCGCCCTGCACTGCGTCGCAGCAAGGCGCGCAGGCGGGCCTTGAGTTCGGCGAGGTCGAAGGGCTTGATCAGGTAGTCGTCGGCGCCGGCGTCCAGCCCTGCGATGCGGTCTTCGGTGGCATCACGGGCGGTGAGAATCAGCACCGGCAGGTTTGAACCGCTGTCACGCAGGCGGCGTAATACGTCGAGACCGTCCATGCGCGGCAGGCCGAGATCGAGTACCGCCAGGTCAAAGGTTTCACTGAGCAAGGCGTGCAGCGCGCTGGCGCCATCCTTGAGCCAGTCGACGGTATAGCCTTCGCGCCCCAGCGCCTGCTGAACGCCCTCGCCGAGGGCCACATCATCCTCGATCAGTAAGAGACGCACACGGACTCCTTTGAGTCGGGATTGTTGTTCACGCCCACCGGCCATGGGCGCAACGCCGCTCCCAAGGGAGGCGGCGCGTGGAGTATCCGGGCCATTTCTTAACCAAGGCTGAAGGTAAAAAAACCGACGTAACCGTCGATCTTCAGATTGTCTTAAGACTATCAGAGCAGGGTGGCAACCGACTCGAGACTGCCGAACGAATCGGCCGTCGCTTACGATCATCACGAGGCTATTATGACCCGCGACACCGCTGTCACCCGTTATGGAAAACTGTCGATCACTTTGCACTGGCTGATGCTGGTGTTGTTTGTCGGTGTCTATGCCTGCGTTGAAATCAAGGGCTTGCTGCCCCGAGGCAGCGAGGCGCGAAGCCTGTTCATGGGATTGCACGGGGTGTTTGGCGCGAGCATCTTCGTCCTGGTGTGGGTTCGCCTGCTCGCACGCCTGTCGCCGCGCCCGCCGATCACGCCGACACCGCCGGCGTGGCAGACCGCACTCGCGCACCTGATGCACCTGGCCCTGTATGTGTTGATGATCGTCACCCCGGTGCTGGCCTGGCTGATGCTCGCCGCCGGCGACAAAGCCTTTCCGTACTTCGGCTTTCATCTGCCGGCGCTGGTGGCGGTCGACCCCGACCTGGCCAAGCAGCTCAAGGGGTGGCACGAATGGCTTGGCAGTGCGGGCTATTGGCTGATCGGTCTGCATGCGGCGGCAGGGTTGCTGCATCACTATTGGGTGCGGGACAACACCCTGGACCGCATGCTGGGTGGGCGTGAGCGCTCTTAGTAGGGGCCTGGATGTTCAGTCCGACAGGGGTTGCGGTGAAACTACCCATACGCTGCACGGCATTTTGTACAACACACGTTCCACCGTGCTGCCGATCAACTGGCTGATACCCCGGTGGCCGACCCGACCCATGACCACCATGTCGATGTCGTAGCTGGCGGCGTAGTTGCAGAGCACCTTGGCCGGGTTGCCCATGACCAGGTGCCGGCGTTCTTCTGGAATCCCGTTGCGTTCGGCCAGCGTGCGCAAAGCATCGGCCTGGGCATCCAACAGTGACTTGGCGGCACCTGAGGAGAAAAACGCCATGGCCTTATCGATGCCGAGTTCATTGGCGCTGCTCGATGACAGGTCATGGGCGTAGACCACATCCAGCTCAGCATTGCAGGCGCTGGCCAGTTTCACCGCTTCGTGCAGGATTCTGTCGTTGAGGTCGGCGTATTGGCCGTCGCGGTGAAACGGGTCCACAGCGGCGAGGATCTTGCGCGGCAGGGCATGCTTGGCGTGGCTGACAAAATGCAGCGGCACCGGGCATTCGCGTAACAAGTGGATGTCCAGCGGCGTGAACATCAGGCGCGACATGAACGACTCCGGGACCAAGGCCTTGATCAGCACCGCCATGGGCTGCTCCCTCAGATGAGTGAGAATTTCCTGCAGCGCTCGTTCCACCCAGACCACCTCGGTGGTGACGGGGATACCGATGTTGCGCAGTGGCCGCGCCTGGTCTTCCAACCATTGGCGATGACGTTCGACGTAGCCGATGCGCATCTGTTCCAGTGCCTGCTCGTTGACCATACCGGCTGTCGCCAGCCCGTCAAGGTAGTCGAAAGCCACAATATGCAGGGCCGCATCCGACGCCTTGGCGAGTGCCGCGGCCCGATCCAAGGCGGGGCTGTGTTCCATCAGCGGTGAGATGATCAGCATGAAACGCGGTTGTCCGGACATGGCGAAGCTCCCTTGGCAAGGTATGTCGAGTCGATGCCAACAGGCTGCGCCTGGCGCGATCCGGGTGCTTGATCTTTGTCAAACAACGCATACCCGCATCCGGTGGCCTGACAGGTGGTCCACCCGGCGGTACGTCACGCTTTATTGATCATTATCAAACCCGGGCCACGCAGTCCGGTGCAGCCTGGGCCAAGCGTCGAACCCACCAGGAGAAGGTAATGGCCACTATGAAAGCGGCGATATTCGTCGAAAACAATCGCATCGTGCTCGAAGACAAGCCGATTCCGGAAGTCGGCCCGCTGGACGCATTGATTCGAATAACCACCACCACCATCTGCGGTACGGATGTGCATATCCTGCGAGGCGAATACCCGGTGGCCAAGGGCCTGACGGTGGGTCACGAGCCGGTGGGCATCATCGAGCGGCTGGGGTCCCAGGTGCGTGGGTTTGTGGAAGGGCAGCGCGTGATTGCCGGCGCCATCACCCCCAGCGGCCAGAGTTACGCCTGCCTGTGTGGCTGTGGTTCCCAGGATGGCCCGGATACTCGCCATGGTTTTCGGGCTATCGGCGGCTGGAAGTTCGGCAACACCATCGACGGCTGCCAGGCTGAATATGTGCTGGTGCCTGATGCGTTGGCCAACCTGTGCCCGATTCCCGACGGCCTGAGTGATGAACAGGTGCTTATGTGCCCGGACATCATGTCCACCGGCTTTTCCGGCGCCGAGCGCGGTGAAGTGAAGATCGGCGATACCGTAGCCGTATTTGCCCTGGGGCCGATTGGCTTGTGTGCAATTGCCGGTGCCCGGCTCAAAGGCGCCAGCACCATCATAGGTGTGGATGCCGTGGCCGAGCGCATGACGGTGGCGCGTGGATTGGGGGCTACCCATGTGGTCAACTTCAAGGACGGCGATGTGGTCGAACAGATCATGGCCCTGACCGACGGGCGCGGGGTGGATGTGTCGATCGAAGCGCTCGGTACCCAGGGCACCTTTGAATCGGCGTTGCGCGTGTTGCGTCCCGGTGGTCGCCTGTCGAGCCTGGGCGTGTATTCCAAAGACCTGCACATACCGCTCGATGCCTTTGCGGCAGGGCTGGGCGATTACAGCATCGTTACGACGCTGTGCCCTGGCGGCAAGGAACGTATGCGCCGCTTGATGGCCGTCGTGCGTAGCGGGTTGGTGGATCTGTCGCCGCTGGTCACTCACCGATTCCGTCTCGACGACATTGAAGCGGCCTACGACCTGTTTGCACATCAGCGGGACGGGGTCATGAAAGTTGCAATCACGCCGTGAACCGGGGGCGTGGCATCGACGTGCGGTTCACTCGATTGCGTCGTTGAGTGAGCCGCATCGGCTGTCAGCGCAGATGATGGCAGCCTGTGATCAGTTGTCTGAGCCCCTCCATATTCTGGATATTGACCTCGCGCCCGCTTATTTCCACCAGTCCCAGTTCACGCAGGTGAGCGATGCTCCGGCAGATGGTTTCGAGGCGCAGGCCCAGGTAGGAGCCGATGTCCTCCCGATACATTTTCAGCACAAAATGGCTGGACGAGTACCCGCGCATACTCAAGCGTTGCGACAGGTTCAGCAGAAAAGCGCCGAGGCGTTCATCTGAACTCATGTTGCCCAGCATCATCAGCACCTCGTGATCGCGAACGATTTCGCGGCTGAAGATCTTGTTCAGGTTTTGTTGCAGCGAAGGCAGGTCCCGCGCGAGTCGCTCCAGATGCCGGTAATGAATAGGGCAGACCTCACTGTCCTCCAAGGCAAAGGCATTTCCGGCGTGTGCACCACTGCTGATGGCATCCAGGCCGAGCATCTCGCCGCAAATCTGGAAGCCCGTGACCTGCTCGCGACCATCAACCGTGAGTACGGTGGTCTTGAAGGAGCCGATGCGCACTGCGTACAGCGCACTGAATGGATCGCTGGTGCGATACAGTGCATTGCCTTTTTTGACCTTGATGCGCTGCAAGATCATTTGGTCCAGGCGTTCGACCTCTTGCCCTGTAAGCCCGAGCGGCAGGCACAACTCCAGCACGCCGCAATTGGCGCAGGCCGCCTTGACGGAGCGGCGCTGATAGTTGACTTCAGACATGGCTGACCTTGCGCCCTCCCTGTAAAAGTCAGTTAAGAGTAGCGGCGCAAAAGTTTATACGTTCGTTTGGTTCAATTTAATTCAATAAAAAGCGACGAACGGTCCTCCGATGATGACGTGAACCCTGTCATCAAAGAAAACCCCTGTCGTTATTCCGGCAGGGGCGAGTGGGCCAAGCCTCAGTCGGCCTTGATGGGTACGACCTTGTCCGCCTTCATGGCTTCGGGCTTCTTGGGCAACGAGATGTTCAGTACGCCATTGCTGAAGCTGGCTTCGATCTTCTCGGCATCCACGCCTTTGGGCAGGCTGAATACCCGTTCAAAGGCGCCGTAGTGACGCTCGCTGAGGTGGTAGCCTTTGTTTTTTTCAACCTTCTCCGCTTTTTTTTCCCCCTTGATGATCAGGTTGCCGTTGGACAGCTTGAGCTCGATGCTCTTCTGATCCATGCCGGGCAGTTCGGCGCTGATTTCAAAGCTTTTGTCCTTCTCGGTGATGTCCACGGCGGGCCGGCGCTGGCCGATCCGTTCGTGCTGCCACAGTGGTTCGAGATCAAACAAGCCGCGACTGAAGGGTGACAGCCCTGAACCGCGATTGAAATCGGCAAACAGGTGATCGACCTGCTGCCGGAGTTTTTCAAAGGGCTGCCACAGGTCTGACGACAAGGGATGCTGATTCGACTTGGCCTCGGTCGGGATCGGCATTTTTTTCTCGGAATTGCTCATCTTGACGACTCCTCTTGGGTGAAGGGCAGGCGGCACACTCCCGGTACGCCAGGCCGCCCTGAAAAAAACACGGTGTGAGCGCGCTCCTCACAAGGTCAGTGCCCCCGTCCACAACATGCGGCCGGCAAAGGCCGCGGCGGCCCAGATGATGATCAACAGGCCCGTTTCGGCGCCGTTGAGGGGTTGGCCCTGACGGGCTTTCATGCTGGCCAGATAAATCAATGAGCCTGGCGCGTACAGCAAGGCACTGAGCAGCATGTATTTGGGGCCGGCGGCATACAGCAGCCACACGCAATACACCGTGGCTACCAAGGCAATGCCCGCGTCACGGGCTCGCAGACCAGGATGGCCCTCGTACGTCAGGCCTTGCCAGGCCAGTTTCAAGGCATAGAGGCCGCTGAACAGGTACGGCAGCAGAATCATTGAGGTCGCCAGGGAAATCAGCGCGAGATAGCTGGCGCTTGAGTAAAGCGTGAGCAACAGAAACAGCTGAATGCAGCCGTTGGTGATCCACAGCGCATGGCTGGGCACACCGTGCACGTTTTCCGTTGCCAGCATCCCAGGCATGACGTTCTCTTTGGCCGGCGTGAAGACCGACTCGGCGGCCAACAGCGTCCAGGCGAGCAGTGCACCTCCCACCGAGATGATCAAGCCGATGCTGATCAACACCGCGCCCCAAGGGCCGGTCGCAGCCTCAAGCACACCGGCCATGGATGGGTTCTTCAAGGTCGCCAGCTCGGGTTGCTTGAGGATGCCCAGTGACAACAGGGACACCGCAATCAACAGCAACAAGGTGATGACGAACCCGATCACGGTGGCACGCCCGACATTTTTGCGTTCGGCCGCACGCGCCGAGAAAACGTTGGCCCCTTCGATCCCGATGAACACCCAAACGGTCACCAGCATGGTGCTTTTGACTTGATCGAGGGTGCTGCCCAAATCAGGCGAGCCCCAGAAGCCGACGGCGAAGGTTTCACGCCGGAAGGCCACGATCACCAGGCCGATGAACAGCAACAAGGGCACGATTTTGGCCAGCGTCGTCAGTGCATTGGCGCGGGCCGCGGTGCGCATGCCTCGTAAAATCATCCAATGCAGCGACCACAGCAGTATCGAGGCGCCGGCAACGGCGGCGGCGTTATTGCCTTCGCCGAACATCGGGAAGAAGTAACTCAAGGCTGCAAACAGAATCACCAGGTAGCTGACGTTGCCGATCCAGGCACTGATCCAGTAGCCCCAGGCGGAATTGAACCCGAGGAACTCGCCCCCCAAGACCCGGGCGTAGGCGAATACGCCGTTGTCCAGCGCCGGCTGGCGGTTGGACAAGGTTTGATAAACCAACGCCAACGAAAGCATGCCGATGCCGGTGATCACCCAACCTATCAGGATCGCTCCGGCACCCGCATGGGCGGCCATGTTCTGCGGCAGGCTGAAAATGCCGCTGCCAATCATCGAACCGATCACGAGGGCCACCAGCAGGCTCAGGGAGAGCCGCCGGGAGTCGGCTCTTTGCAAACTGCCTGCGATGGGTTGCCCTGCGGGAGGAAGGGTTGAGTGGGTGTCTTGCAGGTGCGTAGTCATAGAAGCCTCCACGAAACGAGGGTTTCTACACTCACCGCGTAGGGTGGTGTGAATGCTGGCTCCAATGTCCCCGTGAAGCCTCAGCCATCGTTTGATTTAAGTCAGAAAGTGTAAACACGCGGTGTTTTCGGGCCGCCGCGACGCACGTCGTCATCCAGGACGTGAGGGTGTCCCACCCGGATTGTTGATCATGATCAACTCCCGGCAACGTCGCCCGGCGCAGTCTGGATCAGCGGGAGAGCCTTGCAGCAAACGTCTTGGGCGCCCTGAATATGGGCCAGACACGACCATCAGCCGGAGGTGAATGTTGATAACCAGGACGCCGCGCAGACGGTTTTCGGCCAATGCCACGCCCGGCCCGACGCAACCGCCGGGGTTGCGCCGCCATGCATGAAACACCGGGGCTGGCGGGCGCCGCCGCGGCGCTGGGGATCGGGCTGTTGATCGGTCTTGAGCGTGAACGGCATAAAGGTCGGGGCGACAGCCGTGCCTGTGCCGGGTTGCGCACGTTTGCGATCACAGCGTTGCTGGGTTACGTGGCGATGCAGGTTGGCGGAGCGCTATTGCTGGGGATCGTGGGCGGCTGCCTGGCATTGCTGGTCAGTGTGGCCTATTGGCGCAGCCTGGGCAGCGATCCGGGCGTGACCAGCGAAGTGGCCTTGCTCACTGTGTTGTTGCTTGGCGCACTGTGCGGTACAGCACCGGAACAGGCGATTGCCATTGGCGTGGTGATGGCGGGGTTGCTGGCTTACCGAGAGAAACTCCATCACTTTGCCCGTAGCCAGTTGACCGAAGCCGAGATGCGCGACGGCCTGGTGTTGCTGATCGCTGCGCTGGTGGTGTTGCCGCTGACCCCTGATCGCTTCATCGGTCCCTACTCGGCGCTCAACTTGCGCACCCTGTGCACATTGACCGTGATGCTGATGGCGGTGGGGGCCATTGGCCATATCGCCGTGCGCACGTTGGGTGTTCGCTACGGCTATGTCGTCAGCGCCATCGCCTCCGGCTTTGCTTCCAGCACCATGACCATCGCGGCGATGGGGCACATTGCGCGCAAAGAGCCGGATAACCTCAAGGTATTGAGTGCGGCGGCCATTCTGTCGAATCTGGCCACGGTGGCCCAGGTTGCGCTGATCCTCGGCGCGGTCGATACCGCCTTGTTGCCGTACGTGTGGGGGCCGCTGCTGGCCGGGCTTGGCGTCACGCTGCTGTTCAGCGCTTGCCTGCTCTTCCCGAAAACCGCGGGTATCGCCAGCCGGCCGATCAAGGTCGGCGGTGCGTTCAACCTCAAACTTGCGCTGGCGGTCACGTTGACCATGGCCGGAATGACGTTTTTATCGTCACTGATGCTTGATCGTTTTGGTCAGGCGGGCGTGATGCTCACGGCCATCTTCAGCGGCTTGGCCGACGCCCATTCGTCCACGGCCTCGATTGCCTCGCTGGCCAAAGGCGGGCACCTGGCCTATAGCGCCGTTGCCCCGCCCGTGCTGTTGGCGGTCAGCAGCAATGCGCTGAGCAAATGCCTGTTGGCCTGGATCAGCGGTGGGCGACGCTTTGCCACGTATGTCATCCCCGGGCAGATTCTGCTGACCTCGGCCATGTGGGTCGCGCTGCTGGTGCATTGAACGATGATTTGCCCGATGACTGACAAAGATCAAGTGGGTCGTCGGGCGAGGGGATCAGCCTTGGAGTATTCCTAGCCATCGCTCAAGTGCCGAGGTGCACCATGTCACAGATACCGCGTTTACTCTTGATCGCCCCGTCAGCCATGACCCATACGCCGGCCTTCGAACGTGCAGCGGCGTTGGCGCAAGCCTTGCGACAACCCCTGCATATCGTGGCGTTTGATTATTTACAGGCGCTGGCGGTGGCCGACCTGTTCGCGCCCGAACAGATCGCCGCGGTCCGCGATGCGTATCTGGAAAAGCACCGCCACTGGCTTGAAGAACAGGCGAGCCGGATGCGCGAATACGGTGTCACGGTCACCAGCGAGGTGGTGTGGGTGCGCGATCCGTATGCGGAGATCCTGCACTTCATCAAGGAAATGCCGCTGACGATGATCATCAAGGATGCCCGCGAGGAGTCGGTGCTGAAACGGGTGTTCTACACCCCACTGGACTGGCAACTGTTGCGGGATTGCCCGGTCCCGGTGCACCTGGTGACCAACGCCCAGAACCCGCACCCCCGTCGTATCCTGGCGATCATTGATGTGCTGCGCAGCGAAGACCAGGACCTGGTATTCAACGATCAGATTCTCGCCGCCGCGTCGAAACTGGCCGAGGTCTGCAATGCTCAGGTTGAAGTGCTGCATGCGTACGACTGGACGGCTGCGTACACGATGGACATGGGCTTCGGCGCCTTACCCCTGGCCACCGGCATTTACGAAGCCGAGGGCGTGGCACAGCGTGAAGCGTTCGCGGCGATAGCCGAGCGCCATGGCGTTGCGGCCGACTGCCGTCACTTCATCGAGGGTGTGCCGGTGCCGGTCATTTGCCAATTCGTCGAACAACACCAAGTCGATGTAATTGTGGCGGGTACGGTGCAACACAAAGGGCTGAGCAAACTGTTGGGCACCACTGCCGAACAGCTCCTGCACCGTGCGCCTTGTAGCCTGTTGGCGATCAAGCCGGGCCGAGGGCTATAGCGGCCGCAGCCGGCGAGTGCCCCGACGCTCGTCGGGGCCAGACGTTACAAGCGTAGGCTGTGAATCACCTGGTGGGGGTCTGCAGGATCAGCCTGCCGCGCAAAGCCCAGCGCCTGGGCCAGGTCGCGCATGGGCGCATTGCTGGCGGCATCGACTGAATACATCCGGCGCATACCATTGTTGTGCGCCGCCTTGATCAGGTGCTTCATCAGCAACGTCCCCAACCCCAGATGCGTCCATTCATCCGCGACGGTCACGGCACACTCACATTCATGCTCGCCGGTGGCGGCATAGCGGCTTACACCGATCTCGATCAGTTGACCATTGTCATGCACCAACGCCACGTAGGCCATGCGCAGCCGGTTATCGGTGTCCATCAATTGATTAAGCAAGGTCCCGGACGGCTCGCTGATCTGCCCCAGAAAACGCATGTGCCGCGATTCGGGCGACAAGTGTTTGATGAAAGCGTATTCACGCTCCCGATCCTTTTCGCTCAAGGGCCTGATCAGCACGTGGCGGCCGTCCGTGAGCGCTTCAATCCAGTGTTGGCCGGTGCTCGTGGCATAGATCGTGGCGGCCCGTTCGTTGTGCTCTTTGACGCTAAGCATGAGTAAACCCTCTGTTCGGTTAAAACACGGGCGCGCACAGCACACCCTGTAGACGCTTCTTTTGTACGCCACCGGCGGGGCAAGAATCTGATCTGAATCAGAGATACGGCCTTCTTACGCCACGTTCAGCCCAACAGGGCTGGCGTGATGATGGCAGTGCGGCGTATAAAGTTGCCCTGCAGGGCCCAGAAACAAATTGAAATATCCGCAGCAGCTCTTCCAGTCGCAACCGAGTACTCAGCATGATCGTCAATGTCGCCACTGTTCCAAGCGCAGTCCCTACCACGCCAGCGGCCACCAGTCCCGCGAGCGCAGACACGACTGCCGAGTCGTCGAGCAGCACCACCGCGACTACCGCCACCAGTGCCAGCAAACGCGCAACTGCTGCAGGTGGCGGGGCTTCCGGCAGTTCATCGACGCAAACGTCCGACACCGTCAAACAACTGAAAAAACAGATTGAACAGTTGCAAAAGCAACTTCAGGCCCAGCAGCAGGCGCTGCAAAAAGCCCAGTCCGCCAAGCTAAGTGAAGAGGCCAAGGCAGCTGCGGTTGCCGCGGCCCAGGTGCAGATTGCTGCGACGACGGCGGCATTGCAGACCGCTACCGCAGCGTTGTTGCAGGCAGTGACCGCTGAGGGTAGCGACACGTCGGGTACGTTGGTCAGTACCACCGCCTGAGGCTGGATTTCATCAGAGTGCTCGGCCCAGCGGTTTTAACGCACGCCGTAAAAGTGGTTCAGCACTAACAACTCAACCACCGCCACCATCGTGCAGACCACCAGGAAGCCCGGGGTGAACACCCGCTTGCGATTGGACGTGTAGCCGTCCGGCCAGATCGCCCCCGTGAAGCAGGTAAACAGGAGCACGCAGGCCAGGAGTGCATAGGTCCACGCCTTGCTCGATGTGCCTTGTTTTCGCCATTGTGTCATCCGGGGGCTCCGTCGCTCGGGGGGCGTAGCTTAACGCTTTCGGGGTAGCAACAGCGGGTTATCGTCACCGGCTGCCTCGCAACCTAGACTTCGTGCACGTTCTCCACTCCTCAAATGAGCGCGCGTGCGTACGCGGATCTGGAGCAAGGTCAAAAGTGGGACGTAAGGTTGATCACCTGGGAACCGACGCAACGGCAGAAGCGCGATGACCGGAGTTCTTGGCGGGAAGAGCAGTGTTGCGCAGGTAGCGTGCTGGAGAGGTGCCCAGGGTTTTACGAAACATGGAGATAAACGAGCTGACTGACTCGTAGCCGAGGGCTTCGGCCGTCCTCTGTACCGACAACCCCTCGGCCAGGCTTTGCAGCGCGACAATGATCTGCCACTGCTTGCGCCACTGGCCGAAGGTCAGGCCCGTTTCACCTTTTACCAGGCGCGACAGCGAGCGTTCACTCATGGCCACATGGTGCGCCCAGCTCGCCATGGTGGCGCGGTTGGCTGGATCTTGCGCCAGCGCCCGAGCGATTGTGCGAAGCGCGGTTGATGCCGGCAACGGCAGGTACAGCTGTTCGGTGGGGGCCAGCTCAAGCTCTTCCAGCAACACGTTGGCCAGCCGCGCAGTGCGCGAGTGTGGAGGGTAATTCTGGGCCTGGTCGCTGAGGTGGAGGATCAGCTCGAGGATCAGGGGCGACAGCGCCAGCGTACAGCAGTGGTCTGGCAGTAACGCAACGCCGGGCTCTACGAACAGAAAGCACACCTGCCCGTTGGCTGTCACACGGTTGCTGTGGGCCACGCCCCCTGGTATCCACACGCCAAAACCCGACGGGACCATCCACACGCCGTCCTCGCCCGTACACACAATGCCACCGCCATACGCCACGACCAGTTGCCCCTTGCGGTGCTTGTGTACCGCGGACTCACTGTCGTTGCGTTGTGTTTCCAGCCTCAGTGCGACGGCAGGTTGAACAAGCGTGTCGTACTCGAACTGATCGACGTGTAAAGGTTGGATTTCGGCCATGGCATGCAATCGTGAGGTTGTCTGGATTTGATTATATTCTGGCAGTCTACTCAATATCGGCAGTGGTGGTAATTGCTTAGCATCATCAACAAGCCCCCTGTAGGAAGGGGAGATGCTACAGCCCCTTGAACCCGGTATTTGCCATGTTTAGCGAAGTCTCCATCGCCAACCTGTATTTCCCACCTTTGTTGATCTACCTGGGCGTGTCGGTCCTGGCCTACACGCTTATCGAGAACCTGACCCGCCGCTGGCTGGATTGGGCCTGGCACCCGGCACTGGCGCGTTTTTTTGTCTCGCTCATCGTCCTGTCGACGATGGTCGTCAATTGTTGAGTGGGGCAGGTCATGTCTATCGTCAAAATCCTCAAACCGACGCTTACCCTGTTGCTTGGTTTGCTGGCCCTGGTGTTCTGCCTGCAACTATGGCGGGCGTACGTCCTGGCCCCGTGGACGCGTGACGGGAGGGTCAGTGCGCAGGTTATCCGTATCGCTCCCGAGGTGTCCGGCCAAGTCGATCGGTTGCCAGCCAGGGACAATCAATGGGTGGCAAAGGGCGATTTGCTCTATTGCATCGATGCGCGCGCTTATCAATTGGCCCTACAGCAGCGCACCGCGCAGTTTGCCGAGGCGCGCAGCGTGTTCGAGCAACGCAGCGCCCAACTCAAGCGGCGAGCCCAGTTGGCCGGGGCCATCGCCCAGGAAGAGATTGATAACGCCGCCCGCGACCTGGCCGTTGCCCGAGCGCGCCTGGACGCAGCTGCCCACCAGGTCGCCCAAGCGCAGCTCGACGTGGAGCGCACGACCATTCGTTCGCCGGTAGACGGCTACGTCACTCAACTGCGCCTGCAACCCGGTGACTACGCACAGGCTGGCATTACCAACCTGTTCGTCGTCGATGGCCATAGTTTCTGGGTCACGGCCTATTTTGAGGAGACCAAGCTGCCGGCCGTGCGGGTCGGCTCCCCGGTCTCCATCAAGCTGATGGGGTTTGCCCCACTATTGGAAGGGCACGTGGCAAGCATGGGCAGGGGGATCGCCGATGTTAATGAAGTGCGTAATGCCAACGGCTTGCCCGAGGTGAGCCCGACCTTCAGCTGGATTCGGTTGGCCCAGCGCGTACCCGTGCGCATTGAGTTGGATCAGGTGCCGGAGGGCGTGGAATTGGTGGCGGGCATGACCGCCAGTGTCGAAGTCAAGGAGTCGAACGCTGCGCCACGCTGGCGGCTCACCCAATGGCTGCAGGCGTTCCTGTGATGACGAACCGGCTGACACACCTTTTCGCGAGCATTGCGCGGCCCTGGACGTCCGTCACGTTCTTCTACGTGTTGCGCAGTATCTTGGCTGCAGGTCTGGCGCTGTGGCTTGGCTTTGAACTGCATCTGGACGCCCCGTTCGCGGGCGCATCCACCGTGTTGTTGTTGCTACAGCCCATCCAGGGGGCGGTTCGTGGCAAGGGTGTCTACCGGATGCTGGGTACCCTGGTCGGCCTGGTCGCGGCGGTAGTGCTGACAGGCCTGTTCGCACAACAGATGCTGTTGTTCCTGCTCGGTATCGCTCTGTGGCTGGGCCTGTGCGTCAGTGCAATGACCGTTTTGCGCCATTATCAGGCCACGGCGGCGGTGGTGGCGGGCTATACCGTCTGCCTGGCGCTGGGCCCTGCAATCGTTGCGCCGCAACTGGGGTTTGAGCACATCATCACCCGTGGTACGGCGGTCGCATTGGGGGTGCTGAGCTTGAGCCTGGTGGTCACGCTGTTCAGTGCCAAGACCATGGAGGACAAGGTGCGCAGCGCGCTGGTCGGCATCTGTGCCCGCAGTGCCCGACTGCTCGCCGCGCGACTCACCGGCGAGCCTATCGCGGCGTTGACGGCACAACGTCACCAGCTCGCGATGGACATCGGCAAGGTGGACGATCAACTGGGACTCGCCCGTGGGGAGTCGGCGCTGATTCGCTCCCGGCAACTGGCGATTCAAGCAGGCCTGGCGCATTTGCAATCGGCGGTGCTGGACGTGCACCTGGACGATGCCGCCCGTGGCGTCGATCCCGTGCTGCTGGCGGACAATGCCAGCGCGCTACTGCAACTGAGTGAGCGCCTGGCGGGCAGCCGCTGCACCTTCCAGGTGGCGGCCGATACGGTAGGGCAACTGCGTCGCTTGGCGGATGAGCATGCAGACTCAACTCAAGGCTCGCGGTTGTTCAGCGAACGCTTGCACGAGCAATTGACAGATTTGACTGAGGCCTTGCTGAACTTCTCCAGCCTCGATCAGCGACGCCCGGCGCAGGTCCGCGCCGTGGGCTACCACCGCCATTACGCGGACGCGGCACGAAACGGCATCCGGGCCGTGCTCGCAACCCTGGCCACGGGGGCGGTCTGGTACTTCAGCGGCTGGAATCAAGGGCCGACGCTGCTGGCAGTCTTGGGCCCAGGTTGCACGCTGCTGGCCACGGCCGCGGCGCCGGCGCAGGGTATGGCCAGTTTTATACGTGGCACGCTCTACGCCATTGTGGCTGCCGCGCTGTGCAAGTTCCTGTTGATGCCACAGATCAACGGTTTCCCGCTGTTATTTATGCTGCTGGCGGCGTTCTGGTCGTTCGGGATCCATGCGACGAGCCAACCGCGTCACGCCTTGCAAGGCATCGCCTACCTGATCGGGTTCAACACCCTGGTGAGCACGGGTGCCATCGCCTCCTATGATTTCGCCGACTTTGCGAACCAGGCGCTGGCGTGGATTGTTGCAATGCTGATCTGCTTATTGGCGTTCCAGATCTTGCCCAGAGATCCGGTCAAACATATTCGGGCGTTGAAACGTTCACTGCATAAGCACACACGCCAGCTACTTCGTCTTGCAAGCACGATCGACCACGCTAAATGGCAGGCCAGGCAGCAATCTCGAATCGTCGCGTTGATCAATTTGCTCGGCGCCGATAACAGGCACGATTACCGGGCGGGCTACTTGTCCCTGCAATTGAGTAAGCAATTGCGCCGGTTACAGGGTAAGGCGAAGCGTGTTGAGCCGGGCTCGCCCGTCGCCCGTTGCGCACAAAGCGGCGCCCGGCGGATAGCTCGTTGGGCGGGTGACCCGGCGATCTGCGCGGCGCAGGCTCGCCGCACATCAAGGTCGATGAGAAGGCTTGGCGCGCACGCTTTAGCGACCTGTTACCACGACTTGGCCTGGCTGCTGGAGCAATACGCGCAGCTCGCGCGTTCCACGCCCTGAGTCATACACCCAGGCATGACCGCATGGCACCACACGGGCGCCGTAGGCTTCTGCGCGCCGACTATTTGGATTTCAACCAACCCAGGTGATACGTAATGAAAAAACTGACACTCGTAATGGCAACCGCGTGGATAGCCTGCGCGCCACTCTCGGCCTTGGCTTCTGACGGCGCGGAAGCACTGATGCGGTGGCATGAGGCATTCCATAAAGAACAACACCGGCAACAGACAGCTCCCCGGCAAGACGCTGCTTCCAAGCGCAACGACTCACCCACCCAGCCCATCGAGAAGCCTGGGCGTCGTTGAGCTGCCAGTTTCCGGTGCACCCCTGTCACGGCAGGGCGGCGACGGTTAGAGTGAATTCAGCGCCCTTATGAGCTAGCGTTCATGCAAGCGTCTTTCTGATACTTCGCCGGATACCGCCCCTATGAGAGATTTGCCGCCCACCGCGACATTGCGTGCGTTCGAAGTTGCCACGCGCCACCCGACATTCACCGCAGCCGCGCAGGAACTGCATGTGACCCAGAGCGCCGTCAGCCACCAACTCAAGCATCTTGAGGCGCTTTGGGGGCTGCAGTTGTTCGAACGTGGCAAGGCGTTACGCCTGACGGCCGCGGGGGCAACGCTGGCGCCCATCGTGCGCGAATTCTTCATCAGCCTGGAGGCGACTTTGGGCCACCTGCGCGAGCAAAAAGGCCGGGTTCGACTGCGCGTCAGCACCACCTATTCCTTCGCGCTCAAATGGCTGCTGCCACGCTTGCCGCTGCTCTCTCGCCAGCACCCCGAGCTGTTGGTCTCGCTGGATACCACGGACAAAATCATCCATTTCTCTCACGGCCAGGCGGATGTTGCGATCAGGCTCGGCAAGGGTGCTTACCCAGGTCTGTATTCGGAGTTTTTGTTTGGAGAGCAGGTATTTCCTGTGGCCAGCCCTGAACTGCTGCGACGCGTCGGGACACCGCAGAGCCCTGCACAGTTGCTGGATTTTCCACTGCTGACGCGTGATGGTGCCGAGCTGGTACCTAAATGGGAGGCGTGGTTTCAAGCCGTCGGGCTGGCCTATTTGCCGCTCAAGGAAAGCGTCAGATTTGGCGACACCAACATGACGGTCGAGGCGGCCTTGCTCGGCCAAGGCGTGGCGTTGGTGCGCAGCGGGCATGTCGAGAACGAAATCGCCGATGGCCGTTTGGTTCGGCTGTTCGACGTGCCGCTTCCATCGCCGCTTGCGTACTACTTCGTCTGCCCCAAGGGCATCGAATCGCAACCGCATGTCGCCAGCTTTCGCCAATGGCTAGTCAGCGAAGCGCTGAAAGTACAGCGAGTGCAAGCGTAATGCATGAGTATCCGTTCATGCTGCAATGAGGATACTTCGCTTTTGTCTCGAAAACGGATTGCCTAGAGTGGCGCATGCCTATTCATATCGTCTTGCTGGTTCTTTTCGCCGCGCTCCTGCATGCAAGCTGGAATGCGCTGCTGCGCAGTGGTAACGATCGCCTGTGGTCCATGACGGTGATGTGCATTGCCATTGCAATAGTCTGTGCCGTCGCCGCCGCCTTCATGGTCCCACCGGCCATGGAAAGCTGGAGCTACGCGCTGCTTTCGGGGTTACTGCATGTGGGATACAACTTGTTCCTCGTGCGCAGTTACCGAGTTGGCGACCTAGGGCAGATCTATCCGATTTCACGCGGATCGTCGCCGGTGCTGATTACCTTGGGGGCCGCGGTTTTTGCCGGAGAAAGCATCAGCCCTGGCGAGTTGCTCGGTGTGGCGCTGGTGTCAGGCGGGATTGTTTCGCTGGCCTTCAAAGGGCGCAGTCTGTCGGTTCCCAGCTTGCCCTATGCGCTGGGAACAGGCTGCTTCATTGCGGCCTACAGCGTTGTCGACGGCATAGGCGCCAGGCTATCCGGTGCACCGTTGTCCTACGCCGTGTGGATGTGCGCCCTGTGGGGCGTGCTGATGCCGGTGGTTTACATCGGTCTGCGTGGTCCGCGCAGCTTGTTCTCGGTTCGGCCAGGAATGGTTACCGCCATGGGCGGCGGACTGGTCTCTTTGCTTGCGTATGCAATGGTCATCTACGCCATGAACGAAGCGCCCCTGGGCGCGGTCTCCGCGTTGCGCGAAACCAGCGTGTTGTTTGCGTTGTTGATCGGTTATGTGTTCCTCGGCGAGACGCTTACAGCGCGCCGGATACTGGCGTGCGTCGTGATCGCCAGCGGTACCCTCATTATCGGCTGATACGGCCGACTGGCCAGGAGGTAGGTTCAATGATCAACGTCTCAAAGGCACCGCTGATTCTGATCACCGGAGGAAGTCGTGGCGTGGGGGCGGCCACCGCCCGGTTGGCTGCCGCACGCGGTTATGACGTCGCCATCAGCTACGTCGCCCACGAGGCCGCCGCGCTGGCAGTGGTTGGGGATGTCGAAGCACTGGGGCGCAGGGCGTTGGCGGTGCGCGCCGACAGTGCGGACCCGCAACAGGTGGCCGATTTGTTCGCAGCCATCGACCGCTCGTTCGGACGTATTGACGTACTGGTCAACAACGCCGGGATGCTGGCGCCTCAGTCACGCCTGGAAGGCCTTGGCTTCGAGCGGATGCAGCGCATTTTTGCGGTCAATTCCATTGGGCCGATACTCTGTGCCCAGCAGGCGGTGAAGCGCATGTCTTACCGTCACAACGGCCCGGGCGGCGTGGTGATCAATGTCTCTTCGGCCTCGGCGCGTCTCGGCAGCCCCAATGAATACATCGACTATGCGGCCTCAAAGGGCGCCCTGGAGACGTTTACCATTGGGTTTGCAAAGGAAGTGGCCCGGGAAGGCATACGCGTCAACGGTATTCGCCCCGGGCATATTTACACCGACATGCATGCCAGTGGTGGCGAGCCGGGCCGGGTCGATCGGGTCAAGGACTCGATCCCCATGGGGCGGGGTGGCCAGCCGGAGGAAGTGGCACAGGCGATTCTATGGCTTGCCAGCGAGCAGGCATCATTCGTCACCGGCACATTTCTCGACGTGACGGGTGGTAAATAAGCCAGCGCCACGGATCAGCGACTGCGTGCGCTCGGCTTCAACGGGCAGTCGCCTACCTGACCTTGCGACTCAAGCCAGGTGTGTTGCCCGTAATGCGTTTGAAGGCGCGACTGAACGCGGCCTGGGAGGTGTAGCCCAAACGCTGCGCTACCTCTTCAATCGGCAGCCGTTCGAGGGTCAGCCACTGGCTTGCAAGGCGCATTCGCAGTTCGGTGACATAGCGCAGCGGGCTCATGCCGATCGTTACCTGGAAGCGGTCCGCGAAGACCGAGCGTGAGGTATTGCATTGCTCTGCCAACTGCGCAACGGTCCAGTCACGGCCCGGTTGCTGGTGCAGTGCAAGCAGGGCGCCGGCCAAGCGTGGATCGCGCAAGGCGGCGACCAAGCCAGAGGCATTCCCGCAGGCGCACTCCACCCAGCCGCGCACGACCATGGCCGCCACCACGTCGGCCAAGCGCGCGAGGATACCGGCGAAGCCGATACGTGCAGCGCTGACCTCGCGTTCCATGGTGGCCAGGATAGGCACCAGTCCGGGGTAACGCTGGCCGCCGGCGTCGATCAACATCAGGCCCGGCATCAGCCGGCCAAGGCCGTGGAGACTGCCCAGTTCAAACTCCATGCAGCCACTGAACACAATAGTGCTCGGCGTGGGGCTGCCACCGGTTCCGGTATCCACCGCGCTGACGGCTTCGCCGAGGGGGGCGCCGTCTAGAAGGTCGATGTCTTGAACAGGCACGTGAGGATCGGAAAACAGTTGATGGGCCGCGCCATGGGAAATGAACACGGCGTTGCCCGCACCCAGCGCGTAGGTGGTTCCGTCCTCCATCCGCAGCACCGCATTGCCGACGGCCATGAAGTGGAACCAGGCATGCCCAGGTTTTTCAGCAAAGCCCAAACCGAAGGTGGGTCCCGCTTGAATACGCCGGTATTCGACGCCGCGCAGGCGCATGCCGCGTAACAGTTCGGTGATGAGGTCCGAGGAGAGCGCAAACTGATCTGTAGGCATTGTTCAGGTGTTTTGGTCAAAAAGTGGAGACTTTAGATCATAGATCATCCGGATTCCTGCGCCTAGACTGCGGATCGCCATGAAGATTGGGAGATCCGTGCAATGACTGACTGTGTGTGTAATTCCGTATCCGACCGCCATCCCGGCGTCGTCCCGGACGTGGAGCCTGCCACCCCCGCGTGGATGGCCGTGTTTTCGCTGGCAATGGGCGTGTTCGGATTACTGACCGCCGAGTACCTTCCGGCCAGCTTGTTGACGCTGATGGCGAACGACCTGGGAGTGTCCGAAGCGCTGGCGGGCCAAGCGGTCACAGTGACTGCGGTAGTGGCGCTGTTCGCGGGCTTATTGGTCCCGGGCCTGACCCGCGGCATCGACCGCCGTTGGGTGTTGCTGGGGTTTTCCACCTTGATGGTTGCCTCCAATCTGTTGGTCGCCGTTTCCTCCAGCTTCGCGGTGCTGTTGTTGATGCGTATCTTGCTGGGCATTGCCCTTGGCGGGTTCTGGAGCATGGCGGCGGCGGTCGCGATGCGCTTGGTACCGAGTGCGTTGTTGCCACGGGCGCTTTCGATCATTTTCAGCGGCATTGCCATCGGCACTGTCGTAGCAGTGCCGCTGGGCAGCTACCTGGGCGGGCTGTATGGCTGGCGCAGTGCATTCTTTGCGGCGGCAGCGGTCGGCATGGCCACTCTGGCGTTCCAGTCGTTCACTCTGCCGCGCCTGGCGCCGCGCCGGCCGGCACGTCTGCGCACCATCCTCGACGTGCTGCAGCGCCCGGGCATCGCCATGGGGATGTTCGGGTGTGTGCTGGTGCACAGCGGGCACTTCGCGATGTTCACCTATGTTCGGCCATTTCTTGAGGGGACGCCCGGCATCGGTACGCAGGGGCTGTCGCTGATGCTGTTGGGGTTCGGTGTGGCGAACTTCGTTGGCACGCTGTTGGCCGGAAAGCTGCTGGAGCGCTACCCGCTGGCCACTCTGGTGTTGATGCCCGCGTTGGTCGGCGTTGCAGCACTGGCGTTGGTGCTGTTGCCGGCCTCGATTGCGGGGCAGGCAGTACTGCTGAGCATCTGGGGCTTGGCCTTTGGTGGTGTGCCGGTGGCGTGGTCGAACTGGGTTGCCAGCGCAGTCCCTGATCAGGCCGAAAGCGCCGGGGGCATGGTGGTGGCATCTGTGCAGTCGGCTATCGCAACCGGCGCCGCCGCTGGCGGTGCCGTGTTCAACCTCGGTGGCAGCGCAGGCGTATTCATTGCGGCGGCCGTGCTCATGCTGCTGGCCGCATTGCTGATTGCGCTGCGTGTCCGCGTCCCGGTTGCCCAGGGTTTAGGCCAGCCCAAGCCCGCGTTGCACCTTTGATCCGGTTTGCCAAACCGCGATCCCTTCCGTAACCAGGAGATACTCCATGAACAATACGACGTCTCACCAAGGACGCCTCAAATCGTTGCGCGCGGCAAGTATCGGCAATGCGCTGGAATGGTTTGACTGGACCCTGTACGCAACCTTTTCGGTGTACCTGGCAAGCAATCTGTTCGACAAGACCGATGCGCGCTCGGCGATGCTCGCGACCCTTGCTGTGTTTGCGGTCGGCTTTGTTGCACGCCCGGTCGGCGGCTGGTTGTTTGGCCGGCTGAGCGACCGACTGGGGCGTCGGACCATCATGGTGATCACCATGCTGCTGCTTGCGATCAGCAGCCTGGGCATCGCGCTGATTCCCAGCTACCAGAGCATTGGCCTGTACGCCTCGGTCGCGCTGCTGTTTTTCCGCCTGATGCAGGGGCTCGCCCATGGTGGCGAGACCGGGGTGTCCTACACCTATGTCGCCGAAGTCGCCCCGAGCAAACACCGTGGCTTATGGTCGAGTACCGTCTATGTGGGCGTGACGCTAGGGGTCATGGCCGCGACGGCGGTGGCGGCGGCGCTGACCTGGCTGCTGGGCGCGCAGGCCATGGGTGAGTATGGCTGGCGGATCGGTTTTGCCATGGGGGGAGTGCTTGGTTTTTACGCACTGTTCTTGCGCCGCGGTGCGCAGGAATCTCATGTATTTGTAGCGCAGCAGGGGCAGGCGCGGCCGCCGCGCAAGCTGTCCACGGCGGAGATGCTGCGCGTTGCGCGTAACATCGTCATGCTGGCCGCGGCCGCTAATGTCACTTACTACGCCTGGGTCACGTTCGGCGCTTCGACCGCGATCGCCCAGGGTATGGACGCCACGGGTGCCTACATGGCCAGTCTTCTCGCGCAGGTCCTCTGCGTGTGCTGGTTGCCGGTCTGCGGAATGTTGTCTGATCGGGTAGGGCGCCGGCCCATGGTCATTGCCTGGGGCCTGGGCGTGATCCTGCTGACCTATCCCATCTCGATAATGGTGACCACTGAGCCCTACACGCTGTTTTTGGCCCAGGTTCTGGGGCTTGGCGCCTGGTCGCTGATCGCGGCGATTTTCCCTGCGGTGCTGTCCGAACAAGTGCCGACCCAGGCACGGGCGCAGGGCGTCGGCCTGGTGTCTTCGATCTCGGTGGCGATCTTTGGCGGCACTGCCCCCTATCTACATAACTATCTCAGCGGCGCCGACCTTGGCTACCTGTATGTCAGCTATGTCATTGGCTTGGGCGTTGTCACCGTAATGGCTGGGTTTCTTATCGAAGAAACGGCGGGCATTGACCTTGCGCATATCGGGGCGCCTGGCGCGCGAGTCCGCGTAAATGCATTGGCTGCTCGATCCGCAGAATCCGCCGAACCAAGGAGTATGACTCAATGAATTCAGCCGCCCCGCAAAACGCCGCTGCACGAGGTGAACGCCCGGGCGCCAACGTGACCGTCAGCCAGGCTTCGGGCCCACGTCAGGCCGCACGCGAGACCTGGGTGGAAGTGCCTTGCGAGTCGGGCCCGGCTGCCGCTTGGTGCTACTCGGACCGCCGTGCCTACAGCCCGGGTGATACGGTTTGCCTGTATCTGTCGTCGAACTGCGCGCAAGTGAGACTGCGGATTTATCGTGATGGAGCCAACACCTGTACGGTGCATACCACCGACAGCCTGGATGCTTGCTTCCACCCCATACCCGAACGTGCCTATGAGCATGGCTGCCAGTGGCCAGTCTTCATGCGATGGACAATCCCGGTGGAGGCCGAGCCGGGTGGCTATATGGTCGAAGTACGGGATGGCGCTGACAGCGTGCTGGGGCATCATCTGTTTATCGTCAAGGCGCTGCTCAAGCGCGCCGATGCCTTGGTGCTCGTTGCAGCCACATCGACCTGGGCCGCTTATAACGACTGGGGCGGTGCCAATCATTACTTTGGCCTCCACCCCGGCACGCCGCGTGGCCGCTCACCGTTACTCTCGGCACAACGGCCCTGGGCGCGCGGGCAGGTCTGGCTGCCGGAGGGTGCGCCCCGTTGCATCAACACGACCCGGCCCCGCAAGCCAGGCCCGGCGCGTTATGAGTTCATCGAATGGGCCGCTCTTAACGGCTATGCCAAGTACTACGCCTTGGCGGGTTGGGCTTCGTTCGAGAGGCCTTTTGTGGTCTGGGCCGAACAGCAGGGGTATAGGGTCCATATCCTGACCCAGGACGATTTGCATCACGACCCGCACGCGCTGGAGGGCTACGCCTGCGCCGTCTTTGCCGGGCACGACGAATACTGGACGCGAGAAATGCGCGACCACGTCGACGCCTTTGTCGAGGAGGGCGGCAAGGTCGCGCGCTTCGCCGGCAATTTCATGTGGCAGATTCGCCTGGAGGAGGAGGGCCGGCGGCAGGTGGCCTACAAGTACGATGCCGGTGCACTCGATCCTGTGGCGGCTACCGAGCCTCATCGGCTAACGGGGGCCTGGGAAGATCCGAGGGTCAATCACCCCGGAGCATCGACGTTCGGGGTGAATGCTCTGCGTGGGATATACGCTAGCTTTGGCGCAATGGCACCGCGCAACCCGCGCGGATACGCGGTCTTCAGGCCTCAGCACTGGGCGTTTATGGGAACAGGCCTCGGCTACGCGGACATGTTCGGAGACGAAGCCAACATCTTTGGCTATGAAGTCGATGGCCTCGAATACACGTTCGTCGACGGCCTCCCAGAACCGCTCGGCACAGACGGTGCGCCTTGCCGATTGCAAATCCTCGCAATGGGCTGGGCGACCAATGCCGAGCATGGCCGCAGCGAAGATGCCTATTCATTCATGCTCGGCGATGGCGATGCCCGGTTTCGTGCTTCCATCCTGGCGCCTGACCTTAGTGACGCCAGCATCGCTTTACACAGCCGTGGGGCCGGTATGGTGGTGCACTTCCACAAAGGCCGAGGTGAGGTCTTTACCGCCGCCACGTGCGAATGGGTACATGGGCTCATACAAGCTGACACTTACACCGTGATGATCACTAAAAATGTGCTCGATCGTTTCTTGCTCACTCACCAGGAGGTGCGCTGAACGGGCCGGTGAATAACCGGTTGTTATTCATCAGAGGTGGTCAGATTGGCCCGGGCCCATTGCTCAGCGGTCGTGACCTGAATCGACTGCTGCGCGTTGAAGGTATCTGCTTTAGGCCAGGCCACACCTCTGCCCTGAGCGAACACAGCGCGGTACTTCTTGATGTGATGGGTGGGGTCTTTGTGCAATTCTTCGAGCAAGTACGGCACCGTCCAGACATTCCGTTTGAATGGGCGGCCCAGTACACGTTCGAGGAGACTCGCAACCTCCTCGTACGTCACAGTGTCTCCCGAGAGGTACACAATCTGATTGCGCAAGCGAGGCTCGAAGAAAACGATTTGTGCTGTCAACGTGCCAATGTCGTCTGGAGTCGTCAGCGTCACGCTGGTCTCAAGACTGCCTAGCGCGTTCACGGTATCGTTTTCGAAGTCCACCACCTCGAATACAGGCTCGAAAAGGAAGCTGGTGAACATACCCGTCGAGATGATGACCCATTCAGTTTTATCCTGGGCCCGAAGCAATTCGCGCACATCAAGCTGGGCATCGAACAGATCCTGAGGACTGCCCCGGCCGATGACTTCGAAGTCGACGCCAAACTGCCACGGGAAGTAGCGCTTCACCCCGGACTTCAGTGCAGCGGTAGCCAGCTTCATCGGGGTTTCCCGACCTGCCACCATACCTGCACAGCCGATTACGGTATCAAAACGTGCGAATACTGCAGCCAACTGATCGATTGAGTCATTCACAAGGTCTGCGGCCACCATCTGGATGCCGAGGCCCCGAAGCTCATCGATTTCGCGCTTTTTCTCGGGCACCTGAGTATTGATGGTCGAATCCCTGAGCAGCACGCTGATGGTGGAACCGGGAGCGCGCTTTGCCACTCGCGCAAGATTGCGCAAAACCGGCAGCCCAAGCTCCCCGGCGCCTAGAACGAGAATGGATTGGGGGGCGGACTGGGTCACTTCGGTCATGATTTCTCCTGAGATCTGTTGCCTGTAAGATGACCAAATGCTTGCACGATTCAGCACCGCTCGTAAGAAGGCACACCTGTGATACCAGAGATAGAAATGACCGCTCAGGAGGCTCTCCGCCAGGCAGAGACAATCTGCCGAACGCTTAGGGAAGACGATGATGGCGTCAGGCGGGAAGTGCTTGCTCACGCAGGCAGCCGCTGGTCGTTGGGTATCCTGCATGCCCTGGGGGTGTACGGCACCATGCGTCATGCCGAAATAAAAAGGCAGATGACCGGGGTGACTCAACGGATGTTGACCAAGACCTTACGCTCCATGGAGCGCGATGGCCTCGTGGTTCGGCGCGAGTTCGGGGAAGTTCCACCACGGGTCGAGTATGAGCTGACGCCACTGGGGATGGGCCTGTTGACCCGCATGTCGCCTATCTGGACTTGGGTTGTCGAGAACGTTGAGGATTTTCGTGAAGCGCGGCGTATTTTCGACAGTCAGGATCACACAAAGCCCGCATGGCAAATACCTACACCGATACCCTTGGATTCAGAGGCGTCTGACTAGGAGTCGCTGCCGGCCGCTACGTTTATCAGCGCCACGTTTTCTAATGTGCCAAATCGTGTTGAAAGAGGGCTAACGTCAGTGGTTTTTCCCCTCTCTATTTTTGAACAGTGCCTTGAGATTGGAAGGGTCTAGGCAGTCAGGTGCTATTGTCTGTGACTGCTTGAAATAGGCCTGAATTTTCGGGTTCGCGAAATCGCCCTTGAGCGCTAACAGGTAATACCCGTCGGCGCGAAACTGTTCCAGGCTCAGAGAAACCGGCTTGAGGAAGTCCCTCATAGTGGCCAACGGTAGTTCGCGATTGGCTTCGGCTTTCAGTGAATCTTTGAAGCAGTACGAGCGTACTGCCGGCAGTGGATAATGGTCAGCGTACAGATCCGGCTGCTCTAGAGCACTGGCTAGCTGGCTATACTTGCGAAGAGACTCGGGGTCATCGAGCTTGAATCGCAGGAATGCATCGTCACAGTCGCGCAACACCATTATCGCTCCGGCAACCAAGCCTTGATCCGCGGCGTTCTGGTAAAGCGCGCAAGCCTCTACATGCATAGCCTTATAGCCACTTAAAAAGGTTGCCGCTTTAACCTCTTGCATATTCGCCAACATGAAAGTCGCTACACCGTGCCCTCCGGCGCTAGCTTTACGCAGCTCGTCCTCATAAGTCTCAAGCCCTTTGGTTGCCTCCTGTATTGACTGGCTCAGTGTGCCCTTGTCAATTTTTCCCTGCTGTTCTCTTTCAACCAGCTGATCGGCTCGTTGTTGTATGGCATCACCTAACAGCATTGCGTGTTCAAAGACAGCTTCGGTTTCGGGGCTTGGCACAGCCTGCACCTCAGCACACAGAGCGATGCTGAAAAGGAGGACTGAAAGACGAAGTTTCAAAGGCGGTTCTTCCGTGATTGCAGTTGTCTGAGTTTCCATTGCTGTAATGGATTCAATCAGAGTGGGGTAGTTCACGTGCTCGACCATTCAAGCAACCCGACTGGGAGACAATCGAACGAACCTACCTGGCCGGGATTTGCTCTGCAGAGCGCCTCGCGAGCGCCACTGCAGCGGTGATGGCCGCTCTGGCTTGAGGGCTGTTCTTCCAGCAGGTCGAGCCTAATGCCGCTGATGCTTGAGCCAGGATGTCACCAACATCTGATTTTCGGAGTTCTGCGAGCGATTCGATACCCATTTGCTCAAGCCGTGTAATGACGGTTGGTCCTACGCCTTTGAGCGCGAGCAAAGCGGTCCTTTCATCTGATGAAAACGGCATCGTAAATTCCTTTTTTGGCGATGAGTCCACGCAAGTGTGCCCGACGCTAGACGGTGCCTCAATAGCCCGGCGTGCGCGTTTTGAGAATCTTCAAGGAGGGCGTGTGAACAGACCAGCGCCGCCAGCATCCAGCCGATCAGGCAGCGATTCGCGCCGGCGGTTGGCAGAAAGCTCGGGACGCCGGGGAAGGGGAATTGCGGAGCAGCTTAAGAAATTGCACAACAGAAACACTAAGGGCCTGCATGAAGTATCTCATGCAAGCCCTTGATATATATGGTGCCCGAACCCGGAATCGAACCGGGACGCCCTTACGAGCGGGGGATTTTAAGTCCGGCAATAAAGTGCTTTAAATCAATAGCTTATGGCTATTTCCGGTCCGCAATAGTTCTGCAATGGCTCGCTTGTAGCCCTTTGTTTTCAAGGGGTCCATTTTTATTGCGGAACGGATTTTCACTTGGTTGGGAGCACTTTCAGGCCCTTGCGACGCCGAATGTACTGCTCTGTCATCCCGACGGTCGTGTGGCCCAATTGGTCCCGAGCGTCACGAATGCTACCTGTCGATTCCTCTTTGTCCGTGGCAGCTTTAGCGCGAAGGTCACGCATCTGAAACGCAGACTTTTCAATCCCGGCCTTCATCCTGGCCGCGTCAAATCTCCCCCTCAGCATGCTTGCTGTCATCGGCTGGCCGTTGTCCATTACAACGAGCCTGGTTGATCGAATCTTGTGCCCCTTCTTCCTTTCCAGTATGCGGTCGATCACGACCTTCAGCTCCCCAACAACCTCGATTCGTCGTTTCATGCTGGTCTTCCCCTGCGTGATCAGCAGTTGATCATCCAGCAAGTGGCGCTCATCCATCTTCAGGGTGTCGCCAATGCGTTGGGCGGTGAGGTAGAACAGATCCAATGCGTCCTTGAGCGGTTGATCGGCGTGCAGGTATACAGCCGCTAGCATTTCGTCCTCGACGTAGGTGTCCCGGCCGGTCTCCTTGTTCCCCTTGATGCCCGCGCATGGGTTGGCGAGCGACGTGTAGCCGCTCTGGCGGGCGAAGTTCCAGATCGCACTGAGCAGAGCCTTTTCCCGATTGGCGCGTACCTTCGCGGTTTTTGAGCGATAGCGCAGGTACTGAACCACGTGCTTTGGTTCGATTGCCTCCAATGGACCTGGCGGGTCGTTGAAAAAGATCAGGAGCTGCTTCAACTCTCGCGCGTTGTCCTTCTGTGTGGCCGGCGACTTCGTAGGCACCACCTCTTCCACGTACTTGTTTGCGACGTACTCGAAGGTCAGCGCCGCGGCGACCAGCGCATTCGCTGCCCGGCTCTTTTCGAGGCGCGCATACTCAACTATCGCGGCACCATAGTCGGAGCCAAGGGCGATTTCCTTCCTGGGCTTATCGCCTGCATCGTAGTAGTAATAAACCCTTCCCCCGGATCGCAGGCGCTTGCGCAGCCGGGGGATGCTGCCGGGGTTGGTGGGCCGTCGCGCCATTTACTGAATTCCCATCCGTGGTTGCCATTCGGTCTTTTCGGGTTGCCGATCTTTCTTTCCGGCCAGCAACGATGCCGAGATAACGCAGGGCCAGCCATTTCGCTTGATAGTGTGGCGGATGCCATTGCGGGACAGGACCAGAATCTGTCCTGCCTTTGTCTTGGCACCTGTGAGTTCGCAAACGTCTTCGTGCGACAGGAAGTGAATTCCGTCCATACCTACCTCCCGCCGCCCGTGGTGGGCCGCGCAGTCTTGATGATGTGGATGATGAAACCGAAGCTGATCAGCAGCCAGGTTATGAAGCCACCGAAGGCCGTGATGATGTCTTGCGTTTCGCCTGAACTCAGTAGTGCGGGAATGCCTACTACAAAGCCAACAACCGTGCCGAACAGATACAGGATGAAGCCCGCGAGGATCAGGGTGAGCTTTATTGCGAACATGGGATGTCCTTGCCCGCCGTTCACCGGCAGGCACGTAGGGGTTTGGGTTAGGGGTAGTTTTTGCTGATGCGTGTTGCGATGGCGTCAAGCTTTTCGGCCATGCTCCACATGTGGTTGTTGTCGCTGCGTGACACGACAAGGGAGCGCTGAACATTCCGGCCCATGAGGATTGCGATAGCCAGTCGGATCATGGCTGCCTCGAATTTTCGCCGGATGAATCCGTCTCGCGGGATCATGGCCTTGGCCCCTTGTAGATGAACACGTAGGCGAACCGGAGGGTGGCGATCATGGCTTCACCCGCTTGAACGCGACCACCCAGACCCACGGGTTGGCGCTCCAGTAGCCGCCGGTGGCGCTCCACAGGTTGGCGAACGCAAAGCGCGGTGTGAAAAGGCATTGTTCGTGGCTGGTGGTCTTGTCCCACGCCCAACCGTTGCGCTGCTGGTGGCCGGCCTGCGCCGGACAATCACCGACGTCTTTCCATCCGGTACCGCCGTGGAAGCACTGCTGTCCGTAGTCGGTGAAGAAGCATCCTTCGGCCTTGGCCTGCTCTTCGCTGATGTCCTGCAGCCGCTCGACGCGCACGTCGGTTATCTCCAGTAGGATGCGGCTGGCCCAGCGCGGCATGTGGATGCTTGGCCTGGATCGTCTCGGATAATCCCAGTGAGCAACTGAGCCGTCGTATTCAGGGTCTTTGCTGCCTGCGTACAGCACCGGTGCTCGGTCAGCGGCATATCGCGAAAGAACCACGGTGTCACTGCTATCCTCATCCGCTTCTGTCGTCTCGCGCACCCACAACCGGTCGCTGGGCTTGCCATACGGGCAAGGTGCGTATTCTTCAAGCTCCTTGGCGCACGCCGCTTCGGTCGATCCAAATACGCAGAAGCCATAGCGCGGGTCTCGCTGGCCTATTGCGCTCCAGCGCTGACGATCGCCAATCGGAATGGCGGCGTTCTCGGTGGGGATTTGGAAACCTTTCACTGCCCGGCGCGTGACCGTCTTCCGGCCTTCCAGGATGGCGCGCACCATCGGCGCCGAGAACAGGATGGGCCGTTCTTTCGGTTGCGGTGAGGTGGTCATCAATAGCCCTCCCGGTTCATGCTCTGGATGTATTCGTTCGGGATGGTCACGGCTGCGTCGGGTATTGCGCTTTCGACTTGGGTGTCACCGAAATATCCGATAGCTGCCTGAGCGCGCTCCATCGACAGCTGGGCGTGTCGCAACTGCCAGGACTTGCGGGCCTTGTAGGAGCGAAGTGCCAGCGCCTTGTCGGTATAGGCGAAGCGCTTACCCCAGCTGCCGCCGTCTTTCAGTACGCGCTTGCGGCGCTTTTTCACTGCATCAACGGTCCAGCTGTATTGCGGGCCCTTGATCAGGTCGCAGGTGTAGGTGTCGCCGATGTAGTAGCACTGCGCGGTTTCGCCGATCACGTGGTAGGTGATGCAGTGAACCTCAAGACCATCCGGGCCGATGGTGTCGATGTAGCGGAAGTGATCCGGCCCGGCTTTTTGAGTTTCTTCAGGCATGACTTCGTCCTTGCCGCTATAGCGGCTGACTTTGAAGGGGGAGGGGTTACTTGCGGAGTGTTCGAACTGCGGCGTCGTACTTGAGCGGGTCGACGTTTGGGTATTGCTGAACGATTTCCATCAGGCGCTCGCGCTCAGGATCGACAGGCAGAGCAACCGATGCCGGCGCGAGCTGCTCGGCGCTCAGTGGGTTAGGCGAATAGCGGAGGGCTGACTTGTATGCGGCGTCGAGCGCGTCATCCAAATCACCGCCGGCCTTTTTGGCTTCGTTGAAGGCGATGATCATCTTCGCCCGGACGTCGTAGCAGCGCTCAACTGGCATGCAGGTCACCTGCACGCCCTGTGGCTTGGTCAACTGATCAATGCGCTCATCCGCTGCGGTCAGGCGCTGTTGCAGGGCGTCACGCTCTTTGATCGCCACTGCATGCTTGCCGCGCCAGTGCAGCACGGCGTCTAGTTCTTCGGCGGCTGACACTTCCGGTTGCCCGGTCATTCGGCGCTCGATCATCTGCCAGGCGGGTTCGTACTCGGGCCAGTCGCTTTCAATAACCAGGAACGAGCGAGCAGGAGCACCCTCCCTCAACACCGACTCATGAATTCTCCGCAGGAATCCGCTTACGGCGCGCCTCTCGGCGTGCGAAAGCTTGTCTAAATCGGTGTATTTGATGACGTTGTATCGATCTTCGCGATGGAAAGAGATCGCATTGCTTTCTGTAGGCATGGGAAGTCCTTGCCGGGCCATGCCCTGGCGGTGGAGTGACTGTTTAATTAATGGGGCACCTATAACCAAAGAAGTCATTTCGGATTTCTTGGTTTTTAGGAACCCAACACATGAAACGACTGACCGAGTGGATCAACCTGATAACTGCCATCCTTCGCCTTGTCGCCGCGATCATCCGTACCGGCTGGCTTTGAGCTACGATGGCCCCTTCCTCTAAATGGGCTGGACCATGACAAAGCACGATATTTACGATGAGATCGAAGGCTTTCAGGTTTGGAACTACATGGAGTGCGACAAGGACGAGGAAGGCCGGGAGACCTGGCGTATCAACGTCGAGGTGAAGCGCGGTGGTGAGGTGGTGGTGCCGGTTGTTGCTGGTGACCAAACCTATGTTGACCGTGGTCTGGCGCAGGTTGCTGGGCGTGAGGTTGGAGCCAGGATGATTGCTGAGCGAGCTTAAAGCTGCTGTAGCAGGCGCCGGCCGATTCAGCGAACCACGGTGACGGCCTTGCTGTCGCCGATCGCCTGTTAGCGTGGGCCTGGGGGCATCCATTGGCAGGTTTGCATGTCGCTTTCAGGTTGGGGATTTCGTATGCTCAGCACGCACCCAGGATTAGGAGCTTGCTGCCGTGTCGGATTGGAAATTGTTGAAGGATGGCTGGACTTGGCTTTGGTCTTTGGGGCCGAGGGAAAAAGCTGCGTCAACTGCGTTTGATAAGCTACACATGAGCATGCGAACTACGGTGAAATGTCGCTTCGCTGCAGCTGACAGGCTCAAGAACTATGCACGGTTTTCTTTTTTTACTACTACTGTCTTATCGCTTGGCCTGATCCTCATTCCGCTCATTCAAAACTCTCAGGTCACGCTTTCCGTAGCACCATCTGTTCTAAACATGATGCAAATCTTCTTGGCTGTAGCCGTATTGGTATTTTCGGTTGTCATCGGTACTGCAAAGTACGAACTGCGATCAGAGCTCTTAACGGAGTGCGGAAATCGACTCAAGGAGCTGATTAGGGAGATGAATCGTTTTAAGGGCACCGCGGAGGGGAATGACCCCGCTGAGCTAGAGCGGCTCGAAAGGGAATATTCGCGCATCACAACTGATGTGGAGAATCACGCTCGCGTCGATTACAGGCGCACATGGCTTGATATGCGCAATGACTATTTTTTAACCGGCATTCCGCGTCTTAGATTTTTGACGGCGACTTATTGGTACTCTTTTTATCCATACCTTATGCCCTTGATACTTATGGCGATGGAAGTCATGTTCGTTACTGACATGCTTGGAGTTACGACACTTTTGCCCAAAGCATTTCGGATCGCAGAAGCGTAGTCAGTCTCCACAGAAACAGTCGATATCCTCTGCGAGATATTCAAAGTTGAAGTCGGTTTGCCGGGATCGTTGCTCGGCGGACCAGCCCATGGTCTTGTAATCAGCGCGATCTTGCCGGAACACCTGGCCAAAGCGCTCTTCGGTACCTGACCACCAGATAACCCGTGATGGATCATCCATAATGGTCTTGATCAGCTTGCCTTCGCTCTTCTTCCAGCACAGGTCGCAGTTGCCGAAGTCGGAGTTCATGCCGAGGTCGAACGGTTGGTCGGCCCAGAACTCGGCGACGTCTTCCTTCGTTATGCCGGCGGTGTAGGAAGGGCAGACGTTGTCCCAACGGGTGCCGCCGCGGTCATTGGCAGCCATCATGCGGTGGTAGCGCTTCGGCTCGTCGTAGCGGATACCGACTACGCAATCCCATTCGTCGTGGCCCAGGGCGCGCATGTGCTTTTCGCCAATTTTCACCCTCAGGTACGCCGTGCACATGTTGTTCGAGAAGTTCGGCAACACCGGCGGAAGGTTCTTCACGTCTTTTCGGTATGCCGCGTAGTACTCGAGCATCATCGTGAAGGGCTCACCGTTACGGCTGGCCGTCTCGAAATTCACCAGCTTGTACCACGGTGCATCGTCAGGCTGGCCGTATACTCGGCACCACTCCATCCAGACGATGCCGACGTTCCATCGTTTGTCGATCTGATCAATGAACACCAACGTTTTTTCGCTCTCCTTGCCGGTATTCTGGAAAAAGGCGTGAACATCAGTAGGGAGCTTTCCGCCGTGGGCGTCGAGGATCTTACGTAGCATCTGCCCGCTGGTTCGGCCTCCGGAGACGCCGATCTGGGCCGGGCCCGTTATCAGGAAGGGGTTCATAATTGCTCCAGACAGCCGTCTGCCTCGCCGGCTGGCGTGATTCGTAAATTGGGTTGATGATTTGCACTCAGCAAAAACCTGACGGTGACTGCGATGAGCACGAAAACCGATGTGGAAGCGATACGCCTGATCGGCGCTGAGGTTGTCCGCCTGCTGAGCCTTCCTGATGAAGCGCTCGAAGCTGAGGTGCGCCCAGGCCTTAAGTTGATCGCTGACCTGGCGAAGTGGCGTGACCTCGCCGGCCTGCCTGCTACTGAGCCGGCTGGCGTGATTCGTTAATGAGTGGGCTCATATGATTTCCCGCAGAACCAAAATCAGAAAATGAAGTCTTCATATTGGTTTGCAGCCATTAATTAAAACGGACAAAAAATCATGAGCCTAATTGACTGCCCTGAATGCTCTGCAAAAATCTCTGATAAAGCCTACTCCTGCCCCCACTGCGGAAATCCTTTTCGCGAGCCGCCATCTGGCCGCTATTTCAGCGAAAAAAACATTGGGCAGATTGCCGGGGTTACCGGCGTCTGGCTAACAGCTCCTTGGCTCGCACGGATGGTGTTTGGAGTCGTCGCTGTGATTGCGATAGCGGCAGTTTTCATAGTTCGCTCAAGCTAGAATCTAAAAATATCTGCGTCCGAGATTGATATGGGGTATTAAGGGTTACCGGCATGGAGCCGGATTAAGGAGAGCTAGATGAGCGAGAAGCCTTCAGACTGTGAAGTGGCTAAGCTGATTGGCATAACCGAGAACGAGGTCGGCACCTATCGTGTCAACTCCGATCTGAGGCCTGACGGTCGATGGCTCATCTATTTCGGATACCAGATGCCTGTAGCTTTGCGCAAAGGCCTGACTGGGAGCTTCACGTTCTTAATGCCTGAGATAGGCTAAGCGCAATCTCAAGCGGCCTTGCGCTGGCCCAGCACTTCCTGGCGTGCAGCTTCAAATTCGCTGCCGAGGATCTCGGCGGCACCCTCGATCTTCTCGCTGCCGTCCTCAAGCCTGAGGCCGAGGTTCAGGTACACAACCCCATCCAGCTCGAAGAACACGCCGCCGCACATCCACAGCGCGCCAGGGTTCAGGCCAATTGCCTCCCAGGCCTCATCCATGTCGATGCTGGCGGGGCAATGCTCCTTCCACAGAGCCGACAGGCGCTCATGCTCGGCGACCTGGGCAGCGCGCGCTCCCTTCGGCGTCCCTTTCGCGTGCTTGGGGCTGGATCGCAGAGCGCGGTAGTCGTACTGATCGGGGCGGCACCAGTGCACGTCCAGCTCGCGGCTATCACTGAGCTTCACGCCACCGACATAGCTTCGATTACCCGACCGCATCGGCGAGGCCGCACCACCAAACACCTGGCCAAGTTTAGAGCGTTGGGCGTCCCACTCCTTGCGTTTGGCTTCCCAGGCGATTACCGCGGCAACCACGGCCGGGGCGGTGGTCTTGTACATGTAGTTGCTCATGGATTATCTCCAGTCAGGCGCCGCCCTCCGTGACCGGTGGTGGCTGAGTTTTTGGGGGTGTGGCAGAGTGATGGCCATATTTCTCACCATCACGCATGGAGCGTTGCCGATGTGGCGTTTACTGATTCCTACGATCGCTTTACTTATTGCTGGCTGCTCAGGACCCGGCGTTGTGCCGATGGGGCGGGATACCTACATGATTGCGAAGGACGGAAGCTTCACAACTTTCGGCGGTGCCGCCGTGAAAGCTGAGCTCTATCAGGAAGCCAACACTTATTGCGAAAAGAAAGGTAAGCAACTGATGCCAGTGAAAGAGGCGTCTCGCGATTCTGGTTATGGCCGATATGCGAATGCCGAACTGCAATTCCGTTGCCTTGATGTGAACGATCCAGAGCTACGCCGCCCAACAATGGAGTCAGAGCCGACTGTGAAGATCAAAGTCGACTAGACCTCCGTGACCGGTGGTGGCAATTTGGTTTGGGTTGGGGTATTACGGGTGACCGGCATGGAGCCGGATTAGGGAGCAGAAATGTCAGCTACTGCGGAAATGCTTTTCAACCTTCAGAAATTTCACCTGCTTGCGTTGTTCACAAGTGAGTCAGCTACCAAGAACATCACGCCGGCTTACGCATACGCTTGGGACAATGGAATTTATCCGTACGGAAACGAATCGGCGGTCTGGCACGAACCCTATAAGGATTTGTTTTCAGTTGGAGAAGAGCAGATTGCTGAGCTTGCAAAGCTTCTGGATGATAAGTGGATACAAAAGGAAAAAATTTCTTTTTACGAGCTAGAGGATCACTACGATATTCATGGGTCTGGACATCCTGGCCCAGAGTGGGATAGAGGTTCACTAATCTCCGCTTGTCATTACTTCTATCTTCTGGATTGGTTTGATGATGAGTTTTGGAAGGGGCTTGTGGGGCATTCTGACTGTCCGTCCGAATCACATTCCATAAGACGTGAGTTCAAGCCTGAGGATGTGTATTTCCTTTGAGTACTCAGGGCTCGACTATCTCGTCACCTGAGTTTTTCCGGATCTCCTGCAAACTTTTTTTATGAAACTCTCGCGCCACGTTTTCGCTAATCACGATTTCGTGGCGCAAACACAGTGCTTCAATCGCGCCTTCTCGGCCCAGCGAGTGAACATGACGCAGGCAGCCGGCCATCACGGATCCCTGCTCGGTGTCCTCGGTCCACTCCATCAACTGCAAGAGCCAGTCTTTCTCGCCCTTGCAAACGCGGAGCCGAAGGTCCTCCGTTCCGCGCTCCTTGCGTTTCGCCGCGCTCTTTGCAGATCGCTGCTGTTGAGTTGCAGCCATTGCCTACCTCTTCTATTCCGCTGGCCGGCAGTGCGAGCCAGGTTTGACGTTTGCGTTGCTGGGTCCGGGCTATGCGGCGAATGAAGTTCCGCCCTGGCGTGCTTTGGGATAGTCGATGCCGTGGGCGGCGATAATCCGCTCAAAGGCCTTGCTGCCGATTGCCAGCTTCCCGCAGCACTGGCGCCGGCTGATGCCAAGCTCCATAAATGCCCTGATGCGCTCGGCGAACTTCGCATCCCGCTCCGTATCAATCACGTTGTGCACCAGGTTGCGTGCACCACCTCGGGTTGGTGCCTTGAACGTGATGTCGTACCGCGAGGCATGGTTGTAGATCAGCCGCCGACTAACGCCCAAGGCTGCGGCGACTTCGGTCTGGGTGTGCGTGATACCTAGCTGGCGTATCTGCTCTACCAGCTTGAGGCGGGCTTGGGTACGGATGTCGTCCTTGTCGAGGGGTAAGGCATCTGCTCCAGCCTTCCGCCGAACAAACGGCTTTGGCGCGGGCAGCTCCTGGGGTACATATACGACGGGCGTCGGTGGCGGGGCAGGCTCGATCTCTTCGATTTCGCCGCCGGCTGCTACAAACTCGGCGACCTGGGCCGCCAGTTCATCCGAGGCTGGGCGCAGCGCCTCGACCAGGTTTCGGTGGTTGCTGATCATTATCAGGCTCCTAAACGATGGGCTTGCGCCCGAGCTTTGTCCGCTACCTCGTCAACCATGCGATTCAGCTCCAGGTTGAACTGGACCAGCTCTTTGTGCAGGTTGGCGATGTAGTCTTCGTCGCGGTAAATCGTCTCGATGTAGAGCTGGCACTCTTCATCCTGGCGCGAATCGAACGACAGGAAGTCCCACCACTTACGTCCGGTCACGAACATGCAGCCTTGGACTTGCGGCATGTGTTCCTCGGGCATGCCTTCAAGCCAGGTCCTGACATGTATCGCTTCGTTGAAAGGGCACTTCGATTCGGTGCCCCCGTCATCGTTGATGAGGCCATCGGGTGAGCAGCCCAACCAGTCGTACTTGGGATGAACGATGAACTCCGAGGGCAGGACGATGTTGCCGGTTAACATTTCGTAGGCGTCCTGGGCTTTTTGCTCCTCGGTGTGACCCCACTTCATCGACGCGCTACTAACGTTGTGCTTGGATTTCTTTGCCAGCCGCTCAAAGCAGAGCTCACGCATGTACGAGGTCCGGGCACCCATTGGCTCGCGCTTGCCGCTTTTGTCAGGCTTTCCCCACGCCATCACATCTTTGAAGCGGCTGGCTGTCACGCGTCCAGATCGGTCCGCATGCCACTTCTCTGTGCCCTGAAGCTCAGTTCTCACTACGCGGCCTCCTCAGTGTGGGGTTGGTCGGCGTTAGAGCTGGTCATGTCGGTGAAGTCAGCATCGACTGTCGCCGCCATGCTCTTGAGCGCTTCATGGCATTCCAGGCCGATTGCTGCGCGCTGCTTCGGCTTCAGACCTGCCCAGGCTGCCGCATAGGCCTCGATGTCTTGCTGCTTCGCGACAACCAGAAGGTCTGCAAATACACCGTCGATTTCTGGCGACGGGGATTTAGGGCCGAATGACACGCCAGCAGCGGCGGCGGTGTTCGCGGTCTGTTTGGCTGGGGTGATGTCGATCTCTCCACCGTACGAATCTTCAAATTCGTCGGGCGTGTAAACGCCAAGGATCACGTCAGGGCAGAAGAGGCGTGCCCATTTCTTGGTAACCAGATACGCGATTTGCTGCTTGGGGTCTTCCGCCCAGAGCGTAGAGTTGCGGGTGCGGACCTGGGTTAGCAAAAGCTCCAGGGTGCGGGGCTCGTCTTCACCCCGGAAGGTCGCCCAAACCTTAATGCCGATCCCTTTTTCGTCTTCAAAGCTCCAGGCCGGGACGCGGTATTTTTTAAACTCGCCAGTGTCCTCGTCCTTTTTGGTCTTGCTGGTGACTTCACGCATCTTCCCGATGACGTTTCCCCAAGGGCCAAACCATTCGAAGTTCAATCGACTCGTGACTGGCGCCTTGGCGATGATCACTGCGTTAACGAGCTGCGCCTCGTAGCTCAATGCGCCGCCGTTGACGATGAATGTCTTCTGCGCCACGGCGAAGGGGTTCATTTGCCATTGCATGGCTTGAAGCACCACCGCCATGCAGTCGGCCTGGTTACCTTTGAGATGTTTCGGGACGGTGGTCACTCCCTTAGACATCATCATTGCAAGGTCACTCATCGACCGCATGGTTCCTGGGTCAAGGATGAGCGCTGCCGCGTTGTGCGACGGATCGTGGTACGTGGCGAGGCCTGTCTGTGCTTGGGGATCTGTATCGGTCATAGCGCCCTCCGTAGCCAGCATGAGATTCGCTGGCTGTGAGATGGAAAGGGTGGTTAGAAGCGGATGGCGCGAAGCCAGGCGCGAGCGGTTTCGAGGTCTACGTCAAAGCCCAGCGCTACAACCTCGACAATGTCGTCAACTGCTGGCGCGGTCGTAGTCAAATCGTCCTGTTCAGCGCTGGTCGCCTGTGCGCTGACTGGTGCGACATCGGCCTTCGTCTCGATCAAGTCAGGAGCCGTAGCGATGACCGGGGCCGGCGCGGCAGCTTGGGCGCGCAGACGTGCCAGCTCTTCCTGGTCACGCTGATACTGCGCGTCGCGTTCGCGCTGCTGGCGTTGCTGGGCTTCCATGTCGCGGCGCTGCTGGTCCAACTCGTCCTGCTGCTTTTTCAAGCGCAGACGATCTTCCTCGGCCCGCTGCTTACGCAGTTCTTCAGCCTCAGCGTCGGCGATGCGTTGCTTCTCGCGCAGTTCGTCCAGCTCTTTCTGCTGAGCCAGCAGCTTGGCAGCAGCTTCCTCTCGATCAATGGCAGCCTTGTGTAGCGCTTCCAACTGCTCAATTGCGTTGTCGCGAGCGATGGTGCCTTCGGCTTCAAACTCGCCGTATTCCTCAGGCAGAATTACCGAGTCTTTGACATTCTGGAGAGCGCTTGAGACGTCGGTAGCGCTGCGGCTTGCGTATGCGGCAGCGACAGAGCTGAAGCGGGTAATCTTGGCCCGGATGGCTTCGACACGCTCAGCCTCGACACGCTCGCGCTCGGCCTTCGCGTCGGCGATACGCTTTTCTTCTGCCTTGATCGCTTCATCGACAGGCTCTTCAATCGCCAGCACACGAGTCTTGAGCGTTTCACCGAACTCTTTAACTTGGTTGACGCGAGCCTGAGCTTCTTTGACCTTTTGCTGATAAGGCACCAATGCGGTTTTGGTGGTCTTATCCAGGGCGTAGCGCACATCGCGGATGTCGACGCGAACTTCCTTCGCGCTCGCCAAGCCTTCGCTCGTCGAGCAGTCAACGACCAGCTTCGCGTAAGTTGTTTCCAGGCGAACGATTTGCTCCTCGTGTGGCCGATACTCCGCGATGTCGGTGACGGCGACAGCGGGGGCAATGGACTTCTTGGATTCTTCCGTTTCGCTCATTTCGAGCGATTCTTGTGCGGGTGCTTTTTTAGGATTGGTGGACATGACGATCCCTCGCCGCGCCTGGCGCAGCATTGAAGTGTTGTGGTGGGGTTGTGCCGTTAAGCGGCGGAAACGATAGAGGCGTTGTAGTCGGCGTAAATCTTGTCGATGCGCGCCCGGAAGTAGCGATGTTCACTGTCGTCGATAACCCGCAGCATGAAGGCCAAGGTGACGCAGGATGTTGCCGCCGCACTGGCATTGGCCTTGCCGAGGTCGTGAATCATGTTGTCGATCTCGCCCTCAATCCAGCTCACAGCGTTCTGATGATCTCGCTGTGCGACGTTCATTCGGCACCTCCTACTGGCGGGCAGATAAGCTCCATCTGAGCCATGACGGCACCTATGCGCAGCTTGAGGCTGGCGCGCTCTTTGATGCGCCGAGCCTCGCGCTCAGCGAGGTCGTCAGCCGTGTACTCGTGGAACAGGTCGACGTGCTGCTTCTTGCCAAAGTTGGGCAAGTCCCAGCGTCTGTCGGATTCTCTGGCCTGGGCGCTATCCGCGCAGCTGGTTGGCATGGCGAGTCTCCAGGCTCCGGGCGAGGGCGCAGGCTTCGTTGTGGTTCCCGCGAAACCCCTTCACCTTGCCGGTGGTGGAATCGACGACGTGGAAGAACTCATTGCCTGCCGGGATGACGCGATAAAGCGGCGAGGTCTTGGGTGCACTGGAGCCGACCAGGCCGAGGCAAAGCGCCAAGGCCATATTGCGGCGCTGATTCATTGCGAGCGCTACATCGCAGTAAGCGTGCTGACTTTGATTCATGGTCAACTCCATTCGTTGGTTCACCTGTATTCGTCAACACTCACTCCTCCCGCTGGTTGCCGATGGGCGCGGGGGATGAGTGCTGACGGGTAGAGGCGGGGAAGGGTGCAGGCGCCCGGCACTTCCCGGGATGTGTCGAGTCTGGCCAGCTATGCCCTCGGACTCGCCTGCGGTGTTCTTCTTCGTTTGGGTTGGGCCTACCTTTCAGCTGATGCGCGGTCACATCGTCGGCCCTGCTTTCAGCTGCCTGTTAGGGTGTTGGGCGAAGCCTTCAGGCTTGCTACGCCACGCGGGTGTATCGTTGATTTACTTCATGGCGGTTACTCCTAACGTTCGCTCACTGGGAAGGCAGTGGCCACCTGTCGAATCTGCATCTGGGTGTGACCTGCATGACGTTTGTCTGCCTTCGCTGTCGCGCTGGCTGGCGTACTCAGATCACACTCCGATGCAGCCTGGTGCTGGGGAGTACCAGGGTCTCGGGCAGTTAACGACAGGCTGTCGTGGCGCTGGTTGTTCAGTCTTCCGCTTCCGCTTCGATCATCTTTTCGATGTCGGCGGCGGCCGGCTTCTGCCAGTTCTTGATCTGGCCTGTCTCCAGGTCGATGTTCAGGATCAGGTAGTCGCCGTAGTGCTGGCCTGGGAAGAAGTCCGGCACATAGCCTTCATAGCTGCCGACCTCTTCGCCCTGGGCGTCTTTCAGGCCAGCAGCGAACCCGTCGCGGACCTTGATGTGCAGGTGCAGCTCAGTCACGTCGACCTGCACCGTTTTCTGCTGATTGATTTGCATGCTGCTGTCTCCGGGTTGATTTCCCGTCAGGCCCTCTTGCGGAGGCCTGCCAGTGAAATCTTCATGCGACCTGGCCGAAAACTTCACGGCTGAAGCCCTGGATGTTCATGTGCGCGCTGACCGTCATAGCCTTGCGCTGCTTGATGTGGCTGCGCAGCGCGAGATCCGCCAAATTAGCCTGGTCGGCTTCGAGCGCCGCAATTGCCTCGTCGATACCGCCGAACCACTTCTCCAGCAGCCTGGCGCACGATGCGGCTGCCTCGTTGACCAGCTCATCGCTTGCTTCGAAAACTAAATTGCTCATCGCCCATTCCTCGGTTGTCATCCCAAGCAGCCCTCGCGAGAAGGCGGCTCAGTGATGCTTTCCGCCGTGGCCCGCTACTGGCGTCGGTCACCGGCTTGAATCAAATGTCACTCCAGCCGCGGGCCTTTCGGCTTGTTCTCCCGCTGGATAACTGTTCTTGGCGCTTTACGCTGCACGCCCGGGTCAGTTGCCAACCCTCTGAACCGTTTAGGCCGGTTCATCGCTGCCTTTGAATCTGGGCCGGTGGTGATCCGGCAAGGGGTGAAACCAAAGAGCGGTGGGCGGATGCCCTTCGCAGTGGCTGTGTGTCGCTGCGATGTAGTTAATTTAGCCTCAAGCTAAAATATCGTCAATAGCTCCAAGCTAAATATTTAGCGATGGGCGAAAACAATCTTGAGGCCTGCGACGACTCTCTGCCGGCAGGTGGGCTCTATATGCGCTTTACGCGGCACTTAGCAGTGAGCTATGATTTTCGATAAGCTGTATGTATATACAGTATTTAAAATGGAGGGAATTTCATGGCGAATCAGCAGGCGGCAGCGGCAGTACGGCAGGAAATGAGCGGCATGGAGCGGCTGGGGCTGCGCGTCTCATCGATGATCAACCACCCCGTGGCGCAGGCGCAGCGCTGGGTGACCATCCATCGCCTGGACACGGACGGTGATCGGGAATGGGAAGAAGTGCTGAGCGTAATCGCCGAAACCGACGAGCTTGAGCTGACACTCAATGACGATGGCAGCGTGACGGTTAGGTGGGAGCAGCAGGAAGTCGACGAAGCCGGGAGGGCAGAGGTCGAGTTTGAGCCAGAAGAAGAGGCGGCGCCTTTCTGACAGACACAAAAAGCCCGCTCAGTGGCGGGCTCTAATCTCTATCTAATGTCTAGCTTTTCGCATCATCCCCTTTAGGTGGTGACGGTGAGATGCTTTTCCTGAAGTCTTCGGCTACGGGCTTGGAGAGCCCTTTGTTCTCGCCAAAGGCAGTTTTTACGGCATCATCAGCGGCAAGAAACTTCTCTATTTTCCCTTTTGCTTCCTTCGATTCGTCGATCTTCTTCTGAAGCGTGGCTATCAGATCATCTGAAGCAGAGGCGAACCTTTTATGCTTCCACTCCCTTTCTGAAGATGAGGCCTCGTGGAGTTCCTTGGTTGCGCGATCATATGCCTCTTGGGCGTTACTCTCCTCCACCATAAGGCGGACTCTAGCGGAAGCAAGCCTTGTCATTGCCTTGCACCCTTCAATGAATGCGAGCGCCACATCTCTGTCGGCAGGGCGGTGAGACCAGTCCGCCGAGGCCAGTTTGCCAGCCTCTTTATCCAGTGACTCCAAGGTGCCGGATGCGCGACTCGAGTACTCGGCAAGGGTTATGCCGTCCTCATTCCGAGCAGAAATCTGCCTCTCAAATAAAGCTGTTGACGCCTGAACTGCACTTAATGCTCGACCGCTCTCTTGGTGGCTCTGGTATGCGCCCCATCCAAACCAACAGCCAGCCGCGACGAGAACGGCAATAGTGCCCGTAATAATTGAAGCCTTCATCCCTAAGCTCTCCATATGAAAGCCCGCACTTTACCATTCGTGGCGTACAGCCACCATTTGGGTGGAGGGCGTTCAATCTTGCCCATGCGACTTCAGCTTGGCCAAGCCCTGCTTGATATGCCCGGCATTCTCCCCGATCGCCTCAAGGGCGCCGCGCACATTCTCGCCGACCTTGGCATGGCCTTGGCTTTCGACGAACAGCGTCAACTCCATCAGCGCAGCTTCTAGGGCGAGTTGGTTCTCATAAATGCGTTCCAGGGTGTTTGTAAGGGAGTATTCGGGGGAGGGCATGACTCTGTCTCCATAGAGGGCATGGAAAGCGTAGCAGCAGGCAAAAAAAAGCCCGCTTGTGGGCGGACCTAAAGGGAATTCTTCAAAGGAGTAGAGGGAGTTTGGCCCCGCTCTTGTAAATACCAGGTGAAAAGGATGTCGCCGAAACGAAAGGTATGGTGCGGCGGTTAGTTTGAAGGTCGAGCTCAGAATGAAGTCGCGATTGCTAAGGCGAGTTGATGATCATTCATCAACGGTGGTGCATAAGTCGTACGGTAGAAGCGCACCGCCTGTTCAAATTGGGCACCGCGTATGTCACCGTTTGAGCCAATAAAGGCGAGCGCGTCAGCCTTTGCTGGCTTGAAGTTGTTCGATGCAAGCATAGTAAGCCCGGTGGTTCCCGCAACGGTGTAGGTTGGAGCCATTAGCACTGATAGCATCGAGTTATTATAGGAGTCATCGGACCCCTCAGAGGCATGAGCGCTGATCGATACGATGAGGGCTGCAGCTACAAGCTTCCATGAGTACATTTTTGGTGCTTCCATTGCATTTAGAGTAGGGCGCCACACCACCAGATTGGGTTGCTGCGGGGAGACTAGGGGGCCGGAACTGCGGGTAGCTCTAGGTCGACATCAGAACGAGGTCGCTATAGCCTGCGCCAGTTGCATGTCTGACATGAGCGGAGAAGGATGGGTCGACTGGTAGTATCTGGAAGCCTGCTCAAACTCCGCGCCGCGAATCTCGCCGTCTGAACCAATGAAGGCCAGGGCGTCGGTCTTAGCTGACTTGAAAACCTTTGGCGGCTCGGTCGTGAGAGACGTGGTGAATCCAACTAAAATAGTTGGCGCGGAGATTGTGAGAAATATCGCGGCAGCGATAGGGTTGGCGCCATCACCTGATACGGCCTGCGTGCTGACCGATGCCAGCAGTGCGATCGCCAGAGTCTTCCATGAGTCCATTCTTCTTTGCTTCCATTGCATCAAGAGGGCGCCACAATAGCAGAGCAGAGCGTTCGCCAGATACAAGAAGTCCGGCGCAGGGCCGGGCTCGATGATGGCTGCTTATGCTGCTACCGCCAGGGTAACAGCTCTCACAAGTACCAGGATCTTCACATGGCGGCCTTCAGAAGGACTTTGCATTCGGCGTCGTATTTTTCACGCAGCTTGGCAGTGCTAGCTGGCGTCATCCGCCCTGGTGTCTCTTTGTGCAATTCCACCATTTTTTGCGCAACTTCTTCCTGAGCCTCCGGGGTATAGCCAGCATGCACCAATAGTACATAGGAGGCTCTTGAGGACTGACTGCGGCTTATGTCTGGCTGGTCACCAGCTACTGAAAGCACTTCGTAGTAGGCCGCGCAGTGGAGGTCTCTCTCTTTTTGGGTTTCGGCTTGGGCGGTGAAGGAAATGCAGGTGAAGATGGCGCAGAAGGCCAGTGGGATCGAGGATAGGCGCATGAAAACGAGTCCGTTCGAGAGGGGCGAAGATTTTATCAGTTCAGATGCCAGATACAAGAAGCCCGGCACTGGGCCGGGCCTGTATCATTCTTGTAGCTTATAACCAAGATAGTAAAGGCCCCAGAACGTAGCGAGGAGCATCTGATAAACCGAAGTAAAAAAGAAAAACAATGCTACAACTATCAAGTAGTGACCAATAGGCGCTTGGCTATAAGTGAAGTCATCAATTGCCGGCCCGAACGAAAGTAGAGCAATGCAAAAAAAGACTATCGCAATGCTCTCTCCTGTAAGGAAAGCAAATAACATAGCAAGGAAGCGACGTCTAGTTAGGTCTATCGTGTTTTCCAGCCCTCTGAGCTTAACAACTACTTTTGGTGTTGGCTCCGGTAAAATATCATCAATATCCAATCTTCCGAATGTTGCTATAGCTGCTAATGCGGCTATGTAAAATCCAGGCAGCGATTGCACGAATGAAAGAATCATTGAGATCATTCCGCCGGGCGATAGAAGTGATTTGGCGGAAGATAGGCTGATTATAAGTGTGATTGTTATAAGTGAGAGGAGTAATGGATAAAGCCAATCTACCACCCATTTATATGGGTGTTTGATTGCCAAATAGCCAAACGGCTTTAGTAGCTGACCTATTAACATTTTTCACTCCATGAGCGCTAGAACTTCCTTGATTATAAAGTTGTTGGCCTTATCAAAGCTATTAGTATTTACTAGAGGTGCCGTAATTGTGTGTCGCTTAATGTACTTGTCGTTATCTATCAGCTTTCCCGAGTCGGCCGATATTGTAGCTTCTCTTGGCTCGCCGTCGACGTTCTTGAAGCGTAGACGCATTTGTTTATATTCAACGTTTTTCTTGATGATTTTGTTTCTGATTTGCCTCACCGACGATGATATTGAGGCTATCAACCCAGGCTCTGGTTTTAACTCAATTGTGCGAAGTCTTTCCTTGACCGCACCGCTGTCGTCCCAAGTCGCCCCTTCCTCCGAAAAGCTTAGAAGTTGTATTGAAGAAAGCGTACCACCGTTTAAATCATTCTCGAATTCGGCCGAAGGGTGTCCCTGGAACTCAATATGATGAAGCAAATGAACCAAGGCGGGATTGCCCTTCGAGTCTCTGGATCCGTTAGCATTTGGGATCATGTATTGGGCAGGGAATTGTTTCTTACATGCGCGGAAAAGAAATCTAATGTAGTCGCTAATGCTGCTTGCGTGCAAGCCGGAACCAAACACTGTTTCGATAACGCAAAGATAATAATTGTCACCCTTTACAGGGTTTAAATCTAGTATAACATGAGCTGAATAGTCGCCGCCGTGGCCTGGGGGTTTTGAATGGACAACTCTACTCTTGAGGTCGGGGTCGCTGGAGACTGCATCAGGCGCACTAGGGTCGCTTCTGTTGATTAGTAGGATTAACTTGTCGCCTTTAAGCTGTAAGTCAGAAAGGTATAATTTAGCGGAGGTGTCTGTTCTTCCCTTTTTTACTATCTTATCCCCGCTGGTAAAAAGAAGGCTAATATCGCTATGAAGCTCTCTGAGTGTTTTTGGTGTGGCGTCAAAGCAAGCCGGATTTGCTGCAGCTCTAGAGATCCCCATTGCCGATATTTTCAAGTCGTAAAATGTCGCAGTCCTGTGCATGGCATCTCCGTTGTTACAATTGTCAGCAGTGATTATTAGAGTTCTATTAAAGTGCTATTTTCATCAATATGATCGCCGATGGGCCTTTCCACCCGTGCATGCCTCTTCTTTTACCTCATCCTCGCAGGCCATAGAAGTGGTTCAGCGCTATCAGCTCAACCACCGCCACGATAGTGCAGAGCACAACGAAGCCAGGGCTGAAGACTCGCTTGCGGCCGGATGAACCCCAGCTAAGACCAACTGCGTCGGAGTATCCGGGGATCATCATAAGCAGCGCCAGCCAGGCAATGACCCCAACCTTGCTCCAGAAGCTCTGCTCGCGCCATGCAGTCATTTCCGCTGTTCCGCAGTCCGAATTATCCGGCCGTCCTTCACCTCATCCGCATACCCCGCCAGCCTGTCCTCGGTTTCCTGAAAGGAGAAGGCGATCTTCATCAGATCGTTGGCGCCTTGCTCATCACCTGCCGCCAGAAGGCGCTTGGCAAAGACAAGCAGATCGACGCCTGACCACTTGAGCAGGGCCGTAGCCTCTTTCAGATCGCGGCGTAGCTGCTGGTTGGGTTTGGTCAGGGGCATGGCGTTACACCGGTTGTCCATTCCACACGTAAAGCACCCGAGCCAGGATGTGGGTGTCATCCACTCGTATGTCCTCGGGGTCGTGGTGCTTGTTGTCCGAAATCATCTTGAAGCGGTCCTTACCTTTCTTCTGCAAGCGCTTCACGTACAGCATGTCGTCGTGCGAGAACAGGTAGATGCCATCTCCTGTGAACTCCCGGATCGTGATGTCCACGAGCAGGGGGTCGCGATCCTTGATCGTCGGGGCCATCGACTGTCCCCAGCCGGTGATCATCTTGAGGTGGAAGTGTTCTTTGAAAGTGACGCCCATCTCGCGCAGATGTTTTGGGCTGACCCGTATGTCCTGAAGCATCTCTGGGAATTCGTGCGGGATCTGCCCGCCGCCCATCGCTGCGCGCACGTCATAGTGGGCAATCCACACCTCATCGCCAACCTGGCCGGGGCGAGAGAAGTCGACGGTAATGACGTTGCTTGTCTCGTCAGCCGCCGCGATGATCCGGTCACGAGCGGTGCTAGTTAATCCTTTGACCCTCGAAAGCATCTGCTTTATCTGGTCCGCTGCGGTCTGCGCTGAAGCCTCACCTGGTTCGTCGCCCGATATCTGATCGTCGCCCAGAGTCATCGACTCGCCCAGAGAGATGGAATCGAACCAACCTCTGGGTAGCTTCTCGATCGCCTCAATTCTCCGCGCTACGTCGTCTCCCAAATTCTTCGCAGTCTTGTCCGACAAAATCTGACTCAGGTGCGCAGGGGCCATCCCCCAGCGCTCGGCGCACGCGCCTTTCCGCTGGGTTCCTATGAGGCTGATCAGTTTCTGCTTGCGAATCGCATAAATATCCATGCGAGCAAGAATGCCAGCGTTTAGCTCAATGCTAAATGTGCTCAAAGCTAAATATTCCTTGCTGATATATTAGCCATAAGCTAAATTTCTCCTATGTTTAAGGAGAGATCCCATGAATGACCATCTGCGTGACTGGCTCGCCAGCGCTTCAAACGAACGGCGCCAGTCAGTGGCTGCTGCTGCCAAGACGACGGTAGGGCACCTGTGGCAGCTGGCAGGCGGTCACCGAAAAGCCTCGGCCGACCTGGCAGAGCGCCTTCAGGACGCATCAGGTGGAGAGATCACCATCGCAGGTTTGCGACCGGATCTTCTCGACCTGGCGCACAAAGTCCTACGCGGCGCCGCCTGACATCCCTGTCCGCCGTTCCATTGAAGCCAGATTAGAAGAGAGCAGTCCCCATGCAAACGTCCAGTTCCAGACACACCGTACAAACCCGTGATCAGGTGCTGGTCGCCCACGCTGCAAACCAGATCGCACGCACCAGCCTGAGCCAGGACGACTTCGCCCAGGCGCTGAGCCGTGAGCTGTACCTGTCGATCCCTGATCGCGCCAAGAAGAAAGACGTCCCGGACTTCAACTCTGCTGAGCTGACCGGCGACGTGAATGAGTTCGTGAAGGCGACCGGCCGCTGGCTCAAACGTGTTCAGCGCTGGCTGTCCGGTGACCAGGAGATGCCTTCCTGGCTGGAAGAGTCGTGGGTCAACGCCCTAGAGCCTGAATACCGCGATCACTGCCTGAACGAGCTGGCGAGCCGCCACGGCTTGACCGGTGCTCGGCAGATGATCAGCGACCAATGTGCGAACAAAAGCTTCGGCGCGCTGATCCGTGCGCTCGGCGATGTGATCGATACCGGCAGCGAAGTGTTTGACGACCAGGTGATGTGCGAACTGGATCTGCCGCATTTGCCGGCGTTCGCCAAGCAATGCCGTCAGGTTGAAGCGAAGGCGGGGGAGTTGGGGCGTCGTGCGGAGCAGTTGCTCGCCGGGGCGCGGCCATTGAAATCCATCGCCTGAATTTCAGGCACAAAAAAGCCGACGTACGAGGTCGGCTTTTTCTACAGCGGTAAACAACTGGAGCGAATCATGCACCAACACACAGAATCGATCAATAGTCCCAACAATCTCGCGCCACGTTTTTCGCAATCTGAAAACGTGGCGCGCGGAGTTTCCATGTCCAGCCTTGAGCTGGTTGACTTCATCAACTCCAAGCGCGAGAAAAGCCAGCCGACCCTGACGCACAAGAACCTGATCGCCAAAGTGCCACGTGTTCTTGGCGCCGATCAATCGGCTAAATTTTCAGCCGATTACCTTGATGTCCGTAGCCGCGTACAAAAGTGCTTTGTGTTCCCCAAGCGCGAAGCCTGTCTGATCGCCATGTCGTACAGCTACGAGCTTCAGGCATTGGTGTTCGATCGCATGACGGCGCTTGAGGATCGTGAGCGCGCCCGCGCACTGCCGAGCAACCCCAAGATCATCGGCGAGCTCGCCATTCTGGAGTGCTTCGACCGTCTGCTGAAGCCTGCGAACTCCAGCAAGATGATGATGCTGGCCAAGATCGCTTCCAACAACGGCCTGGACGCTAAATTCCTCCCAGGTTATGCCGTGGACGCCGCGACAGATGCCGCTGGCGGATCTTCGATGCCTACCAAGGCAATCACCGCCCTTATCAAAGATCACGCCATCGCCAGCACAGCCCGCGCCTTCAACCTTGCACTTGAGGCCCATGGCTTCCTCAAGGTCCTGCAGCGCAAAAACTCCAAGCAGGAAATGGTCGACTTCTGGTCCGTGACCGAGAAGGGCCTGGCCTACGGCAAGAACCTCACCAGCCCTCAATGCCCCCGCGAGACGCAGCCTCATTGGTACGTGGACCGCTTCCTTGAATTGGCCGCTAAGGTCGGGAAGGCCTGACATGCAATACACCGTCACGATTAACCAGGTGAAGGCGCTGGAGTGGGGGCTGAATTCTCAGCAGGCCCTGCTGTTCGCCTTCGTCTACGGCTGCCCGAGCTGGACCAAGCCAATCAAGACTGATGACGGGATCTTCTTCGCGCTGAGCAAGGCCAAGATCATCGAGGAGCTGCCGCTGCTCACTGATAAGCCGGACACCGCTTACCGCATGCTGAAGGCCCTAGAAGAGGCCGGTTTGATTGAGCTTTCCAGCACGTCGAACATCACGCTTTTTCGCTTGACCGAGAAGGCCGTCGAGTGGAATCAGAAGCTGGACGGATCGGAAAAATATCCGACCCCACCAAAAAACAAAGATCGGAAAAATATCCGATCTACCTCGGACAAATCTCCGAGCAAGGTCGGAAAAAAATCCGGGCAAGGGTCGGATAAATCTCCGACAAATCAGGATACCAATCATCAGGATACCAATCAGGACACCAGTCAGAACTTGCAGGACGCCACCGGCAAGCCGGCTCAGTCCCGCGGCTTGGTGCTGGTGGTTGATCGCACCGACACTCCACGGGTCGAGATTCCCGCCGACATGCCTGGCCCCAAAGACCAGGCCTGCAAAACCTTCAAGGTCTGGGCGAACTACGCCATGGCTTACCGCAAGCGCTACAGTGCCTGGCCTGTGTGGAATGCCAAGGTCGGTGGCCAGCTCGGACAGTTGGTAGACCGTCTCGGCGCCGACGTCGCCCACCACGTCGCTGCCCACTTCCTGAAAACTAGCGATGCCGCTGTGCTGCGCAAGTGCCACAGCCTCAACGAGCTGCTGGCCAACGCCGAGAGCTATCACACCCAGTGGGTGACCGGGCAGCGCATCAACGGCACGACCGCCCGCCAGATGGAACGGACAGAAGCGAACCACTCCGCAGCAGAACAGGCCGCCCAGATGGTTCTGGCCAAACGCCAAGCAGGTGACCGCAATGAATACCTCTGAAATGAACGACCAGCAGGTTGCCGGGCTGGCCGCCGCCATCTGTGCCACCGCCGAGGCCATGGGCCAGGAAATGAACCCAGGCACTGCCGCAATGATGGCCGAAGACCTTTGCGCCTATCCGGTGCCGGTCGTCAAAGCCGCGCTGAAGGCCTGCCGCTTCGAGGTGAAGGGCAAGCTGGCAATGGCTGACATCCTGCAGCGCGTCCAGTCCTCCGACGGCCGTCCCGGCAAGGATGAGGCCTGGGCTATCGCCATGACCACCAACGACGAATTTGAAACCGTGGTGCTGACCGATGAAATCCAACTGGCCCTGGCCGCTGCGAAACCAATCTTGGATGGCGGCGATAAAGTCGGCGCCCGCATGGCGTTCATCGACGCCTACCAAAGGTTCGTGGGCCAGGCCCGCGAGGATGCGAAACCGGTCAACTGGCACGTGTCCGTGGGCTTCGACTCCAACCGCCGAATCCAGGCCGTCACCAAGGCGTTGGAGCTGAAACGCATTCCCCAAGAGCGCGGCCAGAAGTATTTGGCTGACCTGAGCATTGTTCCAGTTACCGAGGATGGCCGCGCCATTGCCGGTTTGCTCACCGGTGCCGTCACCCAGCCTGCGCCAGTTCTGCGCCAGAAGCTGGAACTGGTCAAAAACTCCATGCTGGAAATGCGCAAGGCCAGTGCCGAACGAAAAACCGAAATGCGCATTGAAGCGGCCAACGAGTTGGCGGATCGCCGGGCGCTGCTGATCAAGCAGGCCCAGGAATTGGAGGCTCGAGCATGACCATCGACAAGCAGAAGCTTCAGAAACTGCTGTGGAGTGAAGTCGCTTCTTGGAAGGCTGACTGCAGTGAGTGGAAGCAGAACGCTGAAGTGCTTGGTGAATTCCTCGGCGAGAAGACCGTGGAGGAGGTGGCGCTGCAGCTGCTGGCCGAGAACGAGGCGCTGCGGTCCGATATTCAATCCTGGCGCCTCAGCATCGAGGCTGAGCGCAACGTGCATGAATTGTCGCTGAAGGGCGTTCAGGATGAGCTTGATCGCCTGAAGGGGCCGGGCTTCGCCGAAGAACTGGCGGTGCTGCGCAAGAATGCCGCGCGGTATCAGTGGTTGCGCGAGGCTCGTAGCGGCTACATCGAGGTCGTGGAGTGGATCGGCCCGCACGCGACAGGGATGACCGGCGAAGACCTGGACGCACTGCTCGACGCCGCCATGGGCAAGGGAGAGCAGTCATGACCCTGGATTCAATCGCTTTGTGGCTCGGCTACGGTTCCATGTTGGTGGGCGGCTCCCTTTTAGTGCTGATGATGCTGATAGTCGTCGCTGTGGTTCTTAACGCAAAAATCAACCTGCTCGGCAAATACCTGCAGTTCTACTGGGACCTGAAAACCTTGCGCGCGACCATGCGTCAGCTTGAGGCGGAAGGGAAGGTGAGCAAGACGACGGGAGTGAAGCCATGACCAAGCCGGCCAAACCCCGTCCGACGCCTGTTTACCTGGTGCTGCGCCGCCTGGTCGATCCGGCCACCGGCAAAGAGGTGGCAGCGTTCGTGCCGTCCTCCGACGCCGATCGGTCGATCCTTCGCGAGCGTGAATTCAAGATGAACGCGAAGATCCGTGCGGACCTCAAACAGCCGCGCAATCCACGGTTCAATGGTTTGGTCCACGGCCTGGGCCGGGTGCTGAGTCAGAACATCGACCGGTTCTCTGGCAAGCATTCCCATGACGCGATCAAGGCCCTCCAACTGGAGTCGGGTGTGTATTGCGACGAGGAGCTGTTCGACATCCCTGGGCTGGGCCAGCTCACCCGCAAGACACCCCGCAGCCTTTCCTACGACTCGATGGGGGAGGAGACATTCCAAGACTTCTGGCGCCAGTGCTGCGCGTACCTGGTGCTGCATGACTGGCCGACGCTCACCGAAGAGCGCCTGACCGAGATGGCCGAATTCGAAGCATTCAAGGAGGCTGCATGAAGCGTACTCCACTGCAACGCAAGACCCCGATCACGTCCGGTGGCCCACGTCGCAAGCGCTGCCCAGAGTGCCGTGTGATGTTCACGAAAGCGCGCGAATCGCAGGCGGTTTGCGGGGAGATTGAGTGCGCCATTGCACACGGCAAGTCGGAGAAGGGGCGAGCGATCGCCGGTAAGGCTCTGGCCGAAGTAGGGCGCCGCGACATCAAGGTCCGCAAGGAGAAGCTGAAGACAAGAGCGGATCACGCCAAAGATGCCCAGGCGGTCATCAACCGGTATGTCCGCTTACGTGACGCTCATCTGGGCTGCATCAGCTGTGACAAGCCGGCGAGCTGGGGTGGTCAATGGCACTGCTCGCACTTCCGCAGCGTCGGCGCCGCAGCACACCTCCGCTTCAACCTCTGGAACATGAATAAGTCCTGCTCTCAGTGCAATTCCCACCTGAGCGGAAACATCATGGTTTACCGGCCTCGCCTGGTCGAGAAGATCGGCGCCGAAAAGGTTGCATGGCTGGAGTGCAATCAGGATCTGGTCCGCCATGAAATCCTATATCTGAAGCGCTTGAAGTCGGTATTCACGAAGAAGGCAAAGCGCCTTGAAAAACGATACGAGGGGTTCGGCTCATGTGCAGCGATGTGATTCTTCTGCGGAAATTCACCGAAATTCGCGCCGGTGGCCGGCGATCTATCGGGGTGTTCCAGTGCCTGGATTGCCTTGGTGAGTTTGAGACGCGCACTGAGCGAGCAAAGGTCATGACCGGGCTTTGTATCCCTTGTGCCAACAAGCGCGGTGGCCAAAAGCGCTCAACCCACGGCCTCAATAACTCGAACAGCCGACTGCATGTGACGTGGGCGAACATGAAGCGCCGCTGCCTGAAGCCTCGCGGTTCTGAAATCCAGAAGTACCACGGCGTGACGCTCTGTGAAGAGTGGATGAGCTTCGAGCCATTCATGCAGTGGTCGCTTGCCAATGGCTACACCGATGACCTGACGCTTGACCGAATCCAGCCCTCGAAGGGTTATGAGCCGGGGAACTGCCGGTACGCCGATTACAACGTCCAGGCGGCAAATCGTCGCCTGACCGACAAGAACACCAGCGGCCATGTCGGGGTTTCTTGGGATCGAGGCAGGTGGTCGGCAAAGGTCCAGTGGCAGAAAAAGCAAATACACCTCGGCCGCTTCAAGGACATCAAGGACGCAGTTAAAGCGCGCAACGATTACTTGGCAGCTCACGACCTGCCGCACTTGAGGGCCTAGAGACATGGAAGAGATCAAGGCCATCAAGGCCGAATACCGGGCAAAAACCAGAGAACTGAAAAAAGGGGAAGCCGCATGAAGCTGATCAACGCAAGGCAGGTATGGACTGAGGCGCAGCACGAATCGAACGCGTCGATCAGCGCTGTGGCAATCGATAAGGCCGAATCGGCACCGATCAAGAAGGGCGCCCGCATGCGTCGGCACGAGGTGGTGTTTGCTGCTATCGGTGACGACAAGGAAGAGCGCATCCAGGCCGTTCGCCAGAAGATCAGCATCAGCGAGACGCGCCGCACACCGGTTGGCCGATCCACTGCCCGCGCTGCGCACCTGGCGACCATCGGCAAAGTACTGCGCGCCATCGACACGCTTCCGTTCCAGGTGCAGCAGTTCGGGCACTACCTGTACCACCCGGCGATGAACATGAAGCACCTGCTGAACGCGGTGTTGCTGGTCACCGCGAAGGCCGCACTGCCTCACCTGACCTCAGCGAAGCGCGTGAAGGCTCAGTACCTGGTCACCCTGGCCCTGCAATCGTACAAAGGGGAGGTCGCCGGTGCTGCCGAGTGGGGGCCGGCGCGTGTGGCTGCCGAGATGAGTGCGTTCTTCGGCGTCACCATCGACCCGAAGAACTGGACGCGCGACTGGCTGGACCTGTGGGAATCCCTGAAAGTCGTGATAAAGGAAGTGGATATTCAGGCTCAGCAACCTCTATGGCAGGTGATCCACTCGGAAAAAGATCAAGAGGCGGCATAATCATATTGACATGACGGGGTTTTGCGCGTACTTTTCCCATAGTGCACAAGTAACGCGAAACGCACACGAGACCCTGAACCCGGCCAAGCGCCGGGTTTTTTATTGAGTAGTGTCCTTCGGCTTGAATTTACCTCAACATCTCGCCTCCATGATCAAGGAGATGGACACATGTTTGATTTAGGAATGGCGAAGTTTCATGTAGACGACTTAAGTCCAGAATGGCGGAAAGTCGCGCAAAATTTAGACCCTAAACTTGTCACCGTCTGGGTGGTTTTTTACCAAGGCAGATTATTTGGCGTTTATGCATCAGTTATGGCAGCAGCTAAGGCGGTCGCTAAAATCGAATTACAGCTGGTTGCGGGTGAAAAGCCTCAGCCACAGTCCTCATTAAAGGTGTTGCTGGAAAGAAAGCTAAAAGATGCCGATTTGAAAGATCAGGATCCACCAGGCTCAAAGCCGTTGATCTGAATTCACTGCTATTCAACGAGCCCAGCCATCGAGCTGGGCTTTTTGTTTTCGGCCCCGCCACACCTTTCGCACTGAGCAGGGAGTGCTGCCGGGGCTGACCTATTTCAAACATGCCCCACGGAGTCGAGCGCATGGAGTATTTACAGCGCCTGCTCGACAAGATCGACAGGTTCGAATTGTTGATTGCGGGCCTGATTGGGGCTGTTGTTGCGAGCTGGTGGCACAAGGACGACTTGTCCGACTGGCGCGCCTGGATGGTGTTCTTGATCACGGGGGTTGCCTGCTCGCTGTACCTGACGAGCATGGTCAGCGCCTATCTGAATGTCACCGAGCCCAAGATCGTCGCCGGGATTGGTTTTCTCCTTGGCACGTTCGGCGGTTCGCTCCTGGCAGCAATCAACCGAGCCATCAAAGCCGCTGACCTCTGGGCGCTTATTCGCCAGCGGTTCGGGGGAGGCAATCCACCATGAATCTTGAACTGATCAACTCCATTGCCTGCGGCCTTATCGCGTTGTGGGCAGCCTGGTGCGTACTGAGCGGGAAGGTGAGGGACGGCATTCTCGGGAAGCTGATCTACTCGGCTATCGCCATCAGCGGCTTCGTCGTTATGGCGCGCAGCCAGAACATCTTCTTCGGCCCGACCAGTGCTGGACTGACGCTGCATGTCTCTCTTGCCCTGGCGGGTGCCCGCCACATCTTCATGGTCACGTACTGGCAGCGGGTGAAGGTCTGGTTATGCCGAACGCTGAACTGCGAGCACTGCCTGCACTGTGACAAGGCGCCAGGTGGTGTCGAGCGCCGGGGCAAGTAACAGAAATGGCTCACCCACAATCAGCCTGTGCGCAGGCCGGAGGCTTTATGAGTACTGAATACCAAGTTCGCCCAGTGACCCGCTATGTCGTGACCCGCTACGAAGTCGCGTCGAATCAAGACGGTTCTCGGGCTGGCTCCGCATCGAGTGTCATTGGTGAGTTCGCCAATGGGCACATCGCCGATGACGTTGCTGACGGGATGGTCGCCAAGGACATCGCCGCCGGGATCAAATCTCAGCGCAGCCGCTATGGCTTGACGCTCGGCGAAGTCATCTCAGGGTCGCGGATTGATCAGTCCGATAAAACATTGAAGATCAAGATGCACAGAGGAAGCCTTGCGGGCTCGATGGAGACGGTTGAGCAGATCGAGCCTACGGCCAAGGCGGTCATGAATTATCTAGCGGTCCATGGCATCCAAGAAGGTCAAAACGTTTCGGTAAGGCCCTATGGACGCGATAATCGTATTGGCTGGGATGTCTACCTGGTTACCGTGGCCGGCCTTGGCGTGGTCGCGATGACTGACGGGCCGCTGAAGGATTGAGTCAATCCGCGCCACGTTTTCGAATGCGCCAAATCGTGGCGCGCAATCATGAGGATCCGCCCATGGAAAATCAGCACAAGAAAATCACCGGTTACCGTGACCTGACTCAATCCGAGATCGATGGCATGAATTCCATCAAGGCGCTCGAAGCAGGCACCGGCGAACTGTTCAAGCAGATCGGCCAGATTGAAGGCGTTGACCCACGCCTGTTGGCGTTGGCAAAGACCAACCTGCAACAGGGCTTCATGTGGTTCGTGCGCTCCATCGCCAAACCTGCTGATCCATTCAGCTGATGGGCAACGTAACCCGCCTTCGGTACGTCCTGCCAATGAGCCCGGACATCAACGCTGCGGTCGGCGCTCTCGATAAGGCAATTGCCGATGCCGTGGACGCCGCCAAGGAAGCCGGGCTCCCCCAGGGTCTGATAGTCAGCCTGCTTCAAGGCCACGCTCACGCACAGACGCACCAAATGGTGATCGAATGACTGTCAAGGTTCTGGAGTTCAAGCGGGAGGACTGGCGCGACGCGGCCAAGACCCTGCGCAAGATTGCCGATGACCTCGACGCGGGTGAGCATCCTGAATGCACCGTGGGTGCCTTGACGCTGATCGGCGCTAAGGGGGAGGTCACGGTGTTCGGTCTCGGTCCCAAGTGCGATGACCTGCAATGCCTTGGCGCGATGCGGTTGGGTGAGCAGAAGCTGATTGATGTCCTTCTGGATAACGGGGAAGGGTAGGTGTGCCGCAGGTGAGTGCGGTACACCGGATTGCTGTAGCCAGACTACAAGTCTTCTATGCCAGAGTGCGCTATCGCATGCTTTCGATGCAGGTCTATTAGCTCATCGGTCGCTTCGTGCCATAGCTCAACATATCTTTTTGATTCTTCTGGGCTTAAACCGACGAAAACCTCTTGGCCGGAAGGATCCGTATGGATGGCCTTCTGAATGCTCAGAAGCTTTCTGGTAGTTCGTTCGAGATTCAGCATTCATTCATCCTTATTTAAACGGTCGCATTGGTTTTCAGCGTCTTGCTGCGAGGAATAGAACTCCGGCAGGCTCTTCTTTTCCTTTGTGTCGTAAACGGAGAAGCCCGGCGGAGAGGAAGTGGATGTTCTCAGGCCGTCTTTTGATCCGCCAATTTCTACGGAAATTCGGCGTTTTACCTTGTATCTCGGTTCCATTGCTTCTTCCCTGTGCTGGATGGGTGAATTATTACCAATACCGGCAACGCGCCATTATTTCAATCCTGCCTTTGGGCTTAGCTGAGACAATTTATGACAACCAAGCAACCCGACTGGGAGGCAATCGAACGCGCCTACCGGGCTGGTTCGCTTTCCATCAGAACTATCGCCGAACGCCAAGGTGTCAGCGACACGGCAATTCGAAAGAAAGCCAAGGTTCAAGGATGGGCGAGAGACCTTTCCGACCAGGTGCGCAAAGAGGTTCGCAGCAAGCTGGTTCGCGGAGAGGTTCGCAACGACCAAGGCGCGAACTGCGAACTTGACGCCGAGATCATCGAAGAGGCCGCAGAGGAAGGCGCTCGAGTGGTTCGCAGCCATCGCCGAGACATTCGCAAGGCGACGAACCTTGCGAACCTGCTGATGGATGACCTGCTCAATACCATCCAGCGGCGCGAAGAGATCGAAGACGCGATCATCGACGAGACTGACGAGGACAATAACGGCATGCGCCGGGCCTCGATGCTCGCTGCTGTCGCGCTACCCAGCAATTCCAAAACCCTGTTCCAGCTTTCCTCTGCAATGAAGAACCTGCAAGTTCTGGAGCGTCAGGCATTCAGCCTGGACGAGAAGGAGAAGACGGACGACGCCGACGAGATCTCGAAGATGATGGATGAATTAACACAGGACGCCTGATATGAAGCCCGAGCACATGAAACTGCTTCGGGATCGGTTCTGGCGACTGAATAATCTCTACTTCATCACCGACAAGCAGGGTAAGAAGGTTCGCTTCCGCATGACGCAGGAGCAGATTGATTACTTTCAGGGGATGCATACCCGTAACATCATCCTGAAGGCGCGTCAGCTTGGCTTCACGACGCTGGTGTGCATCGTCCAGCTGGATGCGGCGCTGTTCGAGGCTGCCAAGTGCGCCTTGATCGCTCACACATTGAACGATGCCAAGCGACTTTTCAGGGAAAAGGTCAAATACGCCTACGACAACCTGCCGAAAGAGCTTCGCGCTGCCAACCCAGCACGAAATGACGCCGCCGGTGAGTTGGTGTTTAGCAAGGGCGGTTCGCTGTACGTCAGTACCTCGTTCCGTGGCGGCACGCTGCGCTACCTGCACGTATCCGAGTTCGGAAAGATCTGCGCCAAGTTTCCGCACAAGGCGCGGGAGATCGTCACCGGCGCCTTCGAGGCTGTCGCTGCTGAGTGTTTCGTCACCATCGAGTCGACGGCAGAAGGCCGGGCCGGGTATTTCTTTGATTACAGTCAGTCAGCAGAGCGCCAGCAACTAGCCGGTGTTCCGCTTGGCCTGCTCGACTGGAAGTTCTTTTTCTTCAGTTGGTGGAACAACAAGGCCTACAGCCTTAACTCGACCGACGTGGTGCTGCCGCAGCGCCTGACCGACTACTTCAACGAGTTGTTCGCCAAGCATGGTATCGACACCAGCCCGGGCCAGCGCGCCTGGTATGCGGCCAAGGAGAAGACACTCGGCGACGACATGAAGCGGGAGTACCCGTCGATCCCCGTCGAAGCCTTCCAGCAGTCGGTCGAGGGTGCTTACTACGCCCAGCAGTTCACCAAGCTGTATGCCGCTCAGCGCATCGGCACTCTGCCCGACAACAGCCACCTGCCGGTGATGACCATTTGGGACATCGGCGTGAGCGACTCCACCGCCATTTGGTTCGTGCGCCAGGTTGGCGAGCAGTACCACGTCATCGATTACTACGAGAACTCAGGCGAAGGCCTGCGGCATTACATGAAGGTGCTCAAGGACAAGGGTTACACCTATTCCGAGCACTGGGGGCCGCACGACATCGAGAACCGTGAGTTCGGCAGTGATGCGAAGACGCGCAAGGACATTGCCCGAGAAGGTTACGAAATCGACGGGCAGGTTTATCGGATGACGTTCCAGGTCGTCCCGAAAATCGGGGTGGACGACGGCATCGAGCAGGCTCGGGAAATTCTATCCAAGTGCGCCTTCGACGAATCGAAGTGCGAAGAGGGCATTGCCTGCCTCGAGAACTATCGCAAGGAGTGGGACGACAAGAAGGGCTGCTGGAAAGACAAGCCGCTGCATGACTGGACGTCTCACGGCTCCGACGCATTCCGGTACTTCGCTGTCGCCAAGAGCGCGAAGAAGCCGGTCAAATCAATCAAAATGGGATTCGCACGCTAATGGCAGACGTCACATACACCCGCCCGGAGTACGACGCGGCACAGTCCCGTTGGCGGCTGGTGCGCGACGTGTGCAAGGGCTCCGAGACGGTAAAGGGGCGCGGCGATGTTTATCTGCCCAGGCCCAACAAGCACGACACCAGCCCTGAGAATCTTGAACGGTACAAGTCGTACAAGCAGCGGGCCGTGTACTACAACGCCACGGGGCGCACGAAACACAGCCTGGTTGGTGCGGTGTTTCGTACCTGGCCAACGCTGACGGTCCCCGGTGCACTGGATTACGTCGCCACGGACATCGACGGGCAGGGCGTGAGCGTTTATCAGCAGTCGCAGTCGGTCATCGGGCATCTGCTTGAGGTTGGTCGGCACGGCTTGCTGGTGGACTACGCCGCGGTGCAGGCCGGTACGGTGAGCAAGGCTGACGAACAGGCCGGTCGCGCCCGTGCGAGTGTTGCGAGCTATCCAGCTGAGGCGATCAGGAACTGGAAGACGCGCAAGGTTGGTGGTCAGCACCTGCTGAGCCTGGTGGTGCTGCAGGAATCGGTGGACGTTGATACCGATGACGGTTTCGGTAGCGAAAAGGTGGTGCAATACCGTGTGCTGCGTCTAGACCCAGCCGGTGTGTACACCCAAGAGGTGTGGCAGGAGAGCTCTAGCGAAACGACGATGGTTATCCCGCCCTTCACGCCGCTGAACGGGCTGGGCCAGCCCTGGCGCGTGATCCCTTTCCAGTTTCTCGGCAGCGAGAACAACGACACCAGCATCGACGACGCGCCGCTGTACGACATGGCGGTGCTGAACATCGGTCATTACTGCAACAGTGCGGACTACGAAGACTCGGTCTGGTTTTCAGGACAGCCACAATTCTGGATCTCCGGCCTGGACGAAGCGTGGCGCGACCACCTTGAAGCCAATGGCATCTATGTTGGCTCCAGGGCGCCGCTGACGCTTCCTGCCAACGGATCGTGCGGCTTCGCCCAGCCTGAGCCGAACACGCTGGTGAAAGAGGCCATGGACGCCAAGAAGGAAGACATGGTGTCCCTCGGTGCCCGGTTGATCGAGCGCGGTAGCGCGGTAAAGACCGCAACCCAGGCTGACAACGACAGCGCAGCCGAACACAGCGTGCTCTCCCTGGTGGTGAGCAACGTCAGCGAGGCGTATAGCCAGTGCCTGGCCTGGATGGCCGAGTTCGTGAACGCCACCGGTGAAGCGGTCTACAAACTCAACCAAGACTTCAGCCAAATCACTTTGGACCCAACGGTTCTGGTTGCACTGTTCAACGCAGTGCAGGGCGGCAAGCTGCCGGCGGGTGACTTCTGGCAGTACCTGCGTGACCGTGGGGTGATTGACCCGGAGAAGACCGACGACCAGATCCGCGACGAACTGGAAACGGAGAATCCCGGCCCCGACCTGGATGACGACGAGGCGAACCTGAATGGCGGCAAACCAAGCAATCCTTGACGCCACCATCCGGCACGCTGTGTTTCTGGAGCAGTTGAAGTCGGGCGAGGTGGCCAAGTTCGCCCCTTTTCTCAAGGAGATTGACCGCTCGATCCGTGAGCGGCTGACCCGCGCGGACCTGACGGATTACACCGTCGCCCGCCTGGAGCGGCTGCTGAGTGAGGTCGATAGCCTGCTGCTTGGTATCTTCGACCGTTACAGCGAGAAGCTGAACCTCGACCTGGTGGACATCGCCAACTACGAGGCCGAGTTTGAAGCGACCAGCCTGACCCGGGCGGCGCCGGTGGGCGTCACCTTCGATGCGGCAGTGCCAGGTGCGGCGGCAATCAGGGCAGCAATCCTCACCAATCCGCTCAGCGTGCGCGGTGCGGATGGCGGCAAGCTGCTCAAGTCGTTCATTGATGGCTTCACCGCCACGGAGCGGCAGCGCCTCACTGGCGCGATCAGGCAGGGCTTCTTCGAGGGCCAGACGAACTTCCAGATCATCAAGAACATTCGCGGTACCAAGGCGCTCCAGTACAACGACGGCATCCTGGCCACTACCAACCGCAACGCCGGCGCCATTGTGCGGACGGCAGTGCAGCACGTCGCCACCCAAGCGCGCATGGAGACGCTCAAGGAAAACAGCGACGTCGTGCAGTCGGTGGAGTGGGTCAGCACCCTGGATTCAAAGACCACCAGCCAGTGCCGGACGCTGGATAAGCAACGGTTCAGGCTGACTGAGGGGCCCAGGCCACCGATCCATATCAACTGTCGCTCCACAGTGGTGGCGGTGACTCGCTTCAGCGCCTTGTTCGCCAAGGACGCCACGCGGGCATCCATAGGTGAAGGCGGTGCCCAGCAGGTTAGGGCTGACCTCAGCTATTACGACTGGCTCAAGCAGCAGCCTGCGGCATTTCAGGACAAGGCCATTGGCCCGGTCCGTGCGAAACTTTTCCGTGAAGGCGGTCTGAGCATCGAGCGATTCTCTGAGTTGCAGCTAGATCGCAACTTTGCTCCTCTGACACTTGCTCAAATGAAAGTTATCGAACCTCTGGCATTTCAATCTGCGGGTCTTTAGTATTTTGGTAATTGCTAAGGATTGCAGATGACAAAATTATTTAAGCTTCCACCAGAAAAAATATCGAAATTGTTACATTCGTATTGGGCGATTTTGAAGGCAAACAGAAGAACCAAACCAGATGTAATACTCACTCATAAGGGACTTATCGAGGCTTTTGTTGCAGATCAACTTAATCGCGAGAACCTAGATGATGAGGATTTAAAGGAAATTGTTTGGTTTATCGCCGGTTCCACCGACCTGCTAAAAACATTGGATACGCGGCAATTTCTTACGCCAATGATTGCTGATATTCACCGGGAGGTCAGAGCTGCTTATCCCAATAATCTTTACGATCCCGCCACAGCCAGCGCAGTTGACATACTAATTTATTAAGCAATCCGACCCGCTAGCGCGGGTTTTTTTATGCCCGCAGGCAGGGCCTGCATCAACGTCTCTGGGAGACAAACAATGCTGAAATTCCAACTGGATACCCTGGAAGGGGTAGATGAAGCCGTGCGCGCTCTTTACACCGAGAAGGACGGCAAGTTCGTACTCGGCATTGAAGGTCTGCCGCAACAAGAAGATGTATCCGGCCTGAAGGCCAAGGTTGATGAACTGCTCGGCGAGAAGAAAGCCGCCGAGAAGGCCCGCAAGGATGCAGAAGAGCAGGCCCGACTGGAGCGTGAAGAAGCCGCTCGCAAGTCAGGCAACGTCGAAGAGCTCGAGAAGTCCTGGTCTGAAAAGTACAACCGCCGCGAAGCTGAGCTGAACGGCATGCTGGAACAGGAGCGTGGAACGCTGAGCACTCAGATCCGGGATCTGACCGTTGGCCGTACCGCTACTGACATCGCGTCTGCCCTGGCAATTCCAGGCAGCGCCAAAGCCCTGTTGCCGCACATCGAACGCCGTCTGAGCGTCGAGCAGCGCGACGGGAAGCCTGTTGTCGTCGTTCTCGATCAGCAGGGCAAGCTCTCGGCGGCAACGCTGGACGAGCTGAAAGCAGAATTCGCAAACGACACGGCCTTCGCGCCGTTGATCGCGGGTAGCAAGGCATCTGGCGGCGGGGCCGCTGGTGCTGGAGGTGGCGGCGGGGCCGCAAAAGGAAAAATCGGCGGCACCAAAGAGGAACGACAGGCCGCTATCGCGAGCCGGTTCCCGGATCTCCCTCAATCGTAAGGAAATAACTCATGTCCCTGTCGCAAATGCAGGTCTTCAACCAGTACATCATGCCTGCGACTCTCGAGACGCTGGATCAGTACCTGGCCGCATTCAACGCCGCAAGCCGTGGCGCAATCGTGCTGTCCCCGGACGGCTTCACTGGTGACTTCCTGCAAGAGTCGTTCTTCCAGACCCTGGCGGCTGCTCAGCGCCGCGTTGATCGTTACAGCGCCAACGCAGCTGTCGCTGCCACCGACCTGACCGAACTGAAGAACACTTCGGTGAAGGTAGCCGGCGGCTTCGGCCCGATCCGCTACGAGCCATCGCAGATGACCTGGCTGGAGCGCCCAACCGCGCAAGGCATCGAGGTCGCGAGCCGTGCGTTCGCTGAAATCCTGCTGAAGGATCAGCTGAACACCGCGATCGCCGCCCTGGTTGCTGCAATCACTGCCCAGGCCGCCGCGGTCAACGATGTGTCGGCTACCGCTGGCATCACCTACGCCGGCCTGAACAACGCACATGCGAAGTTCGGCGACGCAAGCCAGAACCTTGTCACCCAGGTGATGCAGGGCACCAGCTACCACAAACTGGTCGGCCAGAACCTGGCGAACCAGCAGCAGCTGTTCCAGGCGGGCAACGTCCGTGTGGTGGACATCCTCGGCAAGATCTCCGTCGTGACGGATGCACCGGCGTTGATGCAGGCCGGCACCCCGAACAAGGAAATTATCCTGTCCCTGGTGCAAGGCGCTGCGCTGGTCCACGACGGCCGCGACATCATCAGCAACGTCCAGACCACCAACGGCAAGGAGCGTATCGAAACCACGCTCCAAACCGACTACACCTTCGGTCTGGGCCTGAAGGGCTACACCTGGGACACCACCACCGGCGGCAAGTCGCCAACCGACGCCGAACTGGCGACCGGTACCAACTGGGACAAGACCGCCACCAGCATCAAGCACACCGCTGGTGTGGCTCTGATCGGTGACGCCTCCAAGTAACCCTGACAGCTGAGTCGGGCCCAGCGCCCGGCTTGGCGAGGACACGATCATGAGTAACAAAAACATCTGGTATCTGCCTGGTCCGTTCCACCAGTACCAGGAAGACGTGAAGGCACTCGCCAAAGCAAGCGGCCTGCGTATCGTCGACGCAAGCGTTACCGAAAGTCGTGAAGATGCCGCCGACGAAGTGCCGGAAGTGACGATCAAGGAGCAGCCGACGGTACTGCTGATCGATGGTGGCAACTCCAGCATCAACATCGATGCCTTTCGTGCGGAACTTGAATCTGTCGGCCTGATCGTCGAGTCATTCGCTGATCAAGCGCTGGTGCGCCCCGAGGGCGATCTCGGCCCGATCGCTGATCGCCTGTTTCAGGTTTTCGAGGCGGTAAACACCGGTGTTGAAAGTCTCATTCGCGAGCGTGACGGTGAAGTCGAGAAGGTGAAAACTCTGCAACTGCAGGTAGATGATCTTCTCCAGCGGGCCGACAAAGCCGGTCAGGTGGATACCGAAGCGAAGGAAATCGCGGACCTGAAGGCCAAGCTCGACGACGCGAAGGTGCCATACCGGGCCAACGCCTCGAAAGAATCCTTGGGAAAGCTCGTCGCTGATCTGCCCAAGGCCTGATAATGCTGGCTGCCGGTGACCCGGCGGCCAATCTTCAAACCATTCCAGCGAGTTAACGCATGACACTCATCATCGAGGACGGCACCGGCAAGCCTGACGCCGAAAGCTACGCGAGCGCCGATGACCTGGCCCTGTATGCCGTGAAGTTCGGCGCAGTTATCCCGGCGGGCGTCCCCGAGCAGGAAGCTCTGCTACGCCGGGCCGCGTTGGCGATGGATGGCAAGACCTGGAAAGGCCGCAAGATGAGCAGCGAGCAGGCGCTGGCCTGGCCGCGTCGGGGTATTGAGTTGGACTGCCAGATCAAGCCAGACAACTACCTGCCAGCGCGGATCCAGTACGGACAGATGGCCTTGGCCACCGAGATCCATCAGGACGACATTGACCCGGTGGAGAAGCGCAAGGGTGCTGTGACTCTGGAGCGTGTCGAAGGCGCGGTAACACGCGAGTACGCCACGATTTCCAACGCCAGCGGCCGGTTGTTGCCGGCGGCGCCGGATCGACCGAGCGCTACGCAGTTTGCCGACTACCTACAAAAGCGCGGGCTGTTCGCAGTGCGCGCATAGCTGTAATGGAGACCATCATGGCCTTTTACGATGAAATGGCCGTGATGGCTCTGGAGATGATCACAGAGTTCGGCCAGCCCGTGACCATCAGCAAGACTGAGCCCGGCGAGTACGACCCGAATATTGGTGGCGAAGCGCCAGGCGCCACTGTTGAGCAAATCGCCCAGGGCATCCTGCTCGACTTCACCGGCCTCGAATTCCAGAACAACAGCCTCATCAGGCAGGGCGACAAGAAGCTCAAGATCGCCGCGCAGGGATTGGCCTGGGTGCCTGGTCTTCTCGACAAAGTCGTGGCCCAAGGCCGAACCTGGTCAGTCGTCCCGCCACTCAAAGAGGTCAACCCCGCCGGTACGCCGATCCTGTATGAGCTGCAGGTGCGGTCATGACGAACAAATACGCGAGCATGAACGGCAGTTTTGCCGAGAGCATTCGCGACTTTGCTAAGAGAGCGAAGGGCGGAATCGACGCAACCATCCGAGAGATCGTCATCGAAATCGGTAGCAGCGTCATCCGCATGTCGCCGGTGGGCAACCCCGAGATCTGGGCAGCGAACGTCATTCACCGCCAGGCGAACAAGCGAGCCGCCGATGACTACGACTTCAAGGTCGCAGTGCGCAACACGATCATCAACCTCAACGAATCGAACTTCACCAAGGCCGACAAGCTGCGGCGAGGAGTGAAGTACGCAAAGCCCCTGACAAAGACAGAGCGCGATCAAAACTTCAATGTGAACGGTCTGGTTGCAGGTAAGGGCTACGTCGGCGGGCGGTTTCGCGGGAACTGGCAGTTTTCGATTGATACGCCGGCCGAGGGAGTGCTTGATCAGATCGATGTCAGCGGTAACGTCAGCATCGCTGTGCTCAAAGCGCAGGTTCAATCCCTGACAGCGGGGCAGACAGCGTACATCGTGAACAACCTGCCGTACGCAATCCCGCTTGAGTATGGGCACAGCAAACAAGCACCGCACGGGATGGTTCGAGTCACCTTGGCCAACTTCCAAAAGACTGTCGACGATGCAATCAGGAAAAACCAGGTATGAGCCACGCCATCATTGCGTCCATTTACGAGGCCAAGCTGATTGCCTGGAGCAAGGCCCGGGCTGAGCCGATCAAGGTTGTGTTCGAGAATGTCCAGTACGACCCGGCAGACGGCGAGACCTATCTTCGGGCGTTCTTGCTCCCGGGCGATACCGCGAGCAGCACGCTCGCTGGCGACCACCGAGCATTCATCGGCGTCTACCAGGTCAGCATTGTGGCCCCGGCCAATACCGGCAAGACCAAGACGAACCCGCTTGTGGCTGAACTGACCGCGCTATTCCCGCTGTATGCGCGGGATACAAAGGCCGGCCTCACCGTAGTTACGATGTCGCCAGTAGATCCTGGACCGGGCATGTCTGATCCACCGACATACACTGTGCCGGTGTCGTTTGAATATCGAGCCGACACCGCCTGATTCCGCCCATTGGGCAAACCAAGAACCCGCCATTGAGCGGGTTTTGTCATTTCTGAAAAGAGGAAACACCAATGGCCGTTTTTCTACCCAATGGCTCGACTGCCGCTATCGCCGCCTCGTATGACGCGCCGATCATTTTTACCGCGATCACCAACGCAACGGAAGCCGTTGTTTCGTCGGCCGGCCACGACCTAGAGGTCGGCGATTTTGTCGAAGTCACCTCTGGCTGGGCGCGCCTGAACAATCGGGTTGTTCGCATCAAGACCGTGACCGCTGACTCGTTCGTGCTTGAGTCGATCAACACGGCCAATGCGGCGCGGTTCATCGCCGGCGCAGGCGGCGGTTCGGTGCGCAAGATTCTGACCTGGGTGCCTGTGAGCCAGGTCACGGAATCGAACAAGTCCGGCGGCGAGCAACAAAACGTCACGTACTCGTTTCTCGAGGAAGACGACGAGCACCAAATCCCGACGTCGAAATCCCCGCTTTCGTTCACGCTGACCATGGCGGATGATCCGGCGCTACCTCACAACGAGGTACTGCTGGAAGCTGACGACGACAAGAAGCCGCGCGCAGTGCGCATCAACCTCGCCTCGGGTGGAGTCATTGTCTATAACGCTTACGCCTCGTTCGACAACGTGCCGTCGCTGACCAAGAACAACATCATGGCGGTGACCGCCGTTTTCGCTGTGGTCGCTAAATTCATTCGCTACGCTGCGTAATAGGAAGGCTCATGGCCAAGTTCAAATTGATCCAGAAGCCTACCTTCAAGGCACCGGTGATGATCCAGCGTGCCGGTTATAGCGCCGAGAAGGTGGAGTTCGAGTTCAAGTACCTGGACCGCACAGCGCTCGCCGAGCTGTACACCGGCTGGAACGAGCGGCACGACGAGTTGAGCAAACAGGTAGGGGGCATGGACCTCAAGGCATTCACCGCTGCTCAGATCGATCTGCAGGCGGACCAGCTGCTTGACGTCGTCGTTGGCTGGGATATCGAGGAAAAGTTTACGCCTGAAAATGTGCGAATCCTCGTCAACTCGATCAACTCAGCGCCGAAGGCCGTGCTGAATGCCTACGCCGAAGCTTTCAATGAGGCCCGCCTGGGAAACTCCTAAGCGCTGCACGCGCGCTCTATGAGCCAACGCTAGAGGGCACGGATGCCTTCGGCTTCACCGCGGACGACTACGTCGCGGAGGTTGGCATCTGGCCGGACAACTGGGAGGCCTTCAAAGTCTTCGAGGCCATGAGCACCCAGTGGCGCACAGGCGCGTGCGGCGCAACAGGCATGGACTACAGCGTTCTCTCCGGTGTGATTCGGATGTGTGGCGTACCGATCAGCCAGCGACAAACCATTTTCAGCGACTTCCGCCGTATGGAGGCTGAAGCCCTGCAGGTGATGGCGGAACAGAGGGAGAGCGCGAGGGGCGCCTGATCCTCAGGCACAACGACGCAAAATATCCAACGTGACGCGGCAAAGCCGTAGAGGTGCATCATGCAAAAGAAAAATGATTTGAGCTCGGAGGTTCAGCTGGGCATTTCAGTCTTGGCACTCCGTGAAGTGCTAAGCAACGATTGGAGGGTGCTGATGACCAAGCACCCTCAAACCGGTGTTTATTACGCAGCCGGAATTAAGCTCGTCCGGTAATCGCCTGAGACAAACTGTCGAGATAGCTGTCATGTAGCGCTTTATCGATGCCGTCGTAGTTTTCTGCCTTCAGATTGTTGAGGTCTTGGGAAATGACGTTTGCTATTGCATCATTTCCAAAAGCAAGACGTCGTCCCAATACCGCCGCCGCATTCATGTTGAAAACGATTGACGTTTTAAGGGCTAACTCTAGATCAGCGATACGCTGGTCTACTGTCTTCTGTTCACTCACATTGACCTCCAGGTCATTAACGCGCCGATATTGGCGCTATCCCAGTCCTTGGGCTTGCAGGCGAAGGACTGGGGGAATCCTTTAGCCTCTTGTTTGAGTCTTGACGATCAATTGCCACTGTACTTCGATCTTCGGGTCGGCGTGCTGGTGTCGGTTTTGAGGAGGGAAGTGATCGTCTTTATTGGAGGTGATTTCGTGACCGCAGCCTGTGCATCGGTAGATGCCGGAGGCTGGGACGACACTCCCGACGCGGTAAACGTACTTCCAGTCCTCTGATCCGGTAAGGACTGTCGGCATGACTTGCTTGATGTAGTTGGCGGTATTAGCGATAACCTCTGCCATATTCATTCCCTCGAATGGCTCTGTAGGAGGCACAAAGCTACTACGGAGAACCTCGCTCCAGTTACTGGCATTCCATCCACGCTGGATGCCTGGACAGCTGCCAACCCCCGCCAGCCCGAAGAACCCCGGCCATGCGGGGCTTTCGTGTTGCTCTCTCGTTGATGATAAAGTCCCGCAATATCTCAACGAGGGAACGACATGAAATTATTCGTAGGTGCTCTGGCGGTAGCGTTGCTGGCTGGTTGTGCGACTTCACCAGTTCCGTCCGACAAGGCTCGCCCAGCGCCATCCGAAAGGGTAAGCGGCTACCAAAAGCCAGTTTCTGGTGGTAGTTCGCTAATCGTGACGAGAGACACAGGTTTTCTCGGCGGCGGCTGCTTCGCGACCATCTTCCTAAATGGTGCTCCCGTGGCAAAGCTGGACACCGGCGAGAAGGCTGTCTTCCAGGTGCCTTCCGGTGAGTGGTTGTTAGGCGCCGCATTGGATGGTTCGGCACTTTGCGCAGCGAACCCCGAGCGAATGGAAACGTCAGTAGTTTTGAAGCAGGGCCAGCAAAAGAAATTCAGGGTTTTCCTCCCTGCTGGCGGCGGGTCCATAGCCGTGCAGCCGAGCAGCTTCTAAGCGAATCGTCGAAGGCGCCATAGCAAGTTGTTCGTGGTGGATATGGCGGTTCCTGCGGGAAATGGTAGATTGCTTTCCTTGATCAAGAGGATGGGTCTATGGGCAGTGAATCGGGAATGGTTGGCGCTGTGATGCTGTTTTTTATTGGCGCAGTGCTTTATTTCTTGCCAACTATTAACGGCAAAAGCAGAAAGCATCCAAATATTGACTCCATATTTCTCCTTAACTTGTTTTTAGGGTGGACCCTCATCGGCTGGGTGGCAGCGCTGGTCTGGTCAGCATCCGCCATAAGCAAGCCTGTGGAAGCGAAGAACAGCCCCACCGCTCCAGAAATCGACAGATACGAAGCCCTTGAAAAGCTTGTGTCCATGAAGGAGCGCGGATTTATTTCGGAAGATGAGTTCCAAGCCGAAAAAGCAAGACTGCTTCGAAGCTGAACATCAGTACAACCACTACCCGCTACGGCGGGTTTTTTTATGCCCGGAGAAAAATAATGAGCACCAACTTCGCCTCCCTGGGCATTGCCGTTGAGTCCTCGCAAGCAGCAAAGGCCGCTGACGACCTGGATAAATTGGTCGACTCGGCAGAAGGTGCACAGAAGGCGATCGACGACCTAGGCAAGACTGGTGAAGGCTTGGCCAACACGGGCAAGAAGATCACTCAGGCAGAAAATGGGGTAGCCCAGGGCGTCGAGAAGTCCACTGCCGCGATAGATCGCAGGTCCGGTGCAAGCCGCAAAGCGACTGAAAGCGCCGCCGCAGAGATCACCGTTATCAGCCAACTCGACAAGGCGATGACGGGCAATATCGACAGCATTGAATCCTTAGTGCGGGCAGAGGGTTTGTTGGAGCGCGCTCGCAAAGGCGGCTTGGTCACTATCGAAGATCAGGCAAAGTATCAAGATCAGCTGGGCAAGGCCTACGACAAAATCGAGAAGGCCGAAGCCAAGGAGTTGGCGCAGAAACAGAAGCTGATTGACGCCGAAAACCGCCAGATTGAGGCGCTGAAACGCACCGTCAACGGGATTGACCCGGTGACCGCCAAGCTGGCGAAGTTGGAGGCCCAAGAGAAAGCGCTAAACGACCTGCACAAAACAGGTCAGATAGATGCCGAACGATACCAGGATGCCCTTGCCAAGATCGGTAAGGACCGTGCCGGGCTGACCGCGACGGAGACTGCGTTCGACAAATTGAAGCTCGGCACTCGCCAAGCCCAAGAGAACGTAATGCAGCTTGCCAACGCCCTGCAGTCGGGCGATCTGGGGAGCGGTGCGCGAGCCATTGCACAATTGGGTGCTGGTGCCGGCGAATCAGCGCGAAGTCTGGCGGGGATGATAATTCCAGCCGGTCTGCTGGTGACCGTTCTTGGGTCGCTTGGCTACGCCTATTTTGATGCAATGAAACAGGCGCGCGAGTTCAATGCCGCAATTAATGGCGGAACCAATGGCGCCGGCCAGACAATTGCCAGCTTGAAGGATATGGCCGACGGCGCCGGGCGAATCACTGGAAATCTATCCGGCGCGCGTGAAGCGGTTGTGTCGCTTGCGTCGGGCGCCGCAACAAGCGGCACGCAGATGCGCAACCTGGCTGAGGCTGCGGCAGCGATCAGCGAAATCACGGGGCAGGGCGCTGGCGAACTCGCGAAGTCTTTCGCCACTGCCGGTGATACAGCGACAGAGGCTGCAGGAAAAATCAGCAGCCAGTATGGGTTGCTTACCCTAGATCAGTACCAAGTGATCAAGGGGATTGATGACCAAGGCGATCATCAGCGCGCGCTTGATGTCCTGAGTGGAAACTTGAATGAGGCGGCTCTAGAGCGCCTCAAGGCTTATCGAGGCTCGCTCTCCGATATTGAGCGAGATTGGGATGACATCGGAAACGCGACAAAACGCGCATATTCCTACATTCGGTCGGAAGCGTTTCCAGACCTCGCGAAGCAGATAGAGCTAACCCAGCGCGTGCTTGATACACGCAAGGCGGGCGGAGTATCGGGGGCTATATCTGCAGGGCTGGGCAAGGCAAGCACAGCATTTGACTCGATGCTAGGACTGGAGGACACCGACTCAACCGAAGCGCTGGAGAAGAAACTCGCAAGCCTCAAGGCCAGGCAAGCAGCCAATGCCAATCTGGCAATCATCACTGGCGAGAACACCGACGCAAACCAGAAAGCTATCAAGGTCCAAAAAGAACTGGATGCGCAGCTCGATGAGATTAACCCTCTAAACAAGCGCGCTGCGGGGCTGGACAAGCTCAACGATAAATTCAGAACGCTTTACGAGAACTCTGAGAGGACGGGCCAAAAGTCCAAGCTTCTGGATGGCGTCGATTTTGACGGTAAAAAGTTCTCAGGGGGTGCTTACGACACCTTGCTGAAAGGGCTCAACGACAAAAACAAAGACCCCAAGGCCGCTAGCTCTCAAGTCGACCTGACCAGCTTCAACAACGCCAAGAACAACCTGTCCGACATCGTCAATGAATACAAAAATGCCCAGAAGGAACTGGAGGCTGAACAGAAGCGCGGTGTGGTATCGCTGTCGGACTATGCCAAGCAACGGTCGGCCCTGATCAACCAGGAAAAGGACGATGTTACCGCAGCGTACCAGGCCGAGATTGATGCCCTGGAGGCGGCGAAAGGTAAGAAGTCCACCACAGCGGCGCAAAGTATCCAGCTTGACCAGAAGATCGCCGACGCTCGCACCGGAATGGTCAAAGCTCAAAAGGATTCCGACAGTCAGCTGACGATCATCGCCACAAGCGAGAAGGGGCGGCTGGAGCAGCTGAAGGCCGCCTCGGCGGCGTATGTCAATCAGCTAGAGCGTCAGCGTGCCGCACTGGAAGCTGCTGGCTCCCGCGCAGCAAACGGACTGGGCTTGGGAGATCGTCAGGCGGCACTGCAAGCGAGCCTGGACGCAACCACAGACAAGTTCAACGACGAGCGCGCCAAGCTTCTGGATCGCCGCAAGACAGCGCCTGACAAGTACAGCCAGGAAGACTACATGCGGGACCTGGCCAGCCTGGAAGATGCGGAAAGGAAGTACCGCGACACCGTGGTCGACAACTACGACAAGATGTCGGAGGCGCAGGGTGACTGGCGTAGCGGAGCCTCTTCGGCCTTCCAGAACTACCTGCAATCTGCCAACGATGTGGCGGGACAGACCAAGAGCCTGTTCACCAATGCCTTCAGCTCCATGGAGGACGCAGTCGCGAATTTTGCTGTCACTGGCAAACTTTCGTTCTCGGACTTCACCAAGTCGATCATCGCCGATATGGCCCGTATCGCCACTCGGCAAGCAGCGTCTGGCTTGCTTTCGAGCCTGGCCGGTACCGCTATTGGCGCGTACTTCGGTGGCGGTGCGGCTGCTGGCGCTACCAGCTTCGGGTCTGACATTGGTGGTGCCATCACAGCGAACGCCAAGGGCGGTGTGTACGACTCCCCAAGCCTTTCGAGCTTCAGCAACCAGGTGCACGACAAGCCGCAGATGTTTGCGTTCGCCAAGGGCGCGGGCATCTTCGCCGAGGCCGGCCCGGAGGCAATCATGCCGCTGACCAGGACCGCCGGCGGCGAGCTTGGTGTCCGTGCGCTGGGTGGCGGTGGTGGCGGGGCGGGCGGTGGCAATACCTTCAACTTCCCAGTATCGGTTTCCGTGCAAACGGCTGGTGACGGCAGCGCACCGACGCAGGAAGACACCACTCAGCTGGGCAAGGGCATCCAGCAGGCAGCCAAAACCGAGGCAGAAACTGCTATCGCCAAAGGCTTACAACCTGGCGGATCAATCTGGCGCGTCATCAACGGGAGGTAACCATGGCGATTGAAACGTTCACCTGGGCCACCCAGCACGGGGAGGCGCCGACTCTTGAATATAGGACCAGGGAATCGCGCTTTGGCGGGGGCTATAAGCAAGTTGTCGGCGACGGGCCAAACAATAAAGAAGATGCATACCCGATAACCCACACCGGAAGTACCTCGGCAGCAACGGCAATGATGGCCTTCTTCGATCGGCACAAAGGCGCAAAGGCCTTTCTCTGGACTACGCCGCTGGGGGAGTTGGGCCTATTCACCTGCAAGAACCCAACCCCCACCCCTATGGGCGGGGGCGTATTCAAAGTGACGGCGACGTTCGAGCGCGCCTTTCACCCATAAAGGTCTATCCATGTCGCTGATCAATGCTCTCCAGACTCTTGAGCCTGGCAACGAAGTCATGCTGTTTGAACTGGACGGCAGCGATTACGGCGCCGACGTGCTGCGCTTCCACGGGCATGCCGTACCGCACACGCCCGCCGAACTGCTGGCCGCCGGCCCGAACGCTGACCAGCTGCCGGCCAAGTCGATCTGGTGGAAGGGCGAAGAGTACGGCGCGTGGCCCATGCACTATGAAGGCAGCGAAGCAAACGGCGACGGCACCGCGGTAAGGCCCAAGCTTTCGGTTGGCAACGTGAACGGGAGGATCACCGCGCTGTGCCTGGCCTTCGAGGATCTGCTGGAGTTCAAGCTGACCATTCGCAACACCCTGGCCGAATTCCTCGATGCGGTGAACTTCGAAGACGGCAACCCGACGGCAGATCCAACTCAGGAGTCGATCGAAGTCTGGTACGTCGACCAGAAGACCAACGAAGACGGCGAGACGGTCAGTTGGGACTTGGCCAGCCCGGGCGACGTCGGCGGCGAAACGATTGGGCGGCAGATGACCACCCTGTGCCACTGGTGCCTCACAGGTGGCTACCGAGGTCCAAACTGTGGCTACACCGGCCCCTACGTCACAAAGGACGGGGTTGTCACAGATGACCCGGAACTCGACGAGTGCGACGGAACGCTCGGCAAAGGCTGCGACCCGCGCTTCGGCGTAGGAAACCCCGCCTCATTCGGTGGATTTCCAGCTGTGTCACTTATTGCTCGGAGCTGAAAAATGCGCAAACACATCATTGCGGCCATCCAGTCGCATGCAGCGGCCGAGTACCCGAAAGAGTGCTGCGGGCTGGTACTTGCCGTGGGCCGGGCGCAGAAGTATTTTCCGTGCCGGAATATCGCCACGGAGCCGAGCGAAGAGTTCCGGCTCGATCCCGAGGACTACGCCGCGGCGGAAGACCTGGGCGAGGTGATCGGCATTGTCCATTCACACCCGGACGCAACCAGCAGGCCTTCACCGCACGATCTGGCCATGTGCGAGGCGACGGCGCTGCCCTGGCATATCCTGTCCTGGCCCGAGGGCGACATGCGCACGATTACGCCCTCTGGCGCCGTGCCGCTGCTCAAGCGACCATTTGTTCATGGTGTGTGGGACTGTTGGGCTGTATGCGAAGAGTGGTACCAGCGCGAGTGGGGCCTTAAGTTCGAGAACTTCAAGCGGGCTGATGGCTGGTGGGAGAGCGCAGACAGCGCCAGCTTGTATGAGGCGAACTACGCCGCCGCTGGTTTCGAGCAAGTGGATAGTCCGCGACGTGGCGACATGCTTGTGATGGAGGTAGGCCGCACGGCGCATCCAAACCATGCAGGGATATACCTGGGCACTGACGCAACACTGCCAGGCGAAGATTCAGGCGTGTTCGGTCCTGGACCCTTCGTCCTGCATCACCTGTACGGCCGGCCATCAGAAGTAATCGTCTATGGCGGCCCGTGGCTTCAGCGAACCCGCTTAATTCTTCGACACAAGGAGGCCCGATGAGTGCCATCGCCTATTCGCCGATGACCACCATCAAACTGTCCGGCTCGCTGGCCCAGAAGTTCGGCCGGCTGCATCGGCGCCAGGTCGCATCGGGCGACACGTGGGAAGTTTTCCGGGCGCTGAAGGCCACCATTGACGGATTTGAGGCCGAGATCCGCCGTCTTGATCGCCTGGGCCTTCGCTTCGCCATCTTCCGCAACCGAAAAAACGTCGGAGCGGACGAGTTTGGCATGGGCGGGGCCAGGGAGATAAGGATCGTTCCAGTGATCGAGGGCAGCAAGCGCGGCGGCATTTTGCAGATTGTTTTGGGCGTGGTGCTGATCGCAGCGAGCTACTTCGGCGCACCGACGGCGCCTGCGGGTATCGCGCTGCTGGCCGGCGGCGTTATCCAGATGCTCAGCCCACAGGCCGCTGGCCTCAAGCAGAGCGCATCCCCAGAAAACATGCCCAGCTACGCATTCGGCAGCGCAAAGAACACCACGGCCAGCGGCAACCCTGTCCCTATCTGCATCGGGGAGCGCCGGTGGGGCGGGGCGATTATCTCGGCATCGATCTACGCCGAAGACAAGACATAACCGCGACGCATCGAGCAAGCCGCCCAAGAGGCGGTTTTTTATTGCCTGGAGGAAAGCATGGGCGCAACACAGAAGCTGGATATTCACGGCGCTAAAGGTGGCGAGAGTAAGCCAAAGTCTCCAGTAGAGGCGCCTGACAGCCTGCGCTCAACCAACGTGGCCAAGATCCTGATCGCCGTGGGCGAGGGCGAATTCGACGGCACGCCCACCGCGCGCGACATCTTCCTCGACAACACCCCAATCCAAGATGCCAGCGGCAACTACAACTTCACCAACGTGAAGTGGGACTGGCGCCCAGGCTCTGTTGACCAGACTTACATCCCTGGAATCCCGTCTGTCGACAATGAGACTTCGCTGAACATTGAGCTGCGCAGCGGTACGCCTTGGGTCCAGTCGCTGACCAACCTGCAACTGTCGGCGGCGCGAATTCGGCTGGCTACGCCTCGACTGGCGAGCCAGGACGGCGAAGGGAACATCGGTGGTTACAGCATCCAATACGCGGTCGATGTGGCTACCGACGGAGGGGCGTATCAGGAGGTTTTGGTTGGAGCCATTACAGGCAAGGCTACCACTCGCTACGAAAAGTCCATGCGTATCGATCTCCCGCCGGCCAACAGTGGCTGGCTGATTCGGGTTCGCCGCATCACCCCAAACCAGAACACCGACAAGATCGCCGACAGCCTGTTCATCGCCGGCTACACCCAGGTTATCGACGCAAAGCTGCGCTACCCGAACACGGCGCTGCTTTTCATCGAATTCGATGCCGAGCAGTTCACCAACATTCCGGCCGCGACCGTGAAGTGCAAGGCCCGCCGCTGGCAGGTTCCGAGCAACTACGATCCGTTGGCCAGGACGTACACCGGTGCTTGGGACGGGACCATGAAGGATGCCTGGACCAATAACCCGGCCTGGATCACGTACGGCATCTGCACCCAGGACCGTTTTGGGCTGGGCCGCCGGATCAAGCCTTGGATGGTGGACAAGTGGGAGCTTTACCGCATCGCGCAGTACTGCGACAAGTTGGTGCCGGATGGCGCCGGCGGCACTGAGCCACGCTTCCTGTGCGACATGAACCTCCAGGGCAAGGCTGATGCATGGTCCCTGCTACGCGACATTGCCGGCATTTACCGCGGCATGACGTATTGGGCCCAGGGCCAGTTGGTCATGCAAGCTGATATGCCTCGGTCGCAGGACATCGACTACGTCTTCACCAGGTCCAACGTCATTGACGGAAAAATCTCGTACGGCAGCGCATCGGCGAAGACTCGCTTCACGCGCTGCCTGGTCAGCTACGATAACCCGCTGAATAACTACGATACCGATGTTACCGTCTATGCAGACCTGCCGCTGCAGCGCCGCCTTGGCGACAAGCCGACTGAAATCAGTGCGATCGGTTGCACCCGGGCATCTGAAGCCCAGCGCCGCGCTAAATGGTTGGTGCTGAGCAACAACCAGGACCGCACCGTCAGCTTCAGGACCGGCATGGAAGGCCGTATTCCGATGCCTGGGTTCATTATCCCCGTTGCTGACTCGCTGCTGGCGGGCCGTGAGATCGGCGGGCGCATTGCGGCGGCGGCGGGGAAGGTCGTCACCTTGGACCGCGACACCCTGGCAAAGCCCGGCGACCGGCTGGTGGTTAACCTTCCCGGAGGACGCGCAGAGGGGCGAACCGTGGAGAGCGTGAGCGGCCGCAACGTAACCGTGACTGTTGCCTACAGCGAGGCGCCGGCTGCACAACTTCAGTGGGCAATTGATGCTGACGACCTTGCGATCCCTCTCTATAGAGTAATGAGAACTGCGCGGACGCCTGAGGGCGATTACGACATCAGCGCCTTGCAATACGAGCCGAGCAAATTTGCCAGCATTGACACCGGCGCACGCCTGGAAGAGCGCCCGATCAGTGTTATACCGATCACCGTGGTGCCAGCGCCGAACAGTGTCACGATCACGTCGAACGTATCAATTGACCAAGGCCTGGCAATCAGCACCATGAACATCTCGTGGCCTGCCGTCCCTGGCGCGGTCGCGTACGACGTGGAGTGGCGTAAGGACAGCGGCAACTGGATCAAGCTGCAGCGCACGGGCGCGACAAGCGTGGATGTCACTGGCATCTACTCGGGCGCCTATCTGGCTCGTGTTCGCTCGGTGAGTGCCTTTGAAATCTCGTCGATCTGGAAGAGCTCCAACCTGACCAACCTGGAAGGCAAAGTCGGCCTGCCGCCGGCGGTAGCGCTCTTGACCACCACCAGCGAACTGTTCGGCATCGGCATCCGCTGGGCTTTCCCGCCCGGCGCCGAGGACACTCAGCGCACCGAGCTGTGGTATGGCCCAGCCAATGACCTGTCGGCGGCTACCAAGCTTGCCGACTTGGCGTATCCCCAGGCGAATTACAGCATGCAGGCCCTCAAGGCCGGCGCGCAGTTCTTCTTCTGGGCGCGCCTGGTGGACCGCACCGGCAACGTCGGTCCGTTCTATCCGGTGGTCAATGGCGTGTTGGGGCAGGCCAGCTCAAGCGCCAGTCCAATCCTGGAGCTGATCGCCGGCCAGGTGGGCGAGTCCGAACTGGCCAAAGAGATCCTTGACGAGATCGATCTGATTTCCGGGTCCGGACCCGGCTCGGTCAATGATCGTTTGGAGCAGACCAAGCAGGAACTGGAGGCTCTGATCGACCAGGTAACGGACGCCCTTGTCTACGACCCGGCCAAGACCTACAGCGCCGGGCAGATTGTTCGCACCGTGCAGAACCTGTGGCAGGCGCTCAAGACGGTGCCGGTGGATACCCCGCCGCCCGCTGTCGAGTTCTGGTTCAACATGGGCACCATTGCCCAAACAACCCAGGCCATGGCGCTCCAGATCCAGCAGAACAAGACCTCTATCGAGGCTGTGGACGGCAAGGTCACGGCGAACGCTTCGGCGCTGCAATCGCTCCAGGCAAGCTGGCGCGAGGATGACGGGGAGGGTGATCTTGCCGGCGCCCTGCAAAACTGGGATGCCGCCGCGAAGTTTGCACAGCAGGTGAAGTTGCAGGCTTCCGATAACCTGGCAATGGTTGAACGCACTACGTCGCTGGATGCGGCGGTGGGGGCGAACAAGGCGGCATTGACCACGCTTGAGCAGGTGGTGGCCACCGACAAGCTGGCAACCGCTGAGCGTATCGACCAGCTGAAAAGCAGCGTAGATACCAATACTGCTGCCGTGCAGACCGTCACGCAGTCACTTGCGGATACCAACAACTCGGTTGCATCCCAGTCCACCACGCTCGAAGCCATCGCTGGCGGTGCTCGCGACGGCACTGATGAGGGGGATCTGGCCAGCGCAGTCAACGAGTGGAAAAACAAGGCGTCAATCCAAGTCACCGCCAGGGCTCAAGCCGACACCGACGGCAAGTTGTCCACGATGTGGGCAGTGAAGATGCAGGTCAACGCCAACGGCCAGTACGTGGCGGCCGGGATCGGCCTGGGCATCGAGCAGAACGCCGACGGCTTGTTGCAAAGCCAGTTTCTGGTCAGCGCTGATCGATTTGCAGTGGTGAACACGCTTGCTGGTGGAGCAATCACCACGCCTTTTGTGGTGCAGGGCGGTCAGGTCTTCATGAACTCGGTGCTCATCCAGGACGGCACGATCACCAACGCCAAGATCGGCAGCTACATCCAGTCGAACAACTATGTGGCGGGGCAGAGTGGCTGGAAGCTGTTCTTCGACGGAACCTTCGAAATCAACAGTGCTTTCGGTGGGCAGGCGCGGCAGGTCATTAACAATGCCGGCGGCAAAGTGTTCGATGAAAACGGAGTGAAGCGGTATCAGTGGGGGGATCTTTCCGCATGACCTATGGAGTGAGAGCTTGGGGGCCGACCGGCCTCCTTGAGCTGGATGAAAGCTCCTTTACTGTCAGGGTTATTCATTCCTCGATAGTTACAAGAGGGCCGCCGATTTCATCCGGCCCAAGGAATGTATATATAGCTATTCCTGGTATCGAGCCAAGCACCCATTCAGCAATATGCATAACTTCCGGCGCTTACCCGAAGGACCCAAATGCACAGAATCCATATGCTGCTCAATTTGAGCCCCAAGTTGTTTCGGGTGGGGTTTATGTTTGGTTTGGTAATAGGTATTTCACCGACTCAGATATGGCTCTCGGCTCCCAAAGGCTGCTGGTTATGAGGTATAGGTAAATGTCCTATGGCATTGAGTTTAGGAACAGCAACGATGTGGTGACTCTTGATTCTGAATTTTCAAGATTGGTTGTTTTGCAGAGAGGAAGATACTCTGGCGGTGCTACTTTTTCACCACCAATCACCACCGATGAACCTCCGCTGGTTTTTGTAAGGCCCGATGCATCATCCACTTTTCAGTATGCAACTATCAGCGGGACGCCTGGGAACTGGACGGGATTCACCTTTATAGGGAATGTGCCGGGGAATTTTTTTGTTGCGGCATTTCAGTCGCGTGAAGTTTCCGGTTATGGTTTTCGGATCTGGGATGGACAGTCGAAACTTCTTTTTGATAGTGGCACGCCCTGCGCACAATTCACTAGAACGATAACGCAATGGACGTATCTTGGCTCAAGCAACACCTCGCAAGGACAGACGAAAAGTAGTTGGACGGCTTATTCGCCAGTTGATACTGGTGACTATATGCTGATAAATAATATTGGTATGGATGTTTGTGGGTCTTCCTCGGGGTACGCAAAGCTCTACTGTACTTGGGAGTATGAGAGTAATCGAATTGTTCCCTTTATAGTTGGCGTATCAAACTCTGTGCATTTTTATATTCCAATATCTTTCGCCAAGCCAATGTCCTAAGTAAGACGGCTTGTTGATGTTCAATATCCGCCAAGTGCGGTTTTTTATTGTCTGGAGAAAAACATGCCATGGTATAGAACCGGCACCGTTGCTGTAACTTTGAATTCCAATACTGTTACAGGCACCGGCACATCCTTTGTCGCCAACTGCCGAGTAGGTGATGCGTTTCTCGGTCCTGATGGCGGCTGGTACGAGGTCACCAACGTTGTCAGCAACACGGTGCTTTCGATCTCACCGAATTATCGTGGAGCGACGAACGCGGCGGGGGGCTACTCCCTCACGCCTGTGCAGGGGTACACCAAGGACCTGGCAGATCAGGCCCGGGCGATGATTCAGCAGTGGGGCAGTACTCTGGCTGGTCTGGGCTCGGTGTCCACCGAGAATGTTGTGCCCGTCACAAAGGGGGGTACTGGATCAACGACAGCTGCAGGCGCCGGCGCCGCGCTCGGCCTGAAAACTGGTGCATATGCTGATCTGGTCGGCATCGTGACGTCTGGCGCGATATTCGAAACAGGTACAAACGCAAACGGTACCTACATCCGATTCGCAGATGGCACGCAGATCTGCTTTGGATTGGTTACGCGCACCTGTGCTGTAACGAACGTAACCGGGTCGCTTTTCTACGGTTACGCGGCGACGATTACCTTCCCATCTGCCTTTATCGCTGCGCCGACATTTATGTGCCAGTCCTACAGTTCAGGGGTTCTAACATGGGACGGTAATGGTGGCAGTACGACAAGCCTTGGCGTGCCTATGATGCTTTCGTCTGCCTCCGTGGCCTCTCGCAATTTCAGCTGCAATTACTTGGCGATAGGTAAATGGAAATGATCATTAACCTGGTATCAACCCGTTCCGATGCGAGTCTGGAAATCTTCAAGCGCGGCGATTCGCTGACCATCAATGGTGTTGCTCTTGATTTCGGCCCCCTGCCGGACGGGGCAACGCTTCCTGCCGAAGCCGTGGATTGTGAATGGATCAACGACGCCGTCGAGCGTGTGAATGGGAACCTGATCGTAACGATCACCATGCCCGTCGGCCCGTGCGGAGGCCAGGCCTCATGGTACCCGGCCAGTATCACGAACCCGCCGGAAGGGCGCGTTTCGCTCCCAACAGACTTTGATCAGAAACCAGCACTCCAGGAGATCGCGCAATGATCGACTTCAGCCAGGCAGTGACCGCCGAACAGAAGCGCGCTGTCGAATATCAGTCCTCCCTTGCAACCGCCCACTCTCAGCGCCGCGCAGCCTATCAGCAAGAGTCTGATCCACTGAGACTTGAGATCGCCTACGACGCGCTTGTTCAAGGTGCTGTGCCGGACTTTTCCGCCTGGGTTGAGTTGGTGACGACAATCAAGGCGCGCTACCCGCTCCCGGCCCCGATTGAAGCTTGACGCTCAAACCGCATCCACACCCGCCATGAGCGGGTATTTTTTTGTCTGGAGAAAAGCATGCCGACCACCGAAACCCGTGGGGTGCGCAACCGCAACCCCGGCAACATCGACTACAACCCCGTCAACCAATGGCAGGGCCAACTCAAGCCAGACCCAGCCATCGAGAAGCGCTTCGCCCGGTTCGACACTGCCGAGAACGGTATCCGCGCCCTGGGCAAGTTGCTGCTGACCTATCAGCGCAAGCACGGACTGAAGACGGTGAAGGCCATCATCAGTCGCTGGGCACCGGCGGTGGAGAACGATACCGCTGCCTACGTGCGCGCCGTGGAGGCGAACACCGGCACCCGGCCTGGGGCGGATGTCGACCTGACCCAGGCGCTGGTGATGGCTGGCTTCGTCAAGGCGATCATCCATCACGAGAACGCCGGGTATGCCTATCCCGACGCGGTGCTGGCGGAAGGCGTGCGGCGGGCGTTGGCATGACGTCCTGGCAGATCTTGGTCGCGATCCTGCTGGCGATGGTGATCAGCGCCGGCGGCACCTGGCAGGTGCAGGACTGGCGCTACGGCGAACAGTTGGCAGAGATCGAGCGGGACCATGCCGTCGCACTCAAAGGCGCCGGCGACGAGGCCAGGAAAGAAGAACAACGCCGCCAGGCGTCAGTGAACAAGGAGGCAAGCAATGCGCGAGAACAGAACAAGGCTGCAGCTGTGGATGCTGGCACCGCTGATGCTGCTGGTGACCGGCTGCATGTCGAAGCCACCCAGTTTGCCGCCACTGCCTGCGGCGATTCCGGAGCTGCCCAGCGAGGCGCGTCAGCCACCCGCGCCGCAATGGTGCTCTCCGACCTGCTCCAACGGGCTGACAAAAGAGCGGGAGAGTTGGCGGTCGCGTATGACCGCGCCAGAATAGCTGGACTTGCTTGTGAGCGAAGCTTTGATTCGATGCGTCAATAAGGGATTGTGTTCTCTCGGCAGGACGCCGTTGGAGGGGGGGGCCGTGATTGCGTTAAGGGCTCGTCACGGCTGAGCCCAAGGCATTTCCCAATATGTATCAGGAAATTGTCCAGATCGTAGTTAGGGAAATAAACGAGAATACAAACCCGACAACCAGAGTAACTTGGGCCACTGTCACAGACGAAGAAACTAAATTTTCTCTGTAGAATCGCTTGATCTTAGAGTCGCTCACTCCGAGCTTTCTGAAGTACTCTGCCTCAGCTCTTAGCCCCGATAACACTAAAAAAAGCGATATTAACAGAGCGATTTTGAAAGAAATTATAAGCCCAACTGCATACATGCGACGTCCCTATTCTCTATCTATCATCCCCTTACACCATGAGGATTGTGTGGGTATGGTATCGCTATCTTTTGCTAAGTACAACGGCGTCTTTGTTGGTCGCTCCGTTGATTCTCTGACCCTTTGGCGCCTTCTCTATGGCGCTTGGTTATTTCCGCCGGCCTGCCTTGCCTGCGACAGCGGGGCGATTCTACAAGCGAACGCAGGATGTGTCAGGTTTGTGGGTTGGTGTTCGTCGGCAGGACGCCGATGGCAGGAATTGCGGAACAGCTTCAGAAATTGCGGAACAAAAACACTAAGGGCCTGCATGAAGTATCTCATGCAAGCCCTTGATATATATGGTGCCCGAACCCGGAATCGAACCGGGACGCCCTTACGAGCGGGGGATTTTAAGTCCCATGCGTCTACCAGTTTCGCCATTCGGGCGGTAGCGCGGTGAAGCAGGGTTGGGAATATATAGCCCCGGACGCTTCGGTGCAAGTTCGAATAGCAGGTTTGTTACACCCGAGAGGCCAGAAAAAACCTCGGTAGATCAGTGATCTACAAAGGATTTTTGGCGTGACTCCAAGGTCGCTCGATACGCGCGGGTAGGCCTGTTCAACCCTTGGGCATGGGGTTAATCTGCCACGCCCCCAATCATAAAAAGGAAACAATGATGAGCGTCGAAACCCTGCCGCAAGAGGGCGGCTGTCGCTGTGGCCACGTGCGTTTCAGCCTGGGCCTGGAACCGGTGATTACCATGGCGTGCCACTGCACCGGTTGCCAGAAAATGTCCTCCAGCGCGTTTTCCCTGAGTGCCTTGGTTCCCGCCAGCGGCTTCACCGTGACCCAGGGTTGCCCGGTCATTGGTGGGTTGCACGGGGTCGATCGCCACTACTTTTGCCCTCATTGCATGAGCTGGCTGTTTACACGCCCCCATGGCATCGACGAGTTCGTCAACGTGCGCGCGACCTTGTTGGATAACACCCGTGGCTACGCGCCCTTCATGGAGACCTGGACCTGCGAAAAACTGGCCTGGGCAACGATCCCGGCCGTCGAAAGTTTTGCGCAATTGCCCGAGCCCCAGGACTTCCCGCGATTGTTGCAAGCCTACGCGGTGTTCAAGGCGCGCTGACGCTAGTCAATCAACGCCAACAGGTCGGTGTCGCCCACATCCACGCCGGCCTGGGACAGCAAGGTGGTGGCCTGGCCGCGATGGTGGGTCTGGTGATTGAAAAAGTGCAGCAGCAGGCTGAAGAAATCCTTGTCCGCTGCCACGCCGCGCATGTTGTGGTAATGCAGGCGGTGATCGAGATCGGGCTCACGCACGGTGTGCGCCCAATCGATGATCATCTGATCCAGCCAGCGACGTCGAGCAGTGAGTTCGCGCAGATCGGCAAAGGCCAGTTGTTTCAGGTCGCCTGGTGTGGCTACCCCGTCCAGCGCAGCCAAGGTTGTGTAGCGTGCGGGGTGCCGGGCAAAGCGCTTGAGCCACACCGTGTCGCCCAGGGCCAAGTGGTTGAGGGTGCCGAGGATTGAGCCGAAAAACGCCTGGCGATCCACGGCCAGCTGCGCAGCACTCAGTGTGCCAGCGGCATCGTAGAGCTTGCGGTTCATCCACTGGTTGTAGCGGGCCATCAGCGCGATGTGCTCGATCCGGTTCACGTGGGTTTTCTCCTGAAGGCGCGGTGGCGCCATCATAAGCTGTGCCCGCCCGGCGGTCATGGTGTTCCGGCAGGCGCGGGCTATGGTTGTTAGACGCCAACACTGCGCCCTCGGAGGGTGACACCATGAACACCAGCGATCTACTCGAACAACTGTTGCGCGCCGGGCAAGCGGGCGGAGCCTCCTCGGGCGGAGGCCTGGGCGGACTGCTCGGCGGCTTACTGAAAGGCACCCGCACCGGCAATGCCTCGGCCGGCGGCGGTCTGGGGGATTTGCTGGGTGGCCTGGGCGGCATGCTGGGCGGCGCTACGGCGCGTCCGGCACAGGGACGTGCCGGCGGGATGAATTACGCGGCGCTGGCATCCCTGGGCATGATGGCCTTCCAGGCGTATCAGGCGTGGCAAAGCCAGCAAGCGAGTAAACCGCAGGCAGCCTTCCAGACGGCCGACCAACTCGCCGGCCCTGAAGCCGAAGCCCACAGCCATGCGGTGTTGCGCGCGTTGATTGCGGCGGCCAAGGCCGATGGGCGCATCGATGAAAAGGAGCAGCAGATGATTTCCAATGAGCTGCGCCAGCATACGGACGACACGCAGCTGCAACAGTGGCTCGACACCGAAATCGCCAAGCCCCTGGATGCGGCGGACTTTGCCGAATTTGCCGGCGACCCGGCAGTGGCCGCCGAGGTGTACCTGGCCAGTGTGATGCTGGTGGACGATCAGCAGGACGCCGAACGCAATTATCTGGATGACCTCGCGGCGCAGCTGCAACTCGACCCACAACTGCAACTGCACCTGGAGCGCCAGGCCAAAGCCTAGAAGCGCAACGTGGCGCCGGTGGTCAACCATTGGTCGCGCTCACCGATCAGACTGCGCCCGACCACCAGGTCCACATCGAGCAACTCGCCGAGGTGCACGCGCGGCCCGGCCTGCCAGGCCTGATCGCCGCCTTGCTGACCGTAGCGCTCGGCGATCAGCGTCAGCCACTGCGCCGTCTGGTACTCCACCCCCGTGCCCCAGGTCAGGCGGTGGTTTTGCTCACCGTCGTCGTAGGCATGCGTCCAGCCCGCGTTGAGGTTCAGGCGCAGCGCCTGCACGGGTTGCCAGGTCAGCGGCACGTTCAGGTCCGCGCCATCAAACGCGTGCCGACGGTCAAGGGCGAGGTGCGCCCCGGCCGATACGGCGATCTCCACGCTACTGCGCGACAGCACCTGCGCCTTGAGCTGCGGGTTGGCCTGAGTTTCACCGCCGGCCCGTGACAGCGCCGCGCCCCACTGCACTGACGGCAAGCCGCTGAAGGTGCAGGCGGGCGATAGGCTTTCACTGTGCGTGCTGCCGTCGTGGCGGTTGGCAGTGAACCAGGCGTCGACGTTGCATTCCCCCGGCGCATTGATCGCGCCATCGTCGACGACATAAGCCCCGCCGGCGGCATGGGCCTTGGACAGCAGCGCAATGATCAGCAGCAAGGCCAGGGTCAAACCGATGAAAATCAGGTTGCGTTGAAGCGCGCGGCGCTTTGCGGGCGGCAACAGCAACAAGCTGTGACGCACGTCGCGAGCATGACGCGCGCGGTATTTGGCGAAGCCGTCCCGGCGCTTCGGGGTGTGTTTGTTGTGCATGATGCACCTCCCTTGAATTCAGCTTTCTACGGTCAGCACCGAAATGCCGCTGGCTTTGGCCTGGCACACCAGCTCCGAGGTGTCGTCACCACCCGGCAGGGCGATGACCACGTTGGGGCGGCTGTCGGTCAGCATGAAATGGTTGCGCTGGCGTTCCGCCTGCTTGCCGTGGCGCTGCCAGTTGGGCGGGTAGCGCACCACGTCGATGCCGAGTTCCCGCGCCCATTCCTCGACGTCACTACCAAGGAATTGGTTGCCGCCGTGGATCAATACCTGCACCGGGTACAGGCGGTGGTAAGCGTCCAGCACTTGGCGGGACTTTCGGGTGTCGGCGTAATGACGACCTGCACAGATCAACACGCGCATATTCGAATCCTTGTGATGCACGGTGACGGCCGGGCGACCGCCACCGTTTGAACGGCGGGGATCAGTACCACTGCTTGAAGCGGCGGATGTAGATCGTTTTCATCAGTTGGGCCACGCAGCAGTAGCTGAGCAGGGTGCCCACCAGCCATGGGAAGTACGCCAGCGGCAGCGGTTGCAGGCCGACCAGGGTGCCCAGGGGCGAGAACGGTACGTAGATCCCCAGCGCGATCACCACGCAGGTCATCATCAACACCGGCCAGGCGGCGGTGCTTTGGAAGAACGGGATCTTGCGGGTGCGCAACATGTGCACCACCAGGGTTTGCGAGAGCAGGCCCTCGATAAACCAGCCGGACTGGAACAGGGTCTGCATTTCCACGCTGTTGGCGCTGAACACGTACCACATCAGGGCAAAGGTGGTGATGTCGAAGATCGACGAGGTCGGCCCGATCCAGATCATGAAGCGGCCGATGTTTTTCGCATCCCACTTGCGTGGCTTGGCCAGGTATTCCTTGTCCATCTTGTCCCACGGCAGGGCCAACTGGGAGATGTCGTACATCAGGTTTTGCAGGAGCAAATGGATCGCCAACATTGGCATGAACGGGATAAATGCACTGGCCACCAGTACCGAGAACACGTTGCCGAAATTGGAGCTGGCGGTCATGTTCAGGTACTTCATGATGTTGCCGAAGGTTTCGCGGCCCTTGAGCACGCCTTCTTCGAGCACCATCAGGCTCTTTTCCAACAGGATGATGTCGGCTGATTCCTTGGCGATGTCGGTACCGCTGTCCACCGAGATACCCACGTCGGCGTCGCGCAGTGCCGGTGCATCGTTGATGCCGTCACCGAGGAAACCCACGGTATGGCCGTTGGCTTGCAGGGCCTTGAGCACACGGGATTTTTGCAGCGGGGTCAGCTTGGCAAACACCGTGCGTTCTTCGACGCGGCGCAACAGGGTGGCGTCGTCCATCGCTTCGATTTCCGTGCCGAGCAGCGGCTGGCCAGGTTCAAGGCCGACCTGACGACAGATCTTGCTGGTGACCACGGCGTTGTCGCCGGTCAGCACTTTTACCGCTACGCCGATTTGTTGCAGCGCGGCAATCGCCGGGCCGGCGGTTTCCTTTGGTGGGTCAAGGAAGGTCAGGAAGCCCTGGATCACCAGGTTGCGCTCATCGGCGGTGGTGTATTGCTGGCGGGCCAACGCCTTGGGAATGTTGCGCGTGGCCACCACCAATACGCGGAAGCCGTCTTCGTTGTAGTCGTTGGCCAGCGCCAGTAATTCGGTGCGGCGGCGCTCATCCAGCGGTATGGCGTCACCGCCCTCCATGACGTGGGTGGAAATGCTCAACATCTCCTCAACCGCGCCCTTGCACACCAGCAACTGATCATCGGCGGCATCCTTGACCACAATGGACAGGCGACGGCGCACAAAATCGAACGGCAATTCATCGACCTTGCTGTAGGCAAACGGCACCTGAAACTTCGGGTTCTGCTCCGAGAACTGCACGACGGCCTGATCCATCAGGTTTTTCATGCCGCTTTGGTGATGGCTGTTGAGCCACGCCAGGGACAGCACCGCATCATCACGTTGGCCGAAGGCGTTGACGTGGTGTTCGAGGATGATTTTGTCCTGGGTCAGGGTGCCGGTCTTGTCAGTGCACAGCACGTCCATCGACCCGAAGTTCTGGATCGCGTTGAGGCGCTTGACCACCACCTTGCGCTTGGCCATCGCCGTGGCGCCTTTGGCCAGGTTGGCGCTGACGATCATCGGCAGCATTTCCGGGGTGAGGCCCACGGCAACCGCCAGGGCGAACAGGAACGCATCGCCCCAGTCACCCTTGGAGAAGCCGTTGAGCAGGAACACGATCGGCACCATCACCAGCATGAAGCGGATCAGCAGCCAGCTGACGCTGTTGACCCCACGGTCGAACGCGGTCTGCACCCGTGAGCCGACAATCGCCTTGGCCAGGGAGCCAAAGTACGTGCGCGAGCCGGTGGCGACCACCACGGCGGTGGCGCGACCGCTGACCACGTTGGTGCCCATGAAGCAGATGTTCGGCAGGTCCAGCAGGTTGCCTTGGTCGGCGGCCAGGGGCGCGGCGGACTTTTGTGTGACGTCGCCGAGGGTGTCGTATTTTTCTACCGGCAAGGCTTCGCCGGTGAGGACCGCCTGGCTGATAAACAAGTCGCGGGACTCGATCAGGCGGATGTCGGCCGGAATCATGTCGCCGGCCGACAGCTGCACGATGTCGCCGGCCACCAGATCGCGCATCGGCACTTCGCGCAGGGTCGGTCGGGCGCCGACCTGTTCGCGGCGCAGTACGGTGGCGGTGGTGCGCACCATGGCTTTCAAGGCTTCGGCGGATTTCGCCGAGCGGTGCTCCTGCCAGAAACGCAGCAGGCTGCTGAGCATGACCATGGTCATGATAATGATGACTTTGGTCAGGTCGACCTCTTCACCGGCTTGCAACGGCAGCCAATAGTCGGTGACAAAGCTGATGCCGCCCAGGGTCAGTAGCACGTAGATGAACGGGTTGTTCAGTGCTTGCAGGAACTGGACTATGGCGTGTGGCGGCTTGTCATGGGCCACTTCGTTGTAGCCCTCGCGTTGCAGGCGCGCTTGGGCATCCAGTTCGGTCAGGCCGTCCCGGGTGGCGCGTACGTTGGCGAGTGTGGCCGACAGACCGTTGTGGGCTTCGCGGGCGGCGCGCATCGACAGTCTGGTGTCGGCGTCGCTGGTTTTTTTGTTGTGCAGTGGCGTGTTTTTTACGGCGCTCATTTGCTGTACTCCTGTCGCCAATTCTCGACAAAACATACCCGGTACTTACCTGCTGACAGGCGAGCGAAAGCATGCCGAGCCGCGGACTTCGCGATCGGTTTAAATAAAGTGTCTGGACAACGGTTGTTGCGGCTTTAATTAATTAGCGCGCAGCGAGTTACAACTGGAATAGTTCATAAAGAACTCCAGGGTCATAATCAGTTAGTTGCTGTTTCCAGCGGGTTTAAGCGGCGCGTGCGCTCACGTAAAGACCCAGGCTGGAAACCTTCGGTCTCTGTGGATCTTGAGGGTCGGCGTGATCCCAGTGCTGCACCAGTTGGCCGCTGTGTGGGCAGATACGCCAATGCGCCAGCGGATGCGCCGGACGCACTTTGGGGGAGGGTGTGGCAAAGGCCGAGCGGCCCGCGGAAAAACCGCCAGGCGTGCGGCACAGCTTGGCGCGCAGGGCTGCGGCCAAGGTGCGAACATCATGTAAAACAAAGGCTTGGAAGGTCATAACACACCTCGGGACCGGACGGGCGACCGGCGAGGCAGTTACGGTGGAGCATCGAGCTCTAGCGCAGCTTACCGGACCGGGGAGGCGAGTCCTGTCATATTCTGGGTTTGGCGCCCGATGCCCGCAAACGCGGTGCTCGGACAGCGACTAGATACTGTGTCCATTGGCTTCTTTTGTGAGGTTTAAAAAAGGCCCCAGTTGCGGGCAGGGGCAATCTACTCAGGCAGTTACAAAATGTCAACGCATGATTAATTAAAATGCCCGGCGTTCAGAGTTCATTCAGACAAGAGGCACTTGGAAGTTAGTCGATATATAACTTCAAATGCCTTGTGCCGCGAGAATGGCCAAGTAGATCAACACCACGCCACAGGCGCCATAACTGACGCGCTGCCAAGTGGGCGATGCATTCTGGCGCAGCAGGTTCACCAGCGCGGCAATCAGGAAGCACGACAGCACTGAAGCCAGCATGAAGCCGGCAAAGAACATCAACGTCTGCCCGTGGCTCGGCGTCGCGCCGACAATGCCCGACAGCGCACTGCCCAAGGCGCCCCAATAGACGATGTTTTTCGGGTTGGCCAAGGAAATCGTCGCGCCGACGGCCAGTGCATTCTTCGCCGAACTGGCTGGCGCGCTGTCGGCGTCCGGCAAATTCCAGGCGTCGAGCAGGCTGCGCACGCCGAGCCAGGCCAGGTACAGCGCGCAGGCCACGGTCAGCGGCACGCGCACGGCGTCATGCTGGATCAGCAGTGCAATCCCCGTAAGGCCAATCACCGCCCATACCGCGTCGCCCACCAGCGATCCGATTTGTACCAGCAGCGCCGGGGTAAAACCTTGGAGCAAGCCACGACGCAGGGTCTCCGCCAGCACGGCACCGGGAGATAGGCAAAATACAAAACCAAAAACCAGCGCGTAAAAGAAGATCGTCAGCATGCCCGCGTCCTTTCAGGAAAGTGCGAGAGCATACGCTGCAGATTTCCGTTACAGCAATCCAATGCGCTCAAGTTCCGCCTTCAATTCGGCCTCGCCGAGGCGCGCAAAGGGCAGGGCGAAAAATGCCCGGCAGCGGCACTCGATGGTTTCCAGCGTGGCCTGGAAAGCGGCGTTGAGCATGGCTTCGTCGCCTTGCACATCCGAAGGGTCTTCAAGCCCCCAATGGGCCTTGAGTGCTGGCCCGAAATACACCGGGCAGGCTTCACCGGCGGCCTTGTCGCAGACGGTGATCACCAGATCCGGCGGGCAGCCTTCAAACGCGTCATTGCCTTTGCTGTACAACCCCGCGGTGCGGATGCCGGCTGCTTCCAGCGTGCTCAAACTGCGGGGGAGCACCTGGCCCTTGGGGAAGCTGCCTGAACTGATGGCTTCGAAACCCTGCGGCGCCAAGTGGTTGAACACGGCTTCGGACAAGATGCTGCGGCAGCTGTTGGCGGTACACATGAACAGGACTTTCATTTCAGATACTCAAACGCAAGGCCAGGGCGGCAAGGGTGATCAACAGCACCGGCAAGGTCAGTACGATGCCGACCTTGAAGTAGTAGCCCCAGGTAATGGTGATGCCTTTACGCGCGAGGATATGCAGCCACAGCAACGTGGCCAGGCTGCCAATCGGGGTGATTTTCGGACCAAGGTCGCTGCCGATCACGTTGGCGTAGATCATCGCGTCCTTGACCACGCCCACGGCATGGCTGGACTCGATCGACAGTGCGCCGATCAACACCGTCGGCAGGTTGTTCATCGCCGAAGACAGCAACGCCGTCAGAACCCCGGTGCCCATCGCGGCGCCCCATACGCCGTAGGTGGCGAAGGTGTCGAGCCAGGTCGCGAGATACGTGGTGAGGCCGGCGTTGCGCAAGCCGTAGACCACCAGATACATGCCCAGGGAAAAAACCACGATCTGCCACGGGGCTTCCTTGAGCACTTTGCGTGTGGAGATTTTATGACCCTTGGCGGCAATGACCAGCAGGAGCAGGGCGCAAGCGGCAGAAATCGCGCTGATGGGAATGCCCAGCGGCTCAAGGGCAAAACAGCCGATCAGCAGGATGCCCAGCACCCACCAGCCAGCGCGGAACGTGGCGCGGTCATGAATGGCATGGGCCGGTTCTTCGAGGTCGGCCGGGTCGTAGGCCTGCGGAATATCGCGGCGGAAAAACCACAACAATACGGCCAGGGTGGCAGCCACGCTGACGAAGTTCACCGGCACCATTACCGCTGCGTATTCGTTGAAGCCGATCTTGAAGTAATCCGCCGAGACGATATTCACCAGGTTCGACACCACCAACGGCAGGCTCGCAGTATCGGCGATAAACCCCGCGCCCATGACAAAGGCCAGGGTCGCCGCCGGCGAGAAACGCAGCGCCAGCAGCATCGACATGACAATAGGCGTGAGGATCAGCGCCGCACCGTCATTGGCAAACAGTGCCGAGACCAGCGCGCCGAGCAGCACCATATAGGCGAACAATCGTCGCCCGCGCCCACGTCCCCAGCGCGCCACATGTAACGCGGTCCAGGCGAAGAAGCCGGCCTCATCGAGCAGCAGGCTGATGATGATCAAGGCGACAAACGTGCCGGTGGCGTTCCAGATGATGTGCCACACCACCGGAATATCCCCCAGGCTGATCACGCCGCAGACAAGGGCCAGGATCGCGCCCATCGTCGCGCTCCAGCCGACCCCGAGGCCCTTGGGCTGCCAGATGACCAATACGATGGTGAAAATAAAGATGCCAATGGCGACAAGCATGAATAAAAACTCCGATGGCTCAGCAGCAACTGCTGGCCCGTTGTGGTCGTTCGCCCATTGCATCCAGACGCTGGGCGTCGGTCTGCAACCACGGCAGGTTGGCTTGCAAGGTGATCTCCAGCACTTGGGTGACCCAGTCGGGCAGTGCGGGATTGATGCGGTAGTAGATCCATTGACCCTGGCGACGATCCAGCATCAACCCGCAACTGCGCAATTGCGCCAGGTGACGAGAGATTTTCGGCTGGCTGTCATCCAAGGCATGGATCAGTTCGCACACGCAAAGTTCGCCTTCACGCAGGATCAATAACGTCATGCGTGCGCGGGTGGCATCGGCCAGGCATTTGAACAGCGTGGGAGGGGAGATGAGCTCGGACATGGCCTTGGCCCTATACATATGGAAATTCGAATATACGTATTTCCATATGTATCGGTCAAATCCGGTTACGATTGATATGGATCAACGCTCCTCAAATCAGCCACAAGTGTTTGAAATTAAAATGAAACACGAATGTCCTAAAGTGCCTGCCCATTGCTGATGAAGGAATCCCCCGCGTGACCCGTGCCACTCGCAACCTGCGCAAGACCCTCGATTCCGTCGCGGAAAATAACGAAACCGCGGCGTTCGACCTGATGCGCGCCGTCGAAAAACTCGGCGATGAAGTGCTGCGCCAGCGCTTGCTCAATACTATTCATCGCCTGAATCAAGACGCCCACGAGTTGCGCGAAGCGCGGGACTCGGTGGAACAGGTGTCTGTGCGGCTCGCCTGAGCAAGATCGTTCAAGACAAGCCCCTTGTTGCGCTGGCATGCTTGTCGACTGTCTGTCGATGAGCTGTTTCCATGCCTACCGCCTTGCCTCATTACGCCTTCGCACGCGGCGCAATCGCCGTCATTCCGTTGTCCCTGGCCTGTGCGCCGTGGGGGCTGCTGGCCGGCTCCATGGCCATCGATGCGCAATTCACCCCGCTGGAAGCTCAAGGGTTGTCGGCCATCGTGTTCGCCGGTGCCGCGCAGTTGGTGGCCATTGGCATGGTCAAGAGCGGCGCGAGCCTGATTTCCATCCTGCTGACCACTGTGCTGTTGACCTCCCAGCATCTGCTCTATGGCATGCACATGCGTCCCACGCTGTCGGCGCTCAACACGCGCTGGCGCATGAGCCTGGGCTTTTTGCTCACCGACGAATTCTTCGCCCTGGTCAGCCACTATGATCGCGAAACCTTCAATCGCTGGTACGCACTGGGGGTCGGCCTGACGTTCTACATCGTCTGGAATCTGTTCACCCTGGCCGGCATCGTGCTTGGCAAGAGCATTCCCGGCCTGGATCAACTGGGCCTGGAGTTTTCCATCGCCGCCACCTTTATCGCGCTGATCACCCCGGTGGTGCGCGATGTGCCGACCGTGGTCTGCGTGGCCGTGGCGTTGCTGTTTTCGGTCTGGCTGAGCTTCCTGCACTGGGAGTCGGCGGTGGTGGTCTCCGGTGTACTGGGGATGAGCGCAGGCTATGCGTGCAAGCGATTGGGGGTAGGGCAGCAATGATCTTCATCATGATTGTGGCGATGGGCCTGGCAGTGTTTCTCAACCGCTATCTGTTTATCGAGCCACGCCTGCCGGTGCGCCTTAACCGTGGCGCGCGAGAGTTTCTTGGGTTTGCGGTGCCGGGCATGCTCACGGCGATCTGCGGGCCGATCATTTTTCTCGCCGACCACCAACTCAACCTGAGCCCGGCCAACCCGTACTTGCTCGCGGGCATCAGCGCGGTGGCGTTGATGTACTGGACGCGCAACGTGTTGCTCACCGTGCTGCTGAGCATGGCGTTGTTCTATCTGTTGCGCTGGCTGCTCTGACGTCCAGGCGAAAAAAAGCCCGCGGGAGGGCGGGCAGAAGGGAGGCTTTAAAAAAATGAGCCCGGCCACTATAGATGGCGCGTTCTCCCTTCACAGTGAAACTAAATTCATCCCGCCGACAGCAAGGCAGCCCCGTGTGGGGCTGCCTTGTCATATCAGTTTTTGGCGTTGAGCTTGCGCAGTTCTTCATACGTGGCCGACTGGACGAACCAGAAGCCGGAGATGATGCACCACGTCAACGTACCGCCGACCAGGACCGCCAGGCCCGATAGAAAGCTCGCACTGAACATCGACACCAGGCCAATCAGCCAAACAAAGGCCAAGGCGATGTAGAGAACGGTGTTGTTGACGCTGATGACGAAATCTTTCATGACGCTTCCTTGTAGAGAATATCCCGTTGACCTCCTCAGTGAGATCAACCGCGGCATCATAATGCCATGTGCCAGACCGCGCCAGCTTTGGCCCCGCCGTCGCGCGCAAATGGTAGAGTCGCGTTTTTTCCTGGGGAGCAATGGCATGCACAAAGTGGTAATGGGCGCATTGGTACTGGCAGCGCTGGCCGGTTGCGCAGGTTCGAAGATGAAAGAGGCGCGCTCCGGTACGCCCTACAAAACCCTGGCTTCGGACAAAGCCACGTTGGTGGTTGCGCAGTGCATCCAGTTCGGCTGGCAGGATGAGAGCGTATTTGGCGTGGACGCCGGCGGCTTCAAGGAGCCGAACGGGGCGGGCGGTTTTACCGTGTACACCACCGGTGGCGACTACTTTGTCGACGTGCAAAGCGCGGGCGCGGGTGCCAGCGTCAAGTATTACGCCATTGAAGACAACATGCCTGCCAAGCGTCGCCTGGCAGCACTCGCGACTTGCCTGTAATCCATTGCCTTAGCGGATTTAGGAATTGCCCGGCGGGACAGCCGCCGGACATTGGCTTATCATTCCCCCCGCTCGTTCGGCGTGATGGCTCTTTACCAGTACACGGACGTCGAGGCCGAAGCGTCGGACGAGCATCTTTTTCCTCTAGCGGGGCATATAACCCAAATGCCAGCGCCGGGGAATCTTCAGCGACAATACCCCTAACGCCGCCGCCAATCCGCCGCTGACCAGCAGCGCCTTGAGGCCCATCTGCTGCTCCAGCACCGCCCCGATCACCGCGCCGACAAACATTCCAGTCCACGGAATCAGTTGCACACGCCAGCCATTGCGGCGTTCTCCCAGCAACCAGCGCCCCAGGCCGCGGCCAAAGCGCGACAGCGCACCCGTTACGTACGTCAGCCCCACCGGCAAACCATTGACCTCTTCGACCGCTGCATTGAGCATGCCCATCGCCAGGATTGCCGCCAGCAGGGCGGGTAGTGCATCGACCATCGGCAACCAGGCGCCAACGCACAACAAGGCAGCAATACACAGCAGCAGCGGCAGGGCATGCCGACGGCTGAAGCGGCTGACCACCACGCCCAACGCGTTGCCGATGACAAAGGTAGCGACGAGCAACAGCAAGCGTCCCGTCAAGCCCAGATCTCCCGCACTGATTGCCACCGCCAGACGCGTGGTGTTGCCGCTCATGAACGAAACAAAATCACCACTGGCCATAAAGCCAATCGCATCGGTCATGCCCGCCAACACCGAAAGGCTGGCCACCAGCATCATCCCGACCCGACCGCGCCAGCGCTGGCGGTGGGCAAGTGCAGCATTCACGTATGGCTTGGGGGACGAAGGCAGCATGGGGCCGGGCTCCTGGGTGAAATTATTCGGCCACTACGGTAGGACGCTTTGACACCCCGCGCAATGACCTCAGACACACTCCAGGCGCCAGCCCTCGTTTTCCCAGGTCAAGCAGTGCGTCGGCCGGATTGCACGCATGAACGCTTGATCGTGGGACGCCACCAACATTGCGCCGGTAAAACCGTGTAACGCCCGTTCAAACGCGAGTATCGACTCCAGATCCAAATGGTTGGTCGGCTCGTCCAACAGCAGCAACTGTGCCGGCGTTGCGCGCCATAAGGCAACCGCCATCGCCGCCTTTATGCGTTCGCCGCCACTGAGCTGCCCAAGCGGTTGAGTCACCCGCAAGGCGTCCAGTTGCAACAGCGCCAAACGGCTACGCAGTTCGGCTTCGGCCATCGGCGTGCCGAGTAGTTGGAGCTGCTCGATGACGGAGCGTTGATCGTCGAGTAACGCGAGGTGTTGATCAATATAGGCGCAGGGCACATGTACGCGGCAGACCCCACTGACCGCCCGCCAGCAGCGCGAGCAACGTGGACTTGCCGCAGCCATTCGGCCCGCGCACGGCGACGCGAACGGCGCCCGCAAGATGAAGGTTGAGGCGGGTGTGCGGCAGCCACGGCAGTTGAACATCCACCAGGTCCAGCACCTGTCGCCGCTTGGGCACGGTCGAGGCGGGCAGCGCCAGCAAGGTCGGCGTTTCATCTTGCACCCGCTCGTAGGCCTGACGCACCTGGGCGTCGAGCTCGTGCTTGTGGACCGAGTGCGCGCTGCGCACGGTGCTGACGATTTCGCTGGCGGTACTTTTCCAGCGTGCCTTGGTGAAGCGGTCCACGTTAGCCGTTTCGGCTTGTTTGCGCGCGCGCGCGGCATGGCGTTGCAGGCTGTCATGCTCGGTTTGCAGGCGCCGTCTTTCGCGGCTGCGGGCCAGGCGGGCATGTTCCAGGGCTGCGGCCGCCGCCTGCTGTTCGGCGTCGCGTTGCAGGCGGTAGGCATCGTAGTTGCCGCCATAGACCTGGGCGCCAAGGGGTGAGAGTTCGATGATGCGCCCCAGGCTGTTGAGCAGTTGCCGGTCGTGGCTGACCACCACCAGGCCGCCGCGCCAACCCGCCAACTGTTGCAGCAGCCAGTCGCGGCCGCTGCTGTCGAGGTGGTTGGTGGGCTCATCGAGCACTAATAGTTGTGGGGCCGCCAGCAACGCGCCGATCAGCGCGACCCGTGCCAATTGGCCACCGCTGAGCTGAGCGGCCGGGCTTTGCGGCGCGAGGTGCGCCAACCCTGCGCTATCCAGCGCGCTGCGCAGGCGTTCGTGCAGGTCCCAGCGATCATCGATCAGCTCTAGATCATGCAGCTGCGCAGTGCCCTCGGCCATGCGTTCAAGTGCAGCCAAGGTCAGTGCTGTGCCTGTCAGATGGGCGATGGTGTCGCCTTGGGCGACATCCAGGCTTTGCGGCACGTAGGCCACGCTGGCCGTACGATTCAGTGTGCCAGTGGAGGGCTGCAGCCGCCCGGCAATCAATTTGGCGAGGATACTTTTGCCCCGTCCGTTGCGCCCGACGATGCCGGTTGGCGTGTGGTCGATGGACAGGGTCAGGTCTTGCAGCAATGTTTCGCCATTGGCGAACTGAAAGCACAGGTGTTGCAGGGAAACCAATGCGGGCAGGCGTTTGACGTCAGTCATCAGCACCTCCAGAAAAATGTCGAACAGGCCAACAAGCGCGCCGGGCGGCTTGTTGCAGATACATTTTGGAAGGCTTAGTTGTTCACGTCGGCGGTCGCCCTGGGAGTCAGAAGGGATGCAAAGCCTAACCCGGCTGGGCTTTTTTCGGCAAGTCTGCGGCTAGCTGCTCCAGAAACATCGCAAGCGCCACCTCTTCCGCCTTGAGCCCTTTGCGTACCCGCGGCTTGGGCAGCCTGGACAGTTCACCCAGGCTGAAATGCTCCAGCACAGCCGGGTGGATATAACATTTGCGGCACACCGCCGGGGTGTTGCCCAGTTGCTTGGCGACGTCCTTGACCGTCGCCACCACGTGGCGCTTGGCGTCGGATTCCGGCTGCCACTCCAACTCACGCAATACCGCGAGTGCCAGTGCGGTGCCGGCCCAGGTGCGGTAGTCCTTGGCGGTGAAGTCGGCGCCGGTGAGGCTGTGCAGGTACGCGTTCACATCCTGGGAGCTGACGGTATGGCGCTCGCCGTCTTCGTCCAGGTACTGGAACAGGTTTTGTCCCGGCAACTCCAGGCAGCGCTTGACCACCGTGGCCAGGCGCCGGTCCTTGACGCTGACCTGATGTTCGACGCCGCTTTTGCCACGGAACTGGAAGCGGATCTCGCTGCCCTTGATACCCACATGGCGGTTGCGCAGGGTCGTCAGTCCGTAGGATTTGTTGTCCCGTGCGTATTGGGTGTTGCCGACGCGAATCAGTGTGGCGTCGAGCAGCATCACCACCGTGGCCAGGACCTTTTCGCGGGTGAATCCCGGCGCGGCGATTTGCGCTTGCAGTTGCTTGCGCAGCTTGGGCAGGGCCTTGCCGAATGCCTGCAGGCGCGAATACTTGTCACTGTCGCGCACTTCGCGCCAGCGTGCGTGGTAGCGATACTGCTTGCGCCCGCGGGCATCCCGACCGGTGGCCTGGAGATGTCCACGCGGGTCGGCGCAGATCCATACGTCGGTATAGGCGGGCGGCACGGCCAGGGCGTTCAGGCGCTGGATCTCATCGGCGTCGCGGATGCGTACCCCGCGGGGATCGAAGTACTGGAACTTGCCCCGCAGCGTCTTGCGGCGGATGCCGGGCTGGGTGTCGTCGACGTAATGCAGGTCATTGGGGAGGTCGGTGTCAGGCATGGTGCGGTTCCTTGGCAACAATCAGGCCGGTATGCCTGATTGACCGCAGCCGTGTGCAGTCGTGCCAAAAGCTTGCTCAGGCGAGGACCGCCACCGCCTTGATCTGCGCCCACAGCGTCTGGCCGGGATGCAGTTGCAACTGGTCGCGGGAAAAACGCGTGATGCGCGCCAGCAGCGGTGTGCCTGCGGCATCCAGGCGTACCAGCACGTGGGCGTTATTGTCGGCGCCGATTTCCTGGGTGACCGTCACTGGCAGGCGATTGAGGATGCTGCTGTGTTCTTCCGCCTGCAGGCTGAGGCTCACGTCACGCGCCTGCACCTTGATCCGCAGCGCCTTGCCCACCGCCAGCGGCGCATGGGCCACGCGCATGTGCAAGGCACTGGCGGGCAGTTGCAGGGTCAGCAGTTGGTAATGTGTGTCATAGGCGCTGACCGTGCCATTGATCACCACGCCGGCGTCGTCGCCCGAGGCCATGGGCAGATCGAGCCGTGCCAGGGTTTCACCGATGGGGCCACCGGCCAGGGCCTTGCCGTCACTGAGCAAGACAAGGTGATCGGCCAGGCGGGCGACTTCATCCTGGGCATGGCTGACGTACAGCACCGGGATGTCCAGCTCATCGTGCAGGCGTTCGAGATACGGCAGGATTTCGCCTTTGCGCTTGCTGTCGAGGGCCGCCAGGGGTTCATCCATCAACAACAACCGGGGGCTGGTGAGCAGGGCTCGGGCGATGCCGACGCGTTGGCGCTCGCCGCCGGACAAGTGCTGGGGGTGGCGCTCGAGCAAGTGGCCGATGCCCAGCAGTGCGGTGGCGTGGCCCATGTCTACGCGACGTTGCTGACGTGCAATGCGCTTGAGGCCGAATTCCAGGTTGGCGCGCACCGACAAATGCGGGAACAGACTCGCCTCTTGAAACACATAACCCAGCGCGCGTTTGTGCGGCGGTACGAACAGGCCCTTGGCGCTGTCTTGCCAGACTTCATCGTTGACCTTCACAAAGCCGTGTTCGGCCCGTTCCAGCCCGGCGATGGCACGCAGGCAGGTGGTCTTGCCGGAGCCGGAATGCCCGAACAACGCCGTCACGCCACGACCGGGCAGTTGCAGGTTCACGTCGAGGGCAAAGCCCGAGTAGTTCAATTGCAGGCGTGCATCAATCATCGTGGTCAGCTCCAACCCATCTTGGTTTTACGGCTTGAGTAGAGCGCCAGCAACACGAGGAACGCGAACACCACCATGGAGCCCGCCAGCCAATGGGCCTGGGCATATTCCATGGCTTCGACATGGTCGTAGATCTGCACCGAGACCACGCGGGTCTTGTCCGGGATATTGCCACCGATCATCAGTACCACGCCGAACTCACCCACGGTGTGGGCAAAGCCGAGGATCGCAGCGGTGATAAAGCCGGGGCGAGCCAGGGGCAGGATTACGCTGAAGAAGGTGTCCCAAGGATTGGCACGCAATGTCGCGGCGACTTCCAAAGGACGTGTGCCGATAGCGCAGAACGCGTTTTGCAGCGGTTGCACCACGAATGGCATGGAATAGATCACCGAACCGATCACCAGCCCGGAGAAACTGAAAGTCAGGGTACCCAGGCCCAGCCATTGGGTGAACTGGCCGAAGTAACCGTTGGGGCCCATGGTCAACAGCAGGTAGAAACCGATGACCGTCGGTGGCAACACCAATGGCAAGGCGACGATTGCACCGATGGGGCCGCGCCACCAGGAACGGGTGCGCGACAGCCACAGGGCAATCGGAGTGCCGATGACCAGTAGGATCACTGTGGTCAGTGACGCCAGCTTGATGGTCAACCAGATGGCGGAAAAATCGGCACTCGTTAGCGGCATTTAGAGCTCGTAACCGTAGGACTTGATAACGGCCGCGGCCTTCGGCCCTTTCAGGTATTCAACCAAGGCCTTGGCAGCCACGCTGTCCTTGCCCTTGTTGAGGATCACCGCGTCCTGTTTGATCGGGTCATGCAGGGACGAAGGGACAATCCACGCCGAACCGCTGGTGACTTTGCCGTCTTTATAGATCTGCGACAAGGCCACGAAGCCCACTTCGGCATTCCCGGTGGAGACGAACTGATAGGCCTGGGTGATGTTCTGGCCTTCGACGAGCTTGTCCTTGACCTTGTCGGTCAGGCCTTCTTTGGCCAGCACTTGGGTCGCGGCCAGGCCGTATGGCGCAGCTTTCGGGTTGGCGATGGACAGGTGCTTGAATTCGTTCTTCTTCAAGACTTCACCCTTGGCGTCTACATAACCGTCTTTGGCCGACCACAGCGCCAGGGTGCCGACGGCGTAGGTGAAGCGCGAGCCTTTGACGGCGTCGCCTTCGGTTTCCAGTTTTTGCGGGGTGGTGTCATCGGCGGCAAGGAACACTTCGAATGGCGCGCCGTTCTTGATCTGGGTGTAGAACTGGCCGGTGGCGCCGTAGGCCGCGACCAGTTTGTGGCCGGTGTCTTTTTCGAAATCGGCGGCAATTGCCTGGATCGGTGCGGTGAAGTTGGCGGCGACGGCGACTTGCACTTCGTCGGCGTGGGCCGCACCAACGGTGAGGGCGGCGACCAACGCGGCCAGGCGTGAGACCCGAATCTTCATAGAGCAGCTCCTTAAAGGGTGTACGGCTTGTTATAGGGAGAAGGCTTTACCGCTATCTACGGGAATATATAGCGGTTGGCCATTGCCGGTACAGTGCCAAGTTGCCCCAGGTGTCAGTTCTTCTTGAGTTTGGCCAGGGTCTGTTCGGCCAATTGGCGCGTCAGGTCATAGGTGGACAGCTCTTTGCCCAGGCGCAACGCCTGGCCTGACCACAGGTTGCTGAAACCCGCTTCATCCTTGGCCTTGAGCGGCATCAGCGCGCCCCCGGACCTTGGAAAGGCCGGCGCCAGGATATTGATCGGGCCCAACTCGCGCATGACCCGGTTGAGGATGCCGCGTGCCGGCCGGCCGGTGAACAGGTTGGTCAGCGCGGTTTCACTTGCCTGGGCATGGCGCAGTGCATGGCGGTGGGCTGCGCTGACGCTGGCTTGGGGCGTAAATAGATACGCCGTTCCTACCTGCACGGCCGAAGCGCCCAAGGCGAACGCCGCCACAATCCCACGCGCGTCGGCAATACCTCCGGCGGCAATCACCGGTACATTCACGGCGTCGACGATCTGCGGCAGCAGCGCGAACAAACCGATTTGAGTGTTGAGGTCGTCGCTCAGGAACATCCCACGATGCCCGCCAGCTTCAATGCCCATGGCAATGATCGCGTCGCAGCCGTGTTGTTCCAGCCAGATTGCTTCTTCGACAGTCGTGGCCGATGACAGTACCTTCGCCCCGGTAGCTTTCACACGCTCCAGCAAGGCTTTTTCCGGCAGGCCGAAGTGGAAACTGACGACTTCGGGGCGGAACTCTTCAACCACTTGGCAGGCGGCGTCGTTGAACGGCGCACGATTGGATACCGGCGTAGGCGCCTCGAAGTCAGCGCCCAGCTCGCGGTAGTAGGGTTCCAGCAGTGCTTTCCAGCGCTGATCGCCGGCTTCATCCGGTTCGGGCGGTTGGTGGCAGAAGAAGTTGACGTTGATCGGGCGCGTGCTGCCTTGGCGGATAGTGGTCAAGGCTTCACGCAGTTGTTCGATGCTCAGGGTTGCCGCCGGCAGCGAGCCGAGCGCGCCGGCCGCATTGGCGTCGATGACCATGGCAACGGTCGTCGCCCCGGCCATCGGCGCTTGAATGATCGGCACTTCAATGCCCAGCAGGTCAAGAAGGCGGGTGTCTGGCCAGGTGCTCATGGGGTGCGTCTCCAGCTTTAGTAGGATTTTTCGCTGTTTTAGCAGGGCCCTTGGCGGTCGGCCAGTCTGTTTTATTCACTGGACGCAGGTACATTTTCGTGATGCTCAAGGCTGGCCTTCGCGCTCCAGCAAGCGCCGCTTGCGTTCCACCCCCCAGCGGTAACCCGATAGCTCACCGTTGCTGCGCACAACGCGGTGACAGGGAATGGCCACCGCCAGGTTGTTTGCCCCACACGCCTGGGCCACCGCGCGGTACGACTTGGGCGCGCCGATACGCTCGGCGATCTGCGCATAGCTGGCGGTGCTGCCCAGCGGAATGTCCCGCAAGGCTTGCCATACCCGTTGCTGAAAGGCCGTGCCACGCAGGTCCAGCGGCAAGTCCAGGCCCAGGGCGGGGGTTTCGATAAAACCCACGACTTGCGCGATCAACTGTTCAAAGCCGCGGTCAGCGCCCACCAGTTCGGCCTTGGGGAACTGATCCTGTAGATCACGCACCAGCGCGTCCGGGTCATCGCCCAGCAGGATCGCGCAGACGCCACGGCGACTTTGTGCGACCAGAATCGCCCCCAACGAGCATTGGCCGACGGCAAACAACATTGCGCTGTTGGTACCGCCGGCCTTGTAGTCGCTGGGCGTCATGCCGAGCAGTTGGTCGGCAGATTCATAAAAGCGGCTGTTGGAGTTGAAGCCAGCGTCATACAGCGCATCTGTGACCGAATGCTGGCCCTTGAGCGCCTCGCGCACTTTGCGTGAGCGCCGGGCGTTGGCGTACGCCTTGGGCGTCAGGCCGGTGACGGCTTTGAACACGCGATGAAAATGGTAGGGGCTGAGCCCGGCGTGCGCGGCCAGCGTGCTGAGGCTGGGCGGGGCGTCGGCCTGCTCAATCTGGCGGCATGCCTCGGCCACCAGGTGCGCGTGGTGTTCCGCCAATTGGGTCTGATCGCCGGCCGCGCGTTTACTCGCGCGATAGCCTGCGGCCTCGGCTTGCGCCGGAGTGTCGAAGAACTGGATATTTTCCGGGCGTGGCAACCGCGAGGCGCTGCTGGGGCGGCAATACACACCGGTGGTTTTGACCGCATAGACGAACAGCGTATCGGCCTTGGGGTCGCGGGCGACGACGGCGGCCCAGCGCGGGTCTTGTTCGGTTTTCATGGCCTCTGCACTCTGAATGGAGATGCGCAGATTAAACGCAGCGCACCGGCCTGACACTCTGAAGCTTGCGCTCGAATTATCCTGCCGTGCGAAACGTCAGGTTGATGCGTTGCGGGCCCATGATCGGGTGCAGGCCTTCCTTGATTGGCATCACGCCGTGAAAACGCAGGCGGTCAACGCCGCCCCACACCACCACGTCACCATGAAACAGCGAAATTTTTTGCGTCTTGTCACTGCGTTCATGGCCACCAAACAGGAAAATCGCCGGCAAACCGAGGGACACCGATACCACGGGCGCGTCGAAGCGCCGCTCATTCTTGTCCTGGTGCAGGGACATTTTCGCACCCGCAACGTAGCGGTTGATCAGGCAGGCGTCGGGGCTGAAGTCGATGAAACCGGCATCTGCCGCGGCCAGCACGGCCAGTTCACGCAACTCATCGGGCATCGCTGGCCAAGGCTGCTGGCTGCGCGGGTCCAACGAGGTGTAGCGGTAGCCGTGGTGCGCGCTGGTCCAGCCCAGCGCACCACAACTGCTCAGTGCTGCCGACATGGTAAAGCCGCCAGGGGTCACCATTTGCCGAAACGGGGATTGCGCCAGAATGCCGCGTAGCGCGGGCAGAAGGCGATCGATCCAGGGCAGGGCATAGCCCCTTAGCACGTAGGACTCATCGCCGATTTGTTCACGCCCTGCGGGTTGTTGCAGGGCGTCATCGGCAAACAGGTCAGCAGTGGGGCCGGACATCGGCTTACAGCGCCTTGCTCACAGTGATGTCGGTAATTTCATCACTGGCATCGTGAATCTTGGCCAGGGCTTGCTTGGCTTCTTCCACGCTGTTGCTGTGCAGTTGGGCGAACTCGAAACGGCGCTCGCCGTTGAGTTTGTACTTGATGACGTATTTGGTGGTGGTCACTGCTTGTTTCCTGTGAAGGGCCCGGATCAGCTCAGTTTGGTGCTGGTACGACGGACGATACGGATCTTGTGGGACAGCGCTGGTTTGCGGGTCACGCTGATGGCGCGGCGGGTGACCACATCCAGCGTGATGTTCCAGAAACCGGTGCTCGGTGCGGTGATCTTGGCTGGGAACTTGTCGAACGCGCCGCCGTGGTAGGTGTGGCGGCCGCCATTCTTGAAGCTGCGGAAATTTGCGTCGCTCATCAGACGGATATTACAAGTCTGTGAGCATTCGATGACGACAATGTCTCCCTCATTGAGGTGCTCGCGCTGGTGGATGAATTTCATGGGGGGCGTCTCCAGAAGGACTTTTTCTGAAAAATCAGAACGATACGTAGGTTAAGATAGAGTTTATCAGCCCCAGCGCTTTTATTATCGGGCCGTTGTCGATGACATCGACAATTTAAAACAGTTATTTCTCGAGTTATCAGGGATAAATCCTACGTGGGCGGGAGAAAATTACCATCCCCGCTGTCGTAGGATCTTTATCGGAGGTTTTGTATGAAGTGGAGTGTGTTGGTTTTGGCCCTGGCGATAGGTGGCTGTGCTTCGGTTGCCGATATCAAGCAGACCCCGCCCACCCTTGCGGTCATTTCCGGCAAGAAGCCGCAGGAATATGCCGCTTGTGTGGTGCGCAAACTATCGACCACCCGTCGTCCGCCGCAGATCGAGCCGCACAAGGATGGTGTACGGGTGATCGTACCGCAGAAGTTTTCCGCCGACCCTTCCGCGATTTTTGAAATTGAAGAACGCTCCAGCGGCAGTAGCATCAAGCTCTACGAGAGCATGTCCAATGTGCCGATCCGTCCGGGTGATGTGAAAAAGGCTGGGGAAGATTGCATTTCTGGCTGATGCCGTTACGGAATATTCGATATGAAACGTGAACACGTCACCGCCCGTCACGCCGAGGGTCAGATCTCGGCCACCCATGTCATCCAGAATCCCGCCGACCTTGGCGAGTGGATCGTCTTCTTCAAGAAAAGCGGCGGGCGCAGTTTTTTTCTGGTGGACGAACACGATGAAGTCGAGTCCTTTGCCAGCCTCGATGACCTGACCGAAACCCTGCGCGGGCTAGGTATCAAGTTCGCCGAGATTCACCTGTAGCCTATTTGCACACCACCACGACGCTGCGGCTTTTATAGTTGCCGACGTCTTTGCCTAGGGTTTTGTCGTCTTCACTCAAGGCCGGCGTGCCCTCGGTGCCGACGATGCGGTAGCCGGTGCCTGCACACGAGGCGTCGGCCTTTTCGTAGCAACTGGCCCACGAGTTGGCCTCGCCCGAGCAATCGACGGTCAGGCCTTGCTCGCCGTTTTTCAGATAGACGTCAGAAGTGGTGGTGCACCCGGCGAGCGCCAGGACTGCAATCAGTGCCAGAAACTTGTTCATAGAGGCTCATCATTGAGGGTGTTGGAGGGGACGCTGACACAGTCGTGGGGCGTTGAGGCGAGATTATAGCGGACTGCCACCTGGCACGCAGTCACAGAATAAACGCTGCGACTGCACGCCCTCGGCAAGCACCAGAATGATCGTGGCTCAACGTTTTGTGCGCCTCATGGCACGCCCATCACGAGTACGCCGCTACCGGAAATGGCCCCAGCGGCAGGCAGTGAACCCGCTCGGCGAACCAGCGTGAACGTCACATCGTCCCCTCCGACACTGTTGGTGATCTGCGTCAGGAATCTACCGTTGACTTGCACCGCTGATCCCGCCCGGATCAACGCTGTGCCGACGTCCGTATTGGTCATCCTCAGCAGCCGCGAATCAAACGAAGAGGGCGTACCTTTATAGGTAATGGTGATGGGGGAGGTAATCCCGCCGGCCGGGCATGAGTAGGTCAGTCTGCGATTGCTGCGGATCGGCGTGGTCAATGGGTCGGTGCCGATTTCCCTCTGGTTGACGGTGCCAAAGTTGATTTCGATCGGATTATTGTTGTTGATCGTGCAGGTTGATGGGGAAACGGTAAAGTTGTTGGCTGCGGTGTATGTGACAACCAGCAGTGTACTCGTAGTGTTGTAGTTGTTTGTCTGGCGCAAGCGTAATACCCCAAGGGTGTCCCCTATTCGAATGTCGATAGGGTTCGTCGGGTTGTTGCGGATCAAGATATAGGGCGTTACGTCGATTGGCACACCTATGCCGTTATTGAGCATTGATGCCAAGTACAATTCATAGGGGACTGGGGTGTTATAGTGCGTGCCATTTATTCGCAAGCCCGTACCTTGGCTGACAAATTTGGGGCCGGGTGTCCAAGGCGCGCCGGCCAGTGCCGAGGTTCTCCACAGGTCTAAAAATGTCGGAAATGGCTGGCCGGGCGTGAATCGGCACTCCAGCCTAGCCCCCTCAAGGAGCAGACGGGCACTGTCAGCGCTCACCCGGACGGTGACGGGGACCTGCAGGTTTAAAGTTCCGCCTGCGCCTACATGCTGCCAAGCGCCACTATTTACGCGGCAGTCTGCGGCGCTCACCGTCGTCGTAATGCCCGTCAAGATGAGGAGCGCAATGGCTCCGTATAGTCGTTTCATGTGTACTTCTCTTTTGCCCCTCTACCCGGGGTTCGCTCGGCGAGCACGCCGTCCGTTCTTTAAGGCCGACCGGGGAGAGATGAGGTTTATCTGAGGTCGTTACGGATAGTCCAGCGTGAACGTGGAGGTCACTGTGTACCTGCCGTGCCCGATGGTTTGGTCCTTGATTGCGTCCGGTTCGCCCTGCACGTAGGCTTTGAGCTCAATGACGTTACTGCCATTGTTCAACACCTGTTTGTCGCTGACGGTGTTCACGGGTAACGGCTTGTTATTCGGTGTCTCTATGCCGAGCCCGATGCCCGTGGCGCCGCTGCTACCATCCAGTGCGAACAGTCCTGGCAGGTTCCTGTTTTCTGTGCCGCCCAGCATGATGCTGACCGTGTCTCCAATCGAGGTATCACAGTTCTCCAGATGCACCTTGAACCCCTTACCTTGAGTGCGCGTATTGATGTAGAGGTGCTTGCTGGTCACATCCCAAAGTTCCAGCGTGATTGCTTCATCACCCGGACGAATCGTGCAAGCCTCTTCAACCAGGTTTCCCTTGAAACGCAGGTTGTCCGCGGCATTCCCCTTGGGTGTCAGCGCGAAGGCCAGCAGTAGGATCAGCCAGGCACATGTCCATCCTTTGTTTTCCCTTGCATGTCCCATGGACGGCTCCTATTGGTATTCAGCCAACAGCGTGGCCACCGCCGCAAAGCTTGCGGGGGCCAGCGTTGCGCCGGGTTGTTTGACGGGCACGACTTCCAATGTAGGCGGGGCCGACAGGACGATGTCCATGGGTGTGTTGAGTGGAAACGGCGCGTCATTCTGAAAGATCCGAATACCCAGCGCCGGCACGCTGGTTTGCACCGCCGCACCATCGAATGCCGTGGGGGTTCCGTTGACACTCAACTTCAGCATCCAGGGGAGGGTAGCCGCGCTGCAGTTGATGGTGTACGGGACTCCCTTGCGGTACTCCACTCCGTCTACGCGCTTTACGCCTACATCGCCAAAGTCGACTTCAATCGTGTTGCCTGCATCAATGGTGCAAGGCGGAGGCTCGTTCAAGGTTCCGCTGAACGTCAGGTTGGCCAACGCACTGCTGCACAGGCCGATGGAACACAAGGCGAGCAACGCTCGCTGCTGCCAGCATCTCATTGATCATTCCTCTTCATTGATAATCGACCACCAGGGTGGCGGTCGCATCAAATGCCCCTCCGGTCAGTTTGCTGCCCACACGCTTGACAGGCACCGCTTGCACCATTGGAAAGTTCGGATAAGTGAAATTCACGGCAGTATTCAGCGGCCAGTCGCCGCCATTGACGAACAGTTTTACCCCCAGGTCTGCTTTGCGAGTGCTCAGCACGCGATTGTCAAACCCGGCCGCCGTGCCCTTGAGCTCCAGTTTCAGCGCGTTGCTGAACGGGGAGTCACAGGTGACGGTATAAGGCACATTTCGCCGGTAATTGACCCCATCCACCCGCGACGTCAGCAAGTCGTTGCCAAAAGGCACATCCAACGTAATACCGCCGTTAATCACACAGGGCGGAGGCGCGATGATGACTGCGCGGATAGCCAGGCTGGTTTCAGCCTGCACACCTGGACTGGCGGCCCACTGCAGGCCACCTCCTATCAGAACGGCCCAAAGACCGGTTGTCTTCACTATCATTGTGGGCTTACTCATAATTGAGCCGGAAATCCACTACTGCCCGAAACGCCCCGCTGGATAAGGATGCTGAGGTGCGAGTGGCTTGAACATTCCAGGTCTGGGTATTGCTGCCCAGGGGCAAAAACAAGGGTTCGCCCCTGGAGCCCAGCTGTACATCGCGCCCCAAGGCGTCGGTCAGGTGCAAGCCCATTCCCGTGATGCCTTGTACCTTGACCAAGCGGGGGTCATCAGCATCGGCGGGTGCGTAAAACGCCACTGACACCACGGGTTGAAAGGCACTCCACACCAGGTTGCCCGTGCGTTCACTGCGGATGCCACCGGCTTTGCGTTGGCAATCGGCAAAGCGCAGTTGAAAGGCGACCGGGCTTGCCTGGTCACCAGGGCGTCGTAATTGGCTAGTCGAGATGGCCCCGAGATCGATCGTTTGATGCATCGATGTCATTTCCAGAATGCAGGGGGTTTCATGCATGGACCCGTTGATGTTCAGCAGGCCGCTCATGCCTTCAACATCATCATCCTGAGCGTGTGCCCTCCCAATAGAGGCCAGCAGCAGTGCACCCAGGATCTTCACGTTGTGCGACTTCATGACTTCCTCCGGCAACAAGCGTTATTCATTGGGCGTTGCTGCTTGCGCGTCGACTTTGCACGTGTTGCCAGCACAGGTGAAAGCCATCAGTGGGCGACCGCCGTAATCGTTCACGTAGGCCAAATGCGGAGTTGTACCGAGCGACTTGGCCGTTGGCCCCAAGGTCATCGAACCTTTTGGGGGGATCATCAGCGGTTCAAAACCCGGTACGGTTTTGCCGTCCTTGGTGGTGCGCGCATCCACCAGAGTCACGTAATAAGGCGTTGGGTTGTTGACTTGGTAGCGTTCACCCTCACGGATCAGCGTGAGCTTTTCCTGCCAGGGGTTGGAGAGATCTTGCTGGCTGGGCGCAATAGCTTTCGGCCGGTAGAACAATTTGATCCGCGTCTGCAGCGCAATCTGCAGGGTGTTGGGTTTATCGCTGCGCGGCGGAATCTCTCTCAAGTTGAAGTAGTAGACCGTCTCTCGATCCTGCGGTAGCGACTTGGCCGCCGGTAATGCCTGTACTTTCAACTGGCTCTGTTTTCCAGGTTCCAGGCGTTGAACCGGCGGTAGCACGATCAAGGGCGAAGTGATTTTTTTGCCTTCTTCATCCTCAATCCAGCCTTGAGCCAAATACGGTAGCTGGGTGTTGTTGTTGGTGATATTGACGCTGGTTGCTTCTTTGCCACCATCGAAAATCACTCGGGTACGGTCTAGGCCAACGGCGGCGTTGGCGTTATGACTCAAGGTCAGGGCCAACAGCGTGGTGAGTGGCGTATTCAGCCTCATGAGGATGTTTTCTCCGTATCGGCGCGCTGGCCGGTCAAGGTGGCGGGCTCAGGCGAGGAGGGGTCGGTGGCTACCATCCGGCAGCCCAGTTGCAGGGCATCGGTCAAACCATCAGCAGGCAGGACGTTGGGCAAGGTCAGGATGCAGCGTTCGGTGCCACCCCAACTGACGATCATGTGTTGACCGGCCTGGATGCCGCTCAGGTACACATTGCCGCCGTCATTCACAATGCCGGTATCCTGCTGTTTCGCGTTTTTCACCGTCGCGCCGAAGGGCGGTGAGCTGCCATCGGGCAGGCGCAGAACGGCCATGGCTTTTTCGCCGGCAATCACGGACAGGGACCGATAACCGATAGCACCTTCGGTGAGTGTCAGCTGCGTGACGGATTGGGTGGCTTCGATATTGCTCGGCAAGCTTTCCAGGTCGACACTGGCAGCTGTGCGCAGATAGCTGCCGACATCGGCAATCACCGCTTTACCGAACACATTGCTACGGGTCGGTGCGCCGTAACCGCGCACGGGCACATCGGCGACCCCACCCGTGTCAACCATCAGGCGGGTTCCGCCGGTGCTGTTGGTGCGATGCAGTGCTGCGCCATAGCGCGTGAGCGTGCCACCACCGCGAGCCGACACGCTGAGCGTGGAGTAACCGCCTTCCTGCCTGCTGGCGGCAAGGTCGATGTCAGCCTGGTCGCCGGTATGATTCAAATAACCACTGGCGCCTTTGTCGCTGGCACTGAGCTGGTAACTGTTGCGCTCATCAAGGCGATCGCTGTAGCGCGTGCCCAAGCCGTTCTTCCCTGCGGCTCTATTGGCGTCCATCGACAGTGTACCGGTGTGCCCAAACGGCAGGCTGACCGTCAGCGATACGCCGTTATCCCGATAGTTGTAATCCAGGGTTCGATACACGTTCAGGGAGGCGTTCATGTTTTTGACGGTTCCGATATTGAAATAGCGCGACGCCGACAAGTTCCAACGCTGCGTGGCGGGACGGCCCCAATAAGTTTGTTTGTTGTAGCTGGCGTACACGCTGGCCCCTAAATCACGAAACTGTTTATTGATGGTCGCGGTATACAGCGCCTTGCTATCACCGATAGGTCGCCAGCTCCTTAAGAGATCACCGTTGGCGTCACGCTCGGCAAGTTCGCCATTCAGGCCGTAATGACGAGCGTCCAGGTATTCACTCATACTCAGGTAGTTCTTCTCGGAAAAGCGGTAACCGGCAAACGTGATTTGGCTGTCGTATTCTTCGAAGTGTTTGGAGTATTGAAGTCGGTATGATTTACCCGAGAGCGTTTCACCCCACACCTCAGCGCGCGCTTGAGTGACGTCCAGCGAGAGCGCGCCGAAGGCCAGCAGGTCACGGCCTACCCCGACAGATAATGCGCGATAGTTGTTATCCGCGATGCCGCCGCCATACAGCGACCAGCCGTTGTTGATCCCCCAGGAAAACTCCCCCGTTCCAAAAAAGTCGCCATCGGCGCCATATTGGAGATTGGACGGTCGCCCCGTCGCCACTTTGTAACGAACGTGCCCAGGCCGCGTCAGGTAGGGCACGCCAGCCGTATCGAACTGGTAGCTATGTACCGAACCATCCTGCTCTTCCACCCTTACATCCAGCCTGCCAGTGACCGCGTCGTTGAGGTCTTGAATGCGAAATGGCCCCGCTGCGACCAGCGTTTCATAAAGCACGCGCCCTTGCTGGCTGATGGTGACCTTGGCGTTGGTCTTGGCCACCCCGACCACTTCCGGGGCATAGCCACGCAGGTTGGGCGGCAATTGGCTTTCGTCCGAATTGATCGCGGCTCCGGTGAAACGGAAGCTGTCAAACACGTCCGAATAAAGATAGTTTTCGCCCACTACCAACCGTGCTTGCAGTTGCGGTATTGCGCGGTAAGCGTAGTAACGGCTCCACTCCAACTGCTGCCCGCGCCCGGACGAGTCTTCGCGATCCTGGTCGACACGGCCTTGCCAGTCAGCCCTCAAGCGCCACGCGCCGGCATTGGCCCCGATCGTGCCGTTACCACTGATGTTGCTGCGCGCCCGGTCATTTCTCTGCTGGCCGGTTTGCGCCGTCATGTTGTAGTCAATCAGCAGCCCGGACACCCCTTCGTCCCAGCGTGAGGGCGGGTCCCAATTGGTCGCGTTATATTCAAGGTAAGCTTGAGGCAGGTTGATGCTCAGCGTGGAAGTGGCCAAGTCACCACTGACTGCCATCCCAGGCAGGCTCTGTATGTCCAGGCATTGTCCATCTTTCCACCACGTCAGTTTGGCGGTGCTGGACGCCTTCAAGCCCAACTGCGATACAAGACCTTGCGATAAACAAGCCAGGCTTCCTTTAGGGTCGTTATCGGGAGGGTAAAATGCCACCGAGTATTCAGATGTAGGCTGGTTATTTATTTGTATAACCATTGAATAAGTGCCCGGCAGAATAAAGCCACTGCGGGCAAAACGGGACAAGTCAATGTTGGAACGATCACTGAGATCAAGAACATCAGTGTTGAACTCGATATCTCCGGCACCCAACGCAGTTCCCGCCACAGAGAGTAAACCGCCGAAGAGTAAACTTGGGCGTAGTGCATTTATGACCTTCGACGCATTCAACATGAAAGCAATCCATCAATGTTCAAAAGTATTCCAACTTGAACCGCACCGCAGCCGTGTGGGCGCCAGGCAAAACCTGCAGTCCGTTGCCGACCAGGCGAAGCGTGTAGTTCAGCGTCATGTCGCCTTCTTTCAACGGATGTGGAGGCATCCGCTCGCCTGGCACGCTCTCTTGACCCAAGGAATCCCAAATATGCAAGGCCACGCCTTGGGATAAGCCTGACGTGGCGAAGGAACGGCCGTCTCTGTCGCGGTCTCCGTCAAACGTCACGCGCATATGCTCCCAGTCAGGCAACGTTGCACCGGGGCGATTGGGATCAGGGCGAGTCAGTGAACAGTTGACCAAGCGCAGTTGGAAGGGGTGTGGCGCGCCCAGCGAATTTCTCAAGAGTCGGCCGATGGGTTCCGCTGGCATGTCAATCGTTTGATCGATACTGGACAATTCCAACCCGCAGGCAGAATCAACAACGTTTCCACCTAATGTGACGATCCCATCGCCTTGACCTTGTGCAAAGACAACAGGGCAGATGAACATCAGCAGTGAAGTGGCAATAGCGCGGTGTATGAATGTGTTCACCGTAATCTCCCGCCAAATACCCCCGCCACATACATATAAGTAGCGGGGGAAACACTTACTGGTAAGCCAGGGTGAAATTGGTGACTGCGGTGAAATCACCAGGGACGATGGCGCCCGTAGCTGCACCTTGTACATAGGCACCGAATTGCAACGTGTTATCACCAGCGACAATGGCCTGCGGGGTAGTTGGCTTGCCCAGTTCAATAACGTCGCCACCATGTGTCATCATGATGCCAATGTTGCCCGCTCCCCCGACTGTACCGATCGCTCCCGGCACTGCGGTTGATGGCGCAGCCGTGAACGTCGTGGTCACGGTGTTGTCGGTAAGGCCGGTCAAATCGCAGCCTTCAAGTTCGATCAACACAGGACGGGCATTGGATCTTCCACCATCTTGCAATTGGTGCTTGGCAATGGCACCCAAGTTCACGGATTGATCTACGGACTCAGGCTTGATAGAGCAGGCGCCGGAGTGAACAGAGCCGTAAAATGTAACGGTTCCATCCGCCGCTTGAGCAGTGGCGATCGAACCTGCGAGCAGACTGATTGCCAACAACGTAGTTCTCATTTCAATTTTCATTTGCAAAGACCCATCTATTAGTAAGTGTCATGAATAAATCCTTTCGCAGTTGCGGGCAGGACCTTCCAGGCTTGAAACAATGGTCAGCGCCATTGTCAAACGGGTGTTACTGCTTCGGGCCATCCCTCGGCATCAGTATGAAAAATTGCTTTTTTCAACTAATTGCATTGCCAGTTCTGGGTTTGTTCAAAGCACGGCAATTATTGGAGCTGCACTTGAAAAAGTAAGTCGCCCGATTCGCCTAATGGCGTGGCCTGAATATGTCGGAATGTGTAAGAGGGATGTGGCTATTTGCCAAAACTTAAAATCCATCTGTAGGATTTTTACTACATTGCAATTGGTGAGGGCGTTTTGTTTTTTTCGTTGGCTGTAAGACTGGGATTACGGACTTGTGAAAACAATAATGGCTCATGCAGTTTTATCAAACTGACGCTAGGCCGTGAGTGATAAAATTCTTGGATTGTGAAAAATGAATGCGCACAAAAAAGCCCCGCTCAGCGGGGCTTTTTTGTGCAGGGCCTTGCAGCTTACTTGCCCTTCGGTCGCTTGCTGGACGCATGGCCCGCTTCATCCACAAACACTTCCGCTACCGCGATCGCTTGGCTTTCGGTGGCAAATGCGCCCGCGACGCTGTCGCCATGAAAGTTGATCAAGTGCCAGCCGTCCGCACGTTGGGTGATCAGGTAGCCGTTTACGCCTTTTGGTTCTGACATCTATCAATCTCGGGGGTATGGTTCAAGGGCCTAATGATAGCGCCAAATGTCGCGGGGCCGCGCATGTTATTGCCGGTCAGTGTCCAAGGGGCAAAAACGTGCTAAATAGGATGCAGGCCCAAGAAATACTGGGGCGCCAGCCGCTTTTTCACTGCTGGTGAGGGGGCTCTTTGTAAGATAAGTGGAACTTACGTCGGGATTTTTTCTCTATGATGACATCGCAACGCCAGCAGGACCCATTGTAAGGTGGCTGCGGCCTGATTAGACTGCGCCGAATTCCGTACGCACAGCCCTTTGTAAGGACTTATATGATCAAGAAATGCTTGTTCCCAGCAGCCGGTTACGGCACTCGCTTCCTGCCAGCGACCAAAGCCATGCCTAAAGAGATGCTGCCGGTGGTGAACAAGCCACTGATTCAGTACGGCGTCGAAGAGGCACTGGATGCCGGCCTGAACGAAATCTCCATCGTGACCGGTCGCGGCAAACGCGCACTGGAAGACCACTTCGACATCAGCTACGAGCTGGAAAACCAGATCAAAGGCACCGACAAGGAAAAATACCTGGTTGGTATCCGTAAGCTGCTGGATGAGTGCTCGTTCTCCTACACCCGTCAGACCCAGATGAAAGGCCTCGGCCACGCCATCCTGACCGGCCGCCCGCTGATCGGTGACGAACCGTTCGCCGTGGTCCTGGCGGATGACCTGTGCGTCAACCTGGAAGGCGATGGCGTGCTGACCCAGATGGTCAAGCTTTATCAGAAGTACCGCTGCACCATCGTTGCCGTTCAAGCGGTTGATCCTCAAGAAACCAACAAGTACGGTGTAATCGCCGGCGACGACATTGGTGATGGCCTGATCCGCGTACGCGACATGGTTGAAAAACCAGCGCCGGAAGATGCCCCGTCGAACCTGGCGATCATCGGCCGTTACATCCTGACTCCGGATATCTTCAAGCTGATCGAAGAAACCGAGCCAGGTAAGGGCGGCGAAATCCAGATCACTGACGCCTTGCTCAAGCAAGCCAAAGACGGTTGCGTGATTGCCTACAAGTTCAAAGGTCGTCGTTTCGACTGCGGTGGTGCTGAAGGCTACATCGAAGCAACCAACTTCTGCTACGAGCACTTCTACAAGACTGGCAAGGCTTACTGATCCACGGTTGCCAAACCTGTTTCAAGAGAAAGCCACCTTAGGGTGGCTTTTTCGTTTTTCAGTCCCATGTAAGTCGGTATGCTGATTGCCTGCCGAGGAGAGTGAAATGGCCTACGATTTTGATCTGTATGTAATTGGTGCCGGTTCCGGCGGTGTTCGCGCTGCGCGTTTTGCTGCGGGGTTTGGCGCCAAAGTGGCCGTTGCGGAAAGCCGCTACCTGGGTGGCACCTGCGTAAACGTGGGCTGCGTGCCGAAAAAACTGTTGGTGTACGGCGCGCATTTTTCCGAGGACTTCGAGCAGGCCAGTGGTTTTGGCTGGTCGTTGGGCGAAGCAAATTTTGATTGGGCGACACTGATCGCGAATAAAGATCGCGAGATCAATCGCCTCAATGGCATCTACCGCAACCTGCTGGTCAACAGTGGCGTGACCTTGCATGAAGGGCATGCGCGACTGATTGATCCGCATCAGGTGGAAATAAATGGCGAGCGCTTCACCGCCAAGCACATCCTGATCGCCACGGGCGGCTGGCCGCAGATCCCGGAAATCCCGGGGCGCGAGCATGCCATTGGCTCCAATGAAGCGTTCTTCCTCAAAGAGCTGCCCAAGCGCGTGTTGGTCGTTGGCGGTGGTTATATCGCCGTTGAATTCGCGGGCATTTTCCACGGTCTGGGTGCGAAAACTTCGCTGCTGTATCGCGGCGACCTGTTCTTGCGCGGCTTTGACGGCGCAGTGCGTACGCACTTGAAGGAAGAACTGACCAGGCGCGGCCTGGATCTGCAGTTCAATGCCGACATCGAGCGCATCGACAAGCAAGCCGATGGCAGCCTCAAGGCCACCCTGAAAGACGGGCGCGTACTGGAAGCCGATTGTGTGTTCTATGCCACTGGTCGTCGCCCGATGCTGGACAACCTGGGCCTGGAAAACACCGGCGTCAAACTCGACAAGCGTGGCTTCGTCGAAGTGGATGACCTGTACCAGACCGCCGACCCTTCAATCCTGGCTATTGGCGATGTGATCGGCCGTGTGCAACTGACGCCGGTGGCCTTGGCTGAAGGCATGGCAGTCGCACGGCGCTTGTTCAAGCCGGAGCAGTACCGCGCGGTGGATTACGCAATGATTCCGACGGCAGTGTTCAGCCTGCCGAACATTGGCACCGTAGGGTTGACGGAAGAAGAGGCGAAGCAAAACGGCCACAAGGTGCAAGTCTTCGAAAGCCGCTTCCGGCCGATGAAATTGACCCTGACCGAGTGCCAGGAGAAAACCTTGATGAAACTGGTGGTCGACGCCGACACCGACAAGGTGCTGGGCTGCCATATGGTCGGCCCGGATGCCGGCGAGATCGTGCAAGGCTTGGCGATCGCGCTCAAGGCTGGCGCGACCAAGCGGCATTTCGATGAGACCATCGGCGTGCATCCTACGGCGGCGGAAGAATTCGTCACCATGCGCACGCCTGTGGCGGACTGATCAGGCGTTTGGCGTTGCCTCTGGGGTCGTTGCAACGGCGGCCGCCAGGCGCAATGCCTCGATACTCGCCTGGGCCTTGATAAGGTCCAGTTCCAGGGCCTTATTGGCGTGCTGGTATCCGGTCAGGGCCTCCTGGCGGGACTGGCTATCCAGCACAGCAACGCGCAGGCGCTCCTGAAGCAGGGTGCGCTCACTCTCTATCACGCTCACCTGCTCGCTCAGTTTTAGTTGCTGGACCTGGTCTTTGCGCGCTTGCTCCTGCAGTGCCGCCAGTTCCTTTGTTATGACGCGCTGCTCAATCAATAGGCGCTCATTGTCCCGATGCAGTTGAGTGATTTCATCCTGGCGCACCATGGCGCTCTGCTGGGCCTGGCGCAATTCAGCCTGGACCTGTTGCAGTTGACCTTCATGGCGCCGCTGTTCCTGTTCGCGCTGATCCTTGACCGCATTGCGGTAATGCTCCAACGCATCGCGCGCGTGCAGGTGCTTGTCTTCCAGTGAGCGGATCTGCTCGTCCTTGTCGTTAATGCGCAACTCGTAATCGCTACACGCCTGGCTAAGGCCGGCATTGCGGGTCTGCTCGGTCTGCAGGCTGCTACTGGCGGTTTGCAGCGCGGCGCTTTCTTCGGCCAGGGCGGCCGCTTGGATGTCGAATTGTTGCTTGAGCTGGCTGTGGGCCTCTTCCAGTGCTTCCAGCTGGGCGAGCAGGGCGGTTTTCTGCTGCTCGAACTGGGCCTGGGCCAGGTCGATGGGCTCCTGGGCTTTTTCTTTCAGGCGCTGGGCCAGGCGTGCCACCAGTTCGCCCAGCTCATCGTCGATAGGGGCCTGGGTGATGGTCTGGCGGCTTTCGCTTTCGTCCAGCTCCTTCAGATAACGATGAATCGTGGTTTTCGAGCCGGTATTGCCCATCTCGATGCGCACAGCGTCGATGCTGGGGTTCTCGCCGCGAGCCAGAATCGCCAAGCGTGCCGTTTGAACTACTGCCTTATTAATGCCGCCGCGCGCCATGGGGTCTCCGTCGATTTAGTACTGTGGTACGTAGTATGTAGATACATACCTTATCACGAATAAAAACCTGTTGAAATTCATCAATTAACAGATGGGATATTGGCGTATTATCCCGTGTCATCGACGTTTTAGCCGCGCGTACATACGCAAGCGGTACGAATAGGCTTCCCATGAGCGATCTGGACCGTTATCTAAATGCCGCCACCCGCGACAACACGCGGCGCAGCTATCGCGCAGCCATCGAGCATTTCGAAGTGAGCTGGGGCGGATTCCTGCCAGCCACCAGTGACAGCGTGGCGCGCTACCTGGTCGCGCATGCCGGTGTGCTGGCGATCAACACCTTGAAGCTGCGCCTCTCGGCATTGGCGCAGTGGCATACGAGCCAGGGCTTTCCTGACCCGACAAAAGCGCCGGTGGTTCGCAAGGTGCTCAAGGGGATCCGTGCTGTGCATCCGGCACAAGAGAAACAGGCCGAGCCACTGCAACTAAAGCACCTGGAACAGGTGGTGGCGTCCCTGGCGACTCAAGCGCAAGCCGCCGCTCAAGACCACGATCAACCACGGCTGTTACGCGCCAAACGCGACACCGCGCTGATTCTGTTGGGCTTCTGGCGTGGCTTTCGCAGTGATGAACTCTGCCGCCTGGCGATCGAACACGTGCAGGCCACCCCCGGCGCCGGCATCAGCCTGTATCTGCCGCGCAGCAAAAGTGATCGCGACAACCTTGGCAAGACCTATCAGACCCCAGCGTTGCTGCGCCTATGCCCGGTGCAGGCCTACAGCGAGTGGCTCAGCGCTTCGGCGCTGGTGCGTGGCCCGGTTTTTCGCGGGATTGATCGCTGGGGCAACCTGAGCGAGGAGGGGTTGCACCCCAACAGCGTAATTCCATTGTTGCGCCAGGCGTTGGAGCGTGCGGGTATTGCAGCCGACGCGTACACCAGCCACTCATTGCGCCGTGGCTTTGCGACCTGGGCCCATCGCAGCGGCTGGGATTTGAAGTCGTTGATGAGTTACGTCGGCTGGAGCGACATGAAATCCGCCATGCGCTATGTTGAAGCGACACCCTTTCTCGGGATGACCCTGGCAACGCAGCCGCTGCTTTAAGATTTCTTCTATTAATACGGTTAGCTGATAGACAAAGCCAATCGCGAGCATCAGGTTTGCCAATGAGCCATCGGCCCAGAGACTGGGTAGGATTCACTTCATCAACTTCTTAACCCCTGACGGAGAGTCAACGATGCCTATCATCAACAGCCAAGTAAAACCGTTCAAAGCTACCGCATACAAAAACGGCAACTTCGTAGATGTGTCTGACGCTGACCTGAAAGGCAAATGGTCCGTCGTGTTCTTCTACCCAGCCGACTTCACCTTCGTTTGCCCAACCGAGCTGGAAGACCTGGCTGACAACTACGCCGAATTCCAGAAACTGGGCGTCGAAATCTACAGCGTTTCCACCGACACCCACTTTGCCCACGCTGCCTGGCACAACACCTCGCCAGCCATCGGCAAGATCCAGTACACCATGATCGGCGACCCGACCCTGACCATCTCCCGCAACTTCGACGTCCTGATCGAAGAGGCAGGCCTGGCTGACCGCGGTACTTTCGTGATCAACCCAGAAGGTCAGATCAAGATCGTTGAGCTGAACGACGGCGGTGTTGGCCGTGACGCTTCCGAGCTGTTGCGCAAAATCAAGGCTGCCCAGTATGTCGCTGCCCACCCGGGCGAAGTGTGCCCAGCCAAGTGGAAAGAAGGCGAGGCCACCCTGGCTCCGTCCCTGGACCTGGTCGGCAAGATCTAAGTCAATGAAGTATCCAGGGCGGGTATCCGCACCTTAAGTCAGCTGCAACCGCCCTCAAAAACGCCCGGGCGAGATTCGCTCGGGCGTTTTTTTTACCCAGAATTAAAGGAAATCGCCCGTATGTTGGACGCCAATCTTAAAGCTCAGTTGAAGTCATACCTGGAACGGGTCACCCAGCCGATTGAGATCGTCGCCTCCCTCGATGACGGCGCGAAATCCCAGGAAATGCTGGCCCTGTTGCAGGACGTTACCAGCCTCACCACGCTGATCAGCCTGAAAACCGATGGCAATGATGCGCGCAAACCATCGTTTTCGATCAATCGTCCGGGTGCCGAAATCAGCCTGCGTTTTGCCGGCATCCCGATGGGCCATGAGTTCACTTCGCTGGTGCTGGCCCTGCTGCAAGTCGGTGGCCACCCGTCGAAGGCCAGTGTCGAGGTGATTGAACAGATCCGCGCCCTGAAAGGCGAGTTCAACTTCGAGACGTACTTCTCGCTGTCCTGCCAGAACTGCCCGGATGTGGTCCAGGCGCTGAACCTGATGGCCGTGCTCAACCCGAATATCCGCCACGTCGCCATCGACGGCGCGCTGTTCCAGGCAGAAGTGGATGAGCGCCAGATCATGGCGGTGCCAAGCGTTTACCTCAACGGTGTGAACTTCGGTCAGGGCCGCATGGGCCTGGAAGAAATCCTCGCCAAGCTCGATACCAGCGGCCTCGAAAAAGCCGCCGAGAAGATCAGCGCCAAAGACGCGTTTGATGTGCTCGTCGTGGGTGGCGGTCCGGCCGGTTCGTCCGCTGCGATCTACGCTGCGCGTAAAGGCATCCGCACGGGTGTCGCCGCCGAGCGGTTTGGTGGCCAAGTGCTGGACACCATGTCCATCGAGAACTTTATCTCGGTACAGGAAACCGAAGGGCCGAAACTGGCCAGTGCCCTTGAGGCGCATGTGCGCCAGTACGACGTAGACATCATGAACTTGCAGCGCGCCAGTGCCCTGATCCCGGCGAAGAACCCCGGTGAACTGCACGAAATCCGCTTCGAAAGCGGTGCGACCCTCAAGTCCAAGACCGTAATCCTGGCCACCGGCGCCCGTTGGCGTGAAATGGGTGTGCCGGGCGAGCAGGAATACAAAGCCAAGGGCGTGTGCTTCTGCCCGCACTGTGATGGTCCGCTGTTCAAGGGCAAACGCGTAGCGGTGATTGGCGGCGGTAACTCTGGCGTGGAAGCGGCCATCGACCTGGCCGGTATCGTCAGCCACGTAACCTTGCTGGAATTCGACAGCAAGCTGCGCGCCGACGCGGTGTTGCAACGCAAGCTGCACAGCCTGCCCAACGTGGATGTGATTACCAGCGCGCTGACCAGCGAGGTCAAAGGCGATGGCCAGAAAGTGACCGGCCTGGCCTACAAGGATCGCGACAGCGGCGAGTTCAAGACGGTCGATCTGGAAGGCATTTTCGTACAGATCGGTTTGCTGCCCAACACCGACTGGCTCAAAGGCACTGTCGAACTGTCGCCCCGTGGCGAGATCATCGTCGATGCCCGTGGCGAGACGTCACTGCCAGGGGTGTTCGCCGCCGGTGATGTAACGACTGTGCCGTACAAGCAGATCGTGATTGCCGTAGGCGAGGGCGCCAAGGCTTCCCTGAGTGCTTTTGATCACTTGATCCGCACGTCGTAAGTTGCCTGGCTGAAATGAAAAACCCCATGAGTGATCATGGGGTTTTTTGTTTACAGCGGTGCTGGCTGAATAATTTCGACCCAGTACGCATCCGGGTCCTTGATGAACGCCAGGCTCTTCATGCGGCCATCGTTCAGGCGTTTCTGGAAATCACAGCCCAGGGCCTCGAAACGTTCGCAGGCGGCAACAATATCCGGCACCGAGATGCAGATGTGGCCAAAGCCGCGCGGGTCGGTATTGCCGTTGTGGTAGGCGAAGTCGGCGTCGTTTTCGGTGCCGTGGTTGTGGGTCAGTTCCAGGATGCCCGGGATCGACTTCATCCACTGCGTGCGCTCAGCCGCGTCGGCTGGAATCTGGGACTTGTCCACCAGGGCCAGGAAGTACAGGCTGAATTCGGCTTCCGGGAAGTCACGCTTCTCAACCAGCGAGAAACCCAGGACGCGCGTATAGAAATCCAGCGACTTGGTGATGTCTTTGACCCGCAACATGGTGTGATTGAACACGAAGTTCGCGGTCGCGGTATCAGGTTGGGCGGTGACGCCCGGGAAGGTGTTCAGTTCGTGCAGGCTCATGGGCCCTCCAGAAAAAAATGGGGCAAACGCAACTCCTATAAGGAGCGGTTCCTTGGCTTGCGGCCGGCATCCGTGCAGCCGGGCCATGATACGCAAGCCCCGACCCCGGCGCCAAATTAAAAAGCCCACGCAGGCCTTGCGACCAGCAGGGGCGGGGCTCAAACTTTAACGCTTGGCCCTCTGGTGTTTTTTGCAATGATCGAATTACGTAAAGCGTTGTTGAGCGCTGTGTGTTTGCTGCTGGTCAGCCCCTTTGCATTGGCGACCGAGCCGCAAATCCATTGGCCCAGTGGTTGGCAAGTCGAGGAAGTCACACCCGACGGCGAAGCGCCCGTTCCTCCTCAGGCAGTGTCGCGCCAGCGCGCGATCAAGAATGATGAAAATGGCTTGACGCTGATGGTCATGGAATTGACCGGCACACCGATTGAAGAGGGGCATAAAGTTAATCTTGAGGGCGTATTGATGGAAATGCGTAAATCCATCCAGAAAGATTTCGCCCGCAGCGGCTATCAAAGCGTGTGCAGCAAGATGCACACGACGACCTTGAGCCGCCTCGACGCCCTGGAAACTACTTGTGTGATTACCGAGAATGGCCGGCGCGTGATTTCGCAAACATTGGTGGGCGCGATTGATGCGGATAAGGCGTATGTTTTTTCATACGCAGGCCAAGCCCAAGCGTACGACGCCAGTAAGGACGAAGTCAGTTCGGTACGTGACAGCTTGAAACTTTGAGCGCGATACACCGAACGCGTTTGAACAATATGAAATGTTAGTTAAGTTCGTTTTCGAACCCTGAAGCAAAAAAAGCCCCGCAAGTGCGGGGCTCTTTGTTAGTGCGTGTTGATCAGCCGCGAAGCCAGGAATCTACAGTGGCGGCGCCGTACTGTTCTTTCCAGGCTTTCAGGCCGCGGTGGTTACCGCCTTTGGTCTCGATCAGTTCGCCGGTGTGCGGGTTCTGGTAGACCTTGACCACACGTGCACGGCGCTGTTTCGGGGCGCTGGCGGTTGCAGCGCTGGCCTTGCCCGGGTTCGGGTCAAGGATGGAGATGATGTCGCGCAGGCCTTTGCCGTAGCTTTTCATCAGCGCTTGAAGCTTTTCTTCGAATTCGATTTCTTTCTTCAGGCCAGCGTCGTTCTTCAGCGACTCCAGCTGGGCCAGCTGCTCTTGAAGGGCTTTTTCTGCTGCGCGAAATTCGGCGAGTCTGGACAAAATCTGTACTCCAATAGTGTAGTTGGCGGATACAACTGCAGACAAAGCTATGAGCCAACGGCTTTAAGGTGACTTAAAGAAAGTGGCGCTTTTTGCGAGTTCTGCACAGGCATGAAAAATTGTAGTAGTTAATCCGCCACGAGTAAATCACGTCTTTTGTGTAAACAACATTATTTCAGCTTGTTAGTGGCCGGCTATTCAATGGCTGCCCAGCGATTTAATGAATTCATCACAGGGTAACGGCCGCCCGAACAGGTAACCTTGCAGGAAGTCCACACCTTGTGCCGCCAGGTATTCGCATTGCTCGACTGTTTCCACGCCTTCGGCAACGATGCCCAGGTCGAGCTTGCCGGACAGTTCTATGATGCTGTCGAGAATATGCCGCGAGAGCGCATCCGCACCGATCATGGCGACAAAGCTTTGATCAATCTTCAAGTAGTCGACATTGAAGTTGCGCAAGTAGCCCAAGCTGGAATGCCCAGTACCGAAGTCATCAATGGCGATCATCACCCCTAATCCATGCAGGGCGTCGAACAAGCGTCGGGTTGTATCGGTCGGCTTGATCAGCTCGCGTTCGGTCAATTCGAGCACCAGCGTGACCTGGCCAGGCGCGAAGGCGCCGAGGAATTCGCGACAGTCCTCAACCAGCGCCAGGTCTTCGCAATGGCGTGCGGTGATGTTCACGCCGATATGGAAGCCCGGGCTGAAGCGCTCGGCGTGCGGTGCCAACTGCGCGGCGGTCTGGCGCAGCAGGGCGCGGGTCATCGGCACGATCAGGCCTGAGTGCTCGGCCAGGGGAATGAACAAGTCCGGGCGCACCAGGCCTTCCTTCGGATGCTGCCAACGCATCAGCACTTCACAACCGGCCCACGCACGGGTATCGCCGCGCACCACGGGTTGGAAATACGGTATGAACTCGTTGGCGCCCAACGCCCGTTGCAGCTCATGGGTCGGCGCGCAGGAGCGTTTTTGCAGCCAATGCGCGAGGACGCCGGCCAGTATCCCGAAGAACACCAGCAGGCTGAACAACGCCGGGTAGCGGGCTTCCATGTAGCGCCACACTTCACCGGACGGCATGCCGGCCTCGACGCTGTAGTGATAGCGCGTGGAGGCCAAATGATGATGCGCCACGGCAAATTCCGGCACGGCGCTGTCATGCACCTTGCCGCTGGCGTCCAGCCAGTTGGGCCCCACTTGCAGGACCAGCAGCGCGTAGCGGCTGATCAGGCGCAGGGCGTTGGTCAGGTGGTAGCCGTCAATCGAGGCAAACGCGGCTTTGTCGCCATCGACCAGGCGATACACCAGGAGCGCCGTATCGGGGGTCACCGGGTTGCCGTTCATCAACCACAGATTGCCCTCAACGTAGTCATCCGGGTTCACCGGCGACGCGTACTCACCGCCGAACAGTGAGCTGCAATAGATGTTTCTCTGCCAGGACAGCGTCGTGGCACGCACAAACGGGCGGCGCGTGACTTGTTCACGCAAGGCCAATTGCGCGGCGTTATCACAGGGCTGCCCGGCCAATGGAATCAGGGCCTGGGCGGCGAGGGCGGTGTTGTCGAGCATCAGGTCGAATTGACGCACCGCTTCAAGGGCGGTCTGAGCAGTACTCTGCTGTAGGGTGCGTTCGGCTTGCCAGTACAGAATGACCCCGCCTAAAACCATCGGTAATAGCCCGCTGAGCACGGTGATCATAGAGCGGGTGGCGCGTTTTCGCGGGCCGTTGAGGGTCAGGGGCATGGAAGAAACGGCCTGTTGCAAGGTGGGAAAAGCGCCGAATGGCAATTCAGATTAAATCGATGATAGATGGCGCGGCGCAATTAAGCTCGCTGTACCTGGCCGTTCGGCCAGTAGGCGCCTACCCATAAATCCGTTGTGCAATCTGAATGAACGCCAGGGTCGCCGGGCTCGCCTGGCGTTGATCCAGCACCCCCAGGCCGATTTCGCGTACGACCGGTGGGGATAGGGCGCGCACGACATAACGCGGGTCCGGCGTTGGCGGCAATGAAGCCTCGGCCACCACGCTCAGGCCATCACCGCGACTGACCGCCTCCAGCGTACTGAGCAATTGCGCGCAGCGGTAGCGTACTTTGGGTGTCAGTCGTGCAGTGCTGAATAGCCGTGAGACCAACTCCAAGGAACCGGCCTCAGTCAGTATGAACGGGTCGTTGCACAGCGCCTTCAACGCCACGCTAGGCTGCGCAGTCAGCGGATGTGCCGCCGGCAGCAAGGCGACCATCTGGTCTTTGAACAACGCAAAGGTATCGAGGCGCTCCTGTTCGAGCACCACGAAACCCACATCGACACGCCGCTCGTCCAGCCATTGCAGGACCTGGCGGTCCGGCCCTTCATCCACGTGCACTTCAATCCCCGGATGTTCGTGGCGAAACTGCGTGAGGATGGGCGGCAGCAAGCGGTTGGACGCAGTGGGGCCGAAAGAGCCGATGCGCAACGTGCCACGTTTCATGCCGCGGGCATCGGAAGCTTCCTGTTGTAGGGTATTGGCCACGCCCAGCAGCGTGCGGGCGCGCATGACCAGTTGCTGGCCGATATCGCTGAGTTCGATCTGGGCCTGATGCCGCCGAAACAATTCGACGCCCAGTTCCTGCTCAAGGGCCTTGATGGCATGGGATACCGCCGATTGGCTGATACCCAGACGATGCGCTGCGCTGGTGAAGCTGTGCAGCTCCGCCACCCGCGAAAAAATTTCCAGTTGCGTGAGTGTCATGAGTATTTACTCATTTTACGATGATCGGTCATTACCCGGAGGATACGCCAATATCCACCGTAAAGAGCCCCGTTGATGACTGACCGCCTGACCTACCTGAAGCTTTGCGCCGTGACCATGATCTGGGGCGCCACTTTCGTTGCCGGACGTTACCTGGCTACCGGCGTCGACCCGCTGCTGGCGGCGACCCTGCGGTTTATGTTGGCCAGCGCCGCGCTGCTGGGCTTCATGGGCGCTACCCGCGTGCGCCTGGTGCGGCCACGCGGTGGGCAACTGTTGCAGTTGGCCGTGCTGGGGTTCTTCGGGATTTTTTTCTACAACTTGTGTTTTTTCTACGGCCTGCACTACATCAATGCGTCGCGGGCATCCCTGATCGTTGCACTGAACCCGGCGGTTATCGGTCTGGCCGCGTGGCTGCTGTTCAAAGAACGCTTGGGCGCCGGCAAATGCCTGGGGATTGCCTTGTGCCTGGGCGGGGCGGGTGTGGTCATCATCAGCCGTAATCCACAGCTACTCATCAGCACCGACCAGGCCTGGCTGGGCGACGTGCTGGTGTTCGGCTGCGTGGTGGGGTGGGGCGTGTACTCCCTGTATTCACGAACCCTCAACCAAAGCCTGGGGCCGTTGCAAACAGTAACGTGGTCCATCCTGCTGGGTACCGCCATGCTCGCGACCGTCACGGCCGTCAGCGGCAAACTCACGCTGGCCGCGGTGGCCGCGATCCATCTGCCGCAATGGCTAAGCCTGCTGTACCTCGGCGTATTGGGCTCGGCACTGGCCTACATCGCCTGGTACGACGGTATCCGCCGCATCGGTGCAACCCGCGCCGGGGTCTTTATTGCACTCAACCCACTGACCGCGGTGATCTGCGGCGCACTACTGCTCGACGAGCAACTGACGTCGCCCATGCTGCTGGGCGGCGCAGTGATCCTGCTGGGCATCTACCTGTGCAACAAACCCCTTGCGCAGCCCAGGGCAATGGGGATTTGATAAGAGTACGGACAAATACTGTTACGCTGTGTAGAATCGATTTACGCATACAAGAATATGGACTTGCGCTCACGCAAGCCTCGGCCGTCAGAGACTGATGTAACCATGAAGCTACTCGGCTCCCCCCTCATCTTTGGTGACTTCCTCGCCCGCAGTGTGCGAGGCCTTTCCTGCGCGCCACCGTCAGACCTCATCCTTGCTCGCACCTAACTCGATGGTTAATGACAAGAAATGATGAGGCGCCAAATCATGGCAGATCTATACGAAAACCCAATGGGCCTGATGGGCTTTGAATTCATCGAATTCGCATCACCAACGCCGGGCGTCCTGGAGCCGATCTTCGAGATCATGGGCTTCAGCAAAGTGGCGACCCACCGTTCGAAGAACGTGCACCTGTATCGCCAGGGCGAAATCAACCTGATCCTCAACAACGAACCCCACAGCATCGCGTCCTACTTCGCGGCCGAACACGGCCCGTCGGTATGCGGCATGGCGTTTCGCGTCAAGGACTCGCAACAAGCCTATAACCGCGCCCTTGAGCTGGGCGCGCAGCCGATCCATATCGAGACCGGCCCGATGGAACTGAACCTGCCGGCCATCAAAGGCATCGGCGGTGCGCCGCTGTATCTGATCGACCGTTTCGGCGAAGGCAGCTCGATCTACGACATCGACTTCGTTTTCCTCGATGGCGTGGACCGCAACCCCCAAGGCGCCGGCCTCAAGGTCATCGACCACCTGACCCACAACGTCTACCGTGGGCGCATGGCCTATTGGGCGAACTTCTACGAAAAACTGTTCAATTTCCGCGAAGCGCGCTACTTCGACATCAAGGGCGAGTACACCGGCCTGACGTCCAAGGCCATGAGCGCCCCGGACGGCATGATCCGCATCCCGCTGAACGAAGAGTCCTCCAAGGGCGCCGGGCAGATCGAAGAGTTCCTGATGCAGTTCAACGGCGAGGGCATCCAGCACGTGGCATTCCTCACCGACGACCTGGTCAAGACCTGGGACAAGCTGAAGAATATCGGCATGCGCTTCATGACCGCACCGCCGGACACCTACTACGAAATGCTCGAAGGCCGCCTGCCGAACCACGGCGAGCCGGTAGACCAACTGCAAGCCCGTGGCATTCTGCTGGACGGTTCGTCCATCGAAGGCGACAAGCGCCTACTGCTGCAGATCTTCTCGGAAACCCTGATGGGCCCGGTGTTCTTCGAGTTCATCCAGCGCAAGGGCGACGATGGATTCGGCGAAGGCAACTTCAAGGCATTGTTCGAGTCGATTGAGCGGGATCAGGTGCGTCGTGGCGTGTTGGCCACCGACTGACGTCCTCGAAAAATAAAAAACCCGGTATTCACCGGGTTTTTTCAGGCCTGTCATTCATGCCTTGCGCTGGCGTACCAGATGCTTGAAGCCCTCGTACACCAGCACCATCACCGCCAGCCAGATGGGGATATAGGTCAGCCATTCGCCGCCCTTGATCCCTTCACCCAGGATCAGCGCCACGCCCAGCAGTAGCACCGGTTCCACATAACTGAGCAGCCCGAACAAACTGAATGCCAGCAAGCGGCTGGCAATGATGTAACTCACCAGCGCTGATGCACTGATGACCCCGAGCATGGGAATCAACCCATACAACTTGGGGTGGCTGTCCATCACCGCAAACCCTTGCTCGCCGTGCTGCACGAACCACCATGCCACGGGCAGCATCAACGCCATATCCAGCCACAGCCCGCCCAAGTGGTCGGTGGTCAGGTACTTGCGCACGATGAAATAGACGGGGTAACCGATGATCACCACCAAGGTCGCCCAGGAAAAACCACCGGCCTGATACAGCTCGTTCAACACCCCGAGCCCGGCAAAAAGCACTGCGATCTGCTGCAGGCGCGACAAGCGCTCGCCGTACACCAGGCGTCCGGTCAGCACCATGGTCAGCGGCAACAGGAAATACCCCACCGATACATCCAGGCTGCGCCCATTGAGCGGCGCCCACATGAACAGCCATAACTGCACGCCCAGCAACGCCGAAGACAGCAGCACACCACCGATCAGCCGCGGCTTGTGTGCAAGCATCTGCAGCAATTCCCACACCCGTCGCCATTCGCCGCTGATGATCATGAACACCGTCATGCACGGCACGGTCAGCAGCATGCGCCAGCCGAAAATCTCCAGGCCGCTCAATGGCGTGAGCAGTGATGTGAAGTAATACATCACGGCAAACAACACCGAGGCCAACACCGATAACACCACACCTTTAGACACGCAGTCCTCGCGAAAACCGATTGAGACAAGAGAGGAGGGGATTATGGTGCTTTTGGCGTGAAAGAGGTGCGCTGTTTTGGGGCGTTTTCCAGGAAAATCTCCCGCCCGTCCAATCTGTCCCAAGGGCGCTCGCCACAGCAAGCGCCCTGGTCACCACAGTGCGGTTACGTCCGTGCGACTCGGCCCGACACAAAATGCCCGACATCATTGAACCCCGGCGTAGACGAATGCCCCGGCGTCACCAGCGAATCAATAAACGCCTCATCCGCTGCCGTGACCTTCACCTCCAGCGCCCCAATGTAGGCATCCCACTGTGCTTCGGTACGCGGTCCGACAATCGCCGAGCTCACCGCGGTGTTGTTCAACACCCACGCGATCGCAAATTCGACGATTCCCACGCCACGTCCCTGGGTGTATTGCTGGATCTGCTGGGCGATGCGCAGCGACTCCACGCGCCATTCGGTTTCGAGGATGCGCTTGTCCTGGCGCGCGGCGCGGCTGCCGGCTTCGGGCGTGACATCCGGCGCGTACTTGCCGCTGAGCACCCCCCGCGCCAGTGGGCTGTAAGGCACCACGCCCAAGCCATAGGCCGCCGCTGCCGTGAGTTGCTCGACCTCGGCCTGACGGTTGACGATGTTGTACAGCGGCTGGCTGATCACCGGCTTGTCGACACCCAGGCGCTCGGCCACCCGGATCACTTCGGCAATGCGCCAGCCACGGTAGTTGGACAGCCCCCAGTAACGGATCTTGCCCTGGCGGATCAGGTCGCCGATCGCCGAGATGGTCACTTCCAGCGGCGTGTCATGGTCTTCGCGGTGCAGGTAATAGATGTCCAGGTAGTCGGTATCGAGGCGGGTCAGGCTGGCTTCCAGGGCATTGAAGATGCGCTTGCGGCTCAGGCCGCTGCGGTTGGGCAGGCCATCGGTGGGGCCGATCGCGACTTTGGAGGCGACGATCCAATCGTCACGATGACGGGCGATGGCCTCGCCGACGATTTCCTCGGAGCGCCCACCGGTATAGACGTCAGCGGTGTCGATAAAATTGATGCCCTGGTCCCAGGCCTTGTCGATGATGCGCAGCGAGTCCTCGGTGTTGGTCTGCTCGCCAAACATCATGGTGCCCAGGGTCAAGGCACTGACCTTCAAGCCGGACTGGCCCAATGTGCGGTAGATCATGGATAGCTCCTTTCTGGCGGTGAAACGTGGGTTATGCAATACCAGACTCGCAGGCTCTGGAACAAGCCCCGCACGCGTTTCTTCATGTGCTCAGCAAGGCCTGGCAACGCTCCTGGAGAAATCGATGCAGCACCTTCACCCGCTCCGACACTTGCAGCCGATGTGGGCACATCAGGTTCAAGGGGGCGGGCTCTCCCTGCCAATCCTCGAACAGCGCCAGCAGCCGGCCAGCGCGAATATCGCCGATGACATCCAGCCTGGCCTTGTAGGCAATACCGTGCCCGGCCAATGCCCAGCGGCGTACGATTTCGCCGTCATCACTGAGGAAATCTCCGCTCACGTCGACGTCTTGCAGCTCGTTGGCGCGGCGAAAACGCCAGGTCTTGCTGATCTGGCCTTGGCGCATGTACCGCAGCGCGCTGTGCTGCGACAGCTCCAGGGGCGCCTGGGGCGTACCGTGGCGTGCAAGGTACGCGGGGCTGGCGACGGCGACGCGGCAATGCGCGGGGGCGATCGGCAGCGCCACCAGGCTGGAGTCCTGGGGCACGCCAAAGCGCAGGGCGATGTCGATGGTTTCGCGGAACAGGTCGGCATTGCTGTCGTTGAGCATCAGTTGCAGGCGGATATTGGGGTGTTGGGCCTTGAACTCATCCAGCCAACCGAGCACCACATTGCGCCCGAAGTCCGATGGCGCGGCCACTTGCAGCAGGCCGCTCAGGCCTTGGTTTTGCTGCTTCAGCGCCTGCTCGCCCTCCGACAAGGCGGCCAGCGCCACGCGCACGCTGTCGAGGTAGCGCCGGCCTTCTTCGGTCAGGCGCATGCTGCGTGTAGAACGGGCCAGCAGACGAAAACCCAGGCGCGTCTCCAGGCGCTTGAGGGCGATGCTCGCGGCCGCAGGCGTCAGGTTCAGGCCTCGCGCAGCCGCCGAAAGGCTGCCGGTGTCGGCGGTGCGCACGAAGACTTCCAGATCAAGGATCGAGCTCATTTATAAAAATCCTTTAAAGATCTTGTCGTTTTACCGGGATTTTTCGCCGATTACCAAGCTGAGAAGATGAACGCTCACTTTCTCAACCAGGACAGTTCTTCATGACTTCTCCCCTGAACGGCAAAACCGTGATCGTCATTGGTGGCAGCAGCGGTATAGGCGCGGCCGTGGCCAAGGCCGCCGCCGCCCGAGGCGCCCACGTGGTATTGGCTGGCCGCCGCCTGACGTCGAGCGCCGAACACGGCCTGCGCAGCGAGCCGGTGGATGTCACCGACGCAGCCTCGCTACAGCGCCTGTTCGAAAACGTCGGGCATTTTGATCACCTGGTCTACACCTCGGGACCGAACGTACGCGCCAAGGCCCTGACAGACACCGATCTGCACGAGGCCCAGGACAATTTCAACGTCAAACTCTGGGGCTCGTTGCGTGCGATCCAACTGGCGCTGCCATTCCTTGACGCGCACGGCAGCATCAGCCTGACTTCCGGGCAGTTGGGCCGCAAAGTGGTGCCGGGGCAGTTCATCAAGATCGGCATCAATGCCGCGACAGAGGCACTGGGCAAACAATTGGCCAAGGAGCTGGCGCCGCGTCGGGTCAATGTGATCAGCCCGGGGGTGATTGATACGCCCGCGTATGCAGGCTTGGCCGAAGAGCAGCGACTGGCGATGTTCGCCAAGGCGGGCAGCGCGTTGCCGGTTGGTCGGGTAGGGCAGGCGGAAGAAGTGGCGGCAGGTTACGTGCTGGCCATGGAAAACGGCTACATCACCGGCAGTGTCATCGACATCGACGGCGGCGGCCTGTTGTAACTGCGCAATAGGCCTGTGGGAGTGGGCTTGTGTGGGAGCGGGCTTGCTCGCGAAAGCGGTGTATCAGTCAAAGGTGTATTCACTGATCCACCGCTTTCGTGAGCAAGCCCACTCCCACACACGCCATCTCCTACAGAGGCCGCGTTAAACCTTGAGGCTGCGGGTCATGCGCAGGGCCAGCACGCTACCGGCCACAATCACCGCCGCCAGCAGGTACAACGCCATGTCCGTCGACCCGGTGGCATCCTTCACAAAGCCGACGATATAGGGGCTGAGGAACCCGGCCATCTGTCCCATGGAGTTGATCAACGCCAAGCCACCTGCCGCCGCGCCTGCGCTGAGCATGGCGGTCGGTACTGGCCAGAACATCGGCAAGCCAGTGAGGGCGCCCATCGTTGCGATGGTCAGGCCAAGAATCGCAATGGCTGGCGTCGTGGCAAAGTTCACCGCAATCACCAGACCTATCGCCCCCATCAACATCGGCACCACCAGGTGCCAACGACGCTCCTTGCGCAAGTCGGCGGAGCGCCCCACCAGCAGCATGAAGACCGCCGCCAACAGATACGGGATTGCACTGAGCCAGCCGATTACCAGGTTATCGCTGAAGCCCAGGTTCTTGATGATCGACGGCAGCCAGAAGTTGATCGCGTAGACACCGCTCTGAATGCAGAAATAAATCAGGCCAAACGCCCAGATCGCCGGGTTCTTGAACACTTCGGCGAGGGAGTCGGTGGTGGTCTTGGGCTTATTGGCCAGGTCAGTCGCCTGATCGGCCTCCAGTACCGCACGCTCGTGGGGCTTGAGCCACTTGGCGTTGGCGAAACTGTCACTGAGCAGGAAGTAAGCCAGGCCACCAAGGATCACGGTCGGGATGCCTTGCAGCAGGAACATCCATTGCCAGCCGGCGAGGCCACCCTGGCCGGCGGCGAAGTGATTGAGGATCCAGCCGGAGAACGGGCTGCCCAGCAAGCCCGAGACCGGAATCGCCGACATGAACAGCGCCATGATCCGCCCACGTCGGAACGTCGGGAACCACTGCGAGAGATACAGCACCACCCCCGGAAAGAACCCGGCCTCGGCAGCCCCGGTAAACAGACGCAGGGTATAGAAGTGCGTCGGCGTGGTGACGAACAGCAGGCACGTAGACAAGGTGCCCCACACGATCATCATCAGCGCAATCCAGCGCCGCGGCCCGAACCTGGTCAGTGCCAGGTTGCTCGGCACGCCGCACAGCACGTAACCGATAAAGAAGATCCCGGCACCCAGGCCGTACACGGTTTCGCTGAACTTCAAGGCATCGAGCATCTGCAACTTGGCAAAGCCAACGTTTACCCGGTCGAGGTAATTGAACAGATAGCAGATGAAAATGAAGGGGATCAGGCGCAGGGTGATGCGTTTGTAGATGGCGTTTTTATCGTCATCGGTAGCCAGTGCGGCAGTGGCGCTCTGTGACATGGCAGTCTCTCTTTATTATGATTTTTCGCGATGCGAGGGTAACGTTGATCGCCTAAACAGTCTCGGTGACGTGACGGGGTACTGTCTTTGTGCTCGCGCACAGTGAACCTCCCTTTGCGCTGTGCCGGTGAACAACCCGCTTTTTCAGGAAAATAGCCCCATGTTCGAGCTGGATCATGACTTGGCGCAGGATATTGTCGATCGCACCATGGCCATCCTGCCCTACAACGTCAACGTCATGGACAGTCAGGGGCTGATTCTCGGCAGCGGCGAGCCGGAGCGCATCAATACCCGTCATGAAGGCGCGCAACTGGTGCTGGCCAATGGGCGTGTGGTGGAAATCGATGGGCAGACCGCCAAGCACCTCAAGGGCGTGCAGCCGGGGATCAACCTGCCGCTGCTGCATGACCAGCGCCTGATCGGCGTACTCGGCATCACCGGCGAACCGGAAGGCTTGCGCACCTACGCCGAGCTGGTGCGCATGACCGCTGAAATGCTGGTCAGCCATCGCCATCAGCAGGCCGAGCAACAATGGCGGCGCCAGCGTTGCGACGATCTGCTGGCGTTGCTGCTGGCCGAAACCGGCGACTCCCCCCGTCTGGTGGACGAAGCCCAGCAACTGGGGCTCAAACCGCAACTGGCACGCACGCCGTACCTGTTTGAACTGGGCCCGGGCCAATCGGCAGAAGCCTTGAATGCCTGGCTGACCTCGCGCTACCCCGACAGCTGGTGTGTCAGCTCGGCGCAGTTTTCCCTGCTCTGGTGCCGCCCGGCAGCCCTGCCGGTGGATAACCCACGGTTGCTGGAAAAGCTCGAAGGCCAGGGCTGGAACATCCTGCGCGTCGCCGTCGGCGGGCAAGCCGACGGTTTGCCCGGGCTGCGCCGTTGCTACCGCCGTGTCGGCGATTTGCTCGCCTATGGCCGCGATGTCCTGCCGCACACACGGCTGCTGACCCTCAACCGCTTTCGCCTGCCGGTCATGCTCTGGCGCCACCGCAACGATGATGCCCTCGACGAGTTGCTCAACCCCCTGCGCAAGGTGCTGGCCAAGGACGCCAACGGCCAATTGCAGGCAACCCTGCGCAGTTGGTGCGAGCACGACGGCCAGAGCCAGGCCTGCGCCGATGCCCTGGGCATCCATCGCAACAGTTTGCGTTACCGCATGGAGCGCATCGCCGAACTCAGTGGCGTCGACCCACTGACCCTGGACGGCATGCTCGCGCTCTACCTCGGTGTTCAGTTGTTGCCCCAGGCTTTGTCGGAATGAACAACAAAGCCCAGCCGTACTTGTGCATCGGACCGGCGTCATCGGCGCTGCCAACTGGCAGCATGGGCGTTATAAAAACCGGAGAAAGCCCATGAAGATCATCATCGCCCCCGACTCGTTCAAGGACAGCCTGAGTGCCGAAGGCGTCGCCCAGGCTATTGCCCAAGGCTTGGCCGACGTCTGGCCGGATGCGCAGTTGCTCCAGTGCCCAATGGCGGATGGGGGTGAAGGCACGGTGGAATCGGTACTCGCCGCCTGTAACGGCGAACTGCGCAGCCAAACAGTGCAGGGGCCACTGCGCGGTACGGTTGACGCGCGTTGGGGCTGGCTGGCCGACAGCCACACAGCGATCATCGAAATGGCCGAAGCCAGCGGCCTGCAACGGGTACCACCGGGGCAGCGCGACGCCTGTTGCAGCACCACATTCGGCACCGGCGAACTGATTCGCGCCGCACTCGACCTGGGTGCACAGCGCATCATCCTGGCGATTGGCGGCAGCGCCACCAATGACGGTGGCGGCGGCGCGATGCAGGCGCTTGGCATGCAGTTGTTCGACGCCCAGGACCAGCCGTTGCCACCGGGTGGCCTGGCCTTGTCGCGCCTGGCGCGGATCAATCTCGAGCGGCTTGACCCACGCCTGGCCGAGGTGCGCTTTGAAATCGCTGCCGACGTCAATAACCCACTGTGTGGCCCTCATGGCGCCTCGACCATCTTTGGCCCGCAAAAAGGTGCCGATCCCACGCAAGTGCAACAACTGGATGCCGCACTCAGTCACTACGCCGACCACTGCGCCCAAGTCCTGCGCAAAGACGTACGCGACGAACCCGGCAGTGGTGCGGCCGGTGGCCTCGGTTTCGCCGCCAAAGCTTTCCTCGGCGCACAGTTTCGCGCCGGTGTGGAAGTCGTCGCCGACCTGGTCGGCCTCGACGCCGCCGTACGCGGTGCCGACCTGGTGATCACCGGCGAAGGCCGCTTCGACGCCCAGACCCTGCGCGGCAAAACTCCGTTTGGCGTGGCGCGTATCGCCCAGCGGCACAATGTGCCGGTGATCGTCATCGCGGGCACCCTTGGCGACGGTTATGCGCAAATGTATGCCCACGGTGTCGATGCCGCGTTCGCCTTGCCGTCCGGTCCGATGAGCCTGGAACAGGCGTGCAGCGAGGCACCACGGTTGTTGCGCGAACGGGCCGCGGATATTGCGCGGGTGTGGCGCACTGCCGCTCGACGCTGACGCAACGCCCCAGACATGGGACAATCCGCGCCTTTTCGACACGGAGAGTCCCCATGCTGCGCCGCTTACTTCCGGCCCTGTTGCTGGCCGCTATCACCCCTCAAGCCTTGGCTCAACCGCCTGTGGAAACCGTGCCATTGGTGCGGGAAATCAAGCAGTGGGTCATCGGTTGCGACAACCTGCGCAATTGCCACGCCCTCAGCGCGCCCAGCGGCGTCGACGAAGAGGACTACAGCTCGCTGACCTTGCATCTCTGGCATCAGGCCGGGCCTGAAGGCTATCTGCGTTTGCGCTTTGACCATCGCGGCCAGGCCGTGGACCTTTCCACCCTGCGGCTGGACGGTCAGCCGCTGGGGCCGGACCTGACCCGCGACTTGCACGTCGAGCTGGACGATCAGGGCGGCGATCCCGACATGCAGTCCTACGGCGTGATCGAAGAGGCCGCGGCGCGGCGTCTGTTGCAGCGTTTGCGCAATGGCCAGCGCTTGCAGTTGCCGGGTGAAGACGAGGCCCACGTATCGCTGAGCGGGCTGAGTGCAGCGTTGCTGTTGATGGATGCGGTACAAGGGCGGGTGGATAACGTTACCGCACTCGCACGGCCGGGCAAGGGGGCCGCGAGTGAAGTGCCGCCGCGCTTGCCGCCCCCCGTGCTGCGTAGGTTCCAAACCGCGCCACCGCTGAGCGCGACAGAACAAGCCGGGCTGGTCGCCGCCGCATTGCAGGCGGTCACGCCGGAGGAGGGTGAAGCCGAAGCCAACGTGGGCGCGCTGTCAGAGAAGGAAGCGATGACTGTCACGCGTTATGACTGCGCAGCCTACAACTGCGAGTTCGATGTCAGCCGCCGTGAACGACAAGCGCCCTACAAACAAACTCAGTTGAAACTGCAGCCATTGCCGCTGGACGCGGCGGAACTGCAAGGCTCGGTTGGCTACGACGAAAGCACCGGCACCCTCAGTTACTTCTACAAGCAGCGTGGGATCGGAGACTGCGGTGGCGGTGGCGTCTGGGTGTTTGACGGCAAGGCGTTCCAGCTCAGCGAGTTTCATGTGATGCCGCGCTGCACCGGCGTGGCTTATGGCGATTGGCCGTCGTTGTGGACGACTCAGCCGGCACCCTAGCCAGCGGGCGGGCGTGGCCTCTACACTGGGCGGCCACTTGTCTTTCAAAGGATGAAACACAATGCACACGCCTGAACCCCATATCGTCATCCAGCGTTTTACCGAGGCCCACCTGGAGGGCGTCGCCGCGCTCTATAACGAACCGGCCGTGTGCCGTCAGGTGCTGCAAATGCCTTTCCAATCGATTGAGGCGTGGCGCAACAAGCTGGAAATGGACAACGAGCGGCGCCTACAGCTGGTGGCGGTGCATGGCGGGGAAGTGATCGGCCAACTCGGCCTGGAACAACAACTGCGTGTGCGCCGCAGCCATGTCGGATCGTTCGGCATGGGTGTGGCCCCGGCCTGGCAGGGCAAGGGCGTGGGCTCGCGCCTGCTGGCGGCCGCGCTGGACGTGGCCGACAACTGGATGAACCTGCGCCGGGTAGAGCTGACGGTGTACGCCGACAACGAAGCCGCGCAGCAGTTGTACCGCAAGTTCGGTTTCGAGGTGGAAGGGCGCATGCGCGATTACGCCGTGCGTGACGGCGCGTTCGTCGACACCGTGAGCATGGCGCGCCTGCGCCAATCCGCCTAGTCCTGCAACGCGAACACTACCGCAGCCTGCGCATGCAGCTCGGTGGTGTCCAACAGCGGCAACTTGCTGTGCTGCGGCTTGATCAGCAGGCCGATTTCCGTACATCCGAGAATGATCGCCTGGGCGCCGCGCGCGGCCAGGGACTCGATCACCCGTTGGTAGACCTGGCGCGAGGCTTCGCTGATCACGCCGACACACAACTCCTCGTAAATGATCCGGTGCACCGCTTGGCGCTCGTCCGCGTCGGGCACCAGCACGCTCAAACCGTGGTCGGCCAGGCGTGACTTGAGAAAGTCCTGTTCCATGGTGAACGCCGTGCCCAGCAAACCCACGGTCAAGGTGCCTGCTGCAACAGCGGCCAACCCCGCCGCATCGGCGATGTGCAGAAACGGAATCGACACTGCCGCCTCGATACGCGGCGCCACCAGATGCATGGTGTTGGTACACAGCACGACGCAGTCGGCCCCGCCGGCTTGCAGGCGCCGCGCAGCCTCTTCGAGGATCAGCGCGGCGTCGTCCCAACGCCCGGCGTGTTGTGCCTGCGCCACCGGGCCGAAATCCACGCTGTACATCAACAGTTGCGCCGAGCGCAGCGGGCCCAGTTGCTCACGCACCTGCTGGTTGATGAGGCGGTAGTATTCGGCGCTGGACTCCCAGCTCATGCCGCCGATAAGGCCGATGGTGCGCATGCGATGCTCCTGACAGGGGTAGTCGGCCCACCTTACCCATCGACCACGGATTAGTCATACGCAGTTGTCCACCAAATCGCCGGTGCAGTTTCACATGTCGAGGTTGATCCAGCCCGGTTTGGCATGTTCCGGTGCAACCGCGTTGACCTGTTTGCCGGTGGCCTGCTCCACCCGTTGTGCCACCTCGGGATCGTCGGCGAAGGGGAGCAGGCTGGCGTCATCCAGACTCTGCTCGGATTGCCCGCGCAAGCAGTACTCCACGGCGCCATACAGGCACATCAACAGCAACCAGCCCCACATCAGGCGATTCGCGCATCTAGCTGGGCCATGCGCACGTCGGCGCTGCGCACCGTCCGCCAGGTGTTGTAAGCCATCAGCAGCATGCCCGTCAGGAAAAACACGCCACCGGCGAAACGTACGACAAACCCCGGATGGCTGGCCTGCAAGGCTTCGACAAACGAGTAGGTGAGGGTGCCGTCGTCGTTCACCGCCCGCCACATCAGGCCCTGGGTAATACCGTTGACCCACATCGAGGCGATGTACAGCACCGTGCCGATGGTCGCCAGCCAGAAGTGCAGGTTGATCAGCGGCACACTGTGCATCTGTTCGCGGCCGAACACCTTGGGGACCATGTGGTACAGCGAGCCGAACGTGATCATCGCCACCCAACCGAGCGCGCCGGCGTGCACGTGGCCGATGGTCCAGTCGGTGTAGTGGGACAGGGCGTTGACGGTCTTGATCGCCATCATCGGGCCCTCGAACGTGGACATGCCGTAGAACGCCAGCGACAACACCAAAAAGCGCAGGATCGGGTCGGTGCGCAACTGATGCCAACCGCCGGACAAGGTCATCATGCCGTTGATCATCCCGCCCCAACTCGGCGCCAGCAGGATCAGCGACATTGCCATGCCCAGTGACTGCGCCCAGTCCGGCAGCGCGGTGTAGTGCAAATGGTGGGGCCCTGCCCAGATATACAGGGTGATCAATGCCCAGAAGTGCACGATGGACAGGCGATAGGAATACACCGGCCGCCCGACTTGTTTCGGCACGAAGTAGTACATCATCCCAAGGAAGCCCGTCGTCAGGAAAAACCCTACGGCGTTATGTCCGTACCACCATTGCACCATCGCATCGGTCGCCCCGGAATACACCGGGTAGGACTTGAACCAATCCACCGGGATCGCCAGGTGATTGACCACGTGCAACATGGCGATCACCAGGATAAACGCGCCGAAAAACCAGTTGCCCACGTAGATATGCCGGGTTTTGCGCCGTACCACGGTGGTGAAAAACACCACCGCGTAGGCTACCCACACCACCGCCATCCACACCGCACCGGAGAACTCGATTTCGGCGTACTCCTTGGTGGTGGTGTAGCCCAGCGGCAGGCTGACCAGCATGATCACGATGACCGACTGCCAACCCCAAAAGGTAAACGCGGCCAAGCGGTCGGAAAACAGCCGCACCTGGCAAGTGCGCTGCACCGCGTAATAGCTGGCGGCAAACTGTGCGCTGCCGGCGAAGCCAAAAATCACCAGGCTGGTGTGCAAGGGCCGCAGGCGGCCAAAGGTGGTCCAGGGCAGATCAAGGTTCATTTGCGGCCAGACCAGCTGCGAAGCGATCCACACGCCCATGGCCATGCCGACAACACCCCAGGCGATGGTGGCAATGACGAATTGACGGACGACTTTATAGTTATAGGCCTGCCCGATTGTTGCTGTGCTCATGCTCAGTCCTCCCACGGTTCCAAGTGGCGGGCACTGTAGGAAGAGTGACAAAAACAAAACAGCCTCAGTAAAAGCTCATTAATGCGGATCAGTTTGTTTGCTATGAAAACAAGGCCACTGGCGGCGCTGATCCGCTATTTATCGCGGGACCTGCGCTTTTATCCCACTGCACCGCAATGGCCCCGGGCTTTAATCGTACGGTGTGTGACGGCATCTGCCATGATCAGCCCTCGCGACCTGGCTCACCCAAGGAGTTCCGCAATGGACGATGTACAGCAACTGGGCGAGATGCTTCGTCATTACGCCAACACCGAAGCGCACAAAAAACAGCAATTTGATGTGCAGTCGGCCCGTTGGGCGCAAAAGCTAGGCGAGTTGTTCGGGCAGATTGAGCAGTGGCTGGAGCCGGTCAAGACAGTCGGGTTGCTTGAAGTCCACCGAGAAGCTTATGTGGCGAGCGGCCCGAGCGTCCCGGTGGAGACCTCGACCTTCAAGACCGAGAAGTTGAACGTGCAGATCACCGGCAAGACCGTGGAGTTTGTACCGGATGTCATGGGTGCGGGCGGCTTGATCTCGGTGGCGGTAATGGGCCTGACGGCCGCGCGTCACGGCAGTGTCTCGCTGGTGTTGCCGGCGGATAAAAACGACTGGTTATGGAAGAAAACCAACGGCCTCAAAGACCCGGACACCTTTGGCTTTGATGCGAATTTCCTGGCCTCGCAGTTACAGGGCCTGATTCCACGTGAACGCAGCTGAGCCGGCTATTTCTCCAGAGTTGGCTATACCTACAGCTCGATGTTTCAGTGATGATCGCCAAGGAGTGCCGTGATGAAACCAAGACTAATGCTCAGCGCGCTGTGCGTTGCCTCCATCGCAATGGCAGGCTGCGCCAGCAAAATCACGCAACCGGATGAATATTCCGGGTTTCTTTCCGACTACAGCCAGCTCAAGGAGGCCAAGTCGCCGTCGGGCGCCGAAGTGATGCGCTGGGTCGATCCCAAGCTCGACCTGAGCCGCTACCACGCGGTGTTTATCGAGCCGACCCAGTTCTACCCCAAGCCCCAAGCCAGCGCAAAAATTCCCGACAGCACCCTCAATGGCATCAACGCCTACTACAACCAGGCGCTCAAGCGTGAACTGGAGAAATCCCTGCCGCTGGCCAAGGCCCCAGGCCCCGGGGTGGTCGTGGTACGCGCAGCGATAACCGCCGTCAGCAGCAAGACCGAAGCGCTCAAGCCTTACGAGTACATTCCGGTGGCGCTGGCCGTGGCGGCGGTGAGTACCGGCGCGGGTATCCGTGACCAGGAAACCACGTTGGGCACTGAGGCACAGTTTCTCGACGGGGCCAGCGGCAAGGTGCTTGCCCAAGTGGTGCGCAAAGGCACCGGCAAGCCGCTGGCCAACGACGCGCAGGTAATGAAGGCCGATGACGTCAAGAGTGTGATCGATGGCTGGGCATCAGACCTGCATCAATCTTATCTAAAGCTGAAAAGACCCTAGAACGTGTTGCGCGCCTGGCGATTGTAGTAGCTGAGCAGGCTGTCATAGCGGCGGGCGACGACGTAATAGTCGTCGCTCAGTTGCTGCGGCGACGCGTGATCAAGCCAATCGTTGAGCAACGCATGCATCGCCTCAAGGTAGGCGTCGACGCTCGGTTTGACGCTGTACCAGAGGTAGGCCGCGTCCTCGTCGCGGGCGGTGCGCGGGACACCTTTGGCGAAGCGTTCAGTGTTCTCGCCAGCCACTTGTACGGCGGCCGCCAGCGTCGCCAGCGCTTGGGGCGTGAGGCTGGCGTTGCGCATGCCCTGGTCGACCTGGTTGATTGCCTGGCGCGCTGTGATCATGTAATTGAGCACGTGCCAGTGCAGGTCCTCGCCGAAACGAGCTTTTAGCAGGGTCAGTTGCGCGGGTCGCAAGCGCTGTTCCTCGCGTTCCAGCGCGCGGCGCAGCTCGGCGGAGATCGACGTGTAGGCCGCGCCTTCTTTGAGCATGTTCTCCCTGAGCAGCGCCAACATGTTGTCGTTGAACAATCGTTCGTAGGCCGCCGACTGTGGCTGGGACGACTTGGACGCGTAGATCAACCCGGTGATGGCATTCAGGCTCGGCACGAACCGCTCGGCTACGCCGATCAAGCGGCTACCGGGTTGCTGGCTCTTGAGTTTGAGCGCGATGTTTTCACCGCAGACATCTTTCTGGATCACCCGCGCCTCGGGCTCGGTGGTATCGCCGAATTCGCTGCGGTTGTGCGGATAGCCGGCGGGGTACAGTGTTGACTGCCCATCGCTGAGGTTCGGGTTGGCGCGGCGGTAGTACACCAGCCGCGTATCGCGGTCGACGCGGTTGACGCAATCGATGAGCGGTGCCAGCGCGCTGGCCATTGCCGTGTCGGCGCCATCGCGTTGGTCCCACCATAACCCCACCAGTTGCACTTGCCTGGCGGCACCGGCGAGGCCAAACAGGCCCATGACCAGCGCAATGCCGAGGGCAATAAACCAATTGGAATTCATTGTGCAGCCTCCTGGCCATACCACTGCTCCTGCGTCGCAGGGGCCTGGCAGTGTTCGGCGGTGCGCGGCATGCGGCTGCACAAACGCTCGGTCCACTGTTGCAGGCCTTGATTGCGAGTGACCAGGTAGTGGTTGTCGAGCACCTTCAAGCCGCCGTACAGCGCGATGCCGCCGACGACGCACAGCGCAATAGCGAGGTTGGTCTTGCGCGGGTTGCGCACGGACCACGGCGTGTGTTGGTTCATGAACGGCCGCTTGACTGCACCGATCAACGCCAGTGCCAGCACCAGGGTCAGGCTGGCGAGGGGGCCGAACCAGTAACCGAGGACGGCGACGAGCACCCCACCGGGCAGCAGATCACGAAGCGGCAGCAAGGGCAGGTGAGTGGGGCTGAGCCAGCGCGGCAGGCGCTGGCTCAGGCGCTCGTCCTGCAAGCGATATTGATGCGCCAGCGGCCGCCAGACCTGCCATGCCACACCCGCGCCTATTGCAAAGGCCAGCGACCACAGCAGCCCTAGGCCGACAGTCGGGACGACGTTGCCGTGCAAGGTGTCGGCCTGCCCGAAGGTGCCGACCACACACGCCAACAGCAGCGCCACCAACCATGGCCAGGTGTCCAGGCTCTTGTCCCAACCTTGCCAGAAATACACGGTGCCACCGGGCATCGCTTCGGCCACGGCGACGTGTTCGGCGTAGATGTCCGCGCTGAGTGCCTGGCAAGCCTGCCAGTCGTCTTCATCCAAGCGCTGGGCAAATGCCCGACGCTGACCGAGTGTCATCGGTGCCAACAGCAAGCGGGCGGCGCGTTGCTGGGGGCTGTAGGGCGGCTGTACGGCCAGTGCACGCTGCTGGGCCAGGAACAGCGGTGCCTGCTGGCGGCGCAGCAGCAACGCCCACTCATCGGCAGGGCAGTTGTGGTCCGCGCCACCGTGCCAGCCCTGGCCGACGCAGACCGCGTCAAACACCGCGCTCGACCAATAACGGTTGTTTGCCAGCAGCCTGGCCAGCCATTCGTTGAACCAGTCGGCGTGGGGGTATTTGCTCACCCACGTGCGCTCGTTCCGTGCGGCATAGGCGGCGAGGAATGCACCGTCGTGTTGTTGCTCAAGGGCCTCGTACAGAGGTTTTTGCAATGCGGTGCGTTGTTGGTATTCCAGGGTTTGCATCAATGCAACGGGCAGTTCCAGGCGCTGCCAGGCCGTCATCCAATTGAACGTTTCGAACGCCCACCGGGTGTCGGCGGCGTCGAGTTCGCCGTCGACACTGCGTTGCAACAGGTGAATTTCGAAGAGCAGCAGCGTGCCGTCGGCCATCGCGGCTTGGTAGCGCTGGTCGAGGCTGGTGCCCGTTTCCTCGACCAGCACCTCGGGGGCCTCGTCGTACGCTTGCGCACTCCACGCCAACGCCGCTTCGTAGGCTTCGCGCAAGCGCTGGAAGCCCTCGGGGTCGTCATCCGGACGGGTCTTTTTCAGTAACGCCGCGTATTGACGCTTGATTGCGCGGCTATCGGCGTCCGGGGTGAGGCCGAGGACATTCCAGCAAGTCATATGCAGTACAACTCCATAAACAGCAGGGTGTTACTTGAGCGGTGTCAGCGGCGGCAGTTTCCACTGGCCGCTCCCTACTTCAGGCTTGGGCAGATAGATGCGCAGCACTGCGTAGAACGGCCCGGTCGGGGCGGGCAGCCAGTTGCTTTGCTCGGCTTTCGGCGGCTCGTGGTGCTGCAACGCCAGCGTCAGGCCGCCATCGGCGTCAGGCTTGAGGTCTGCCAACATGCGTGAATTGATCACGTAGCGTTTCTTGTGGTTGGGCACCAGCTGCTTGGTCTTGGCGTCGTACATGGTCAGCGACCAGAACGCATCGGTCGGCGGCAGTTGGTCCTTGGCGAAGTGTACGGTGTAGCTGTGGCGCGCGCCGTTGGCCGGTTTGCCGTCACTGTCGAGGACGTACTTCAGGTGCGCGATTTCATCGCTGGAACTGCCGAAAAGCCCTTGGTCGGCGCCGGCGTAGCGGTAGAGGTAATTGTTCTTGAGGCGGTCGCGGCTACCGTAGAGATCGGCCCTGGTCACCTGGTTGGTGTCGAGCTTGTCCTTCTTGAAGGCGGCGAACTCGGCCCGGGCGTCGCTGATTCCGTCCTCAAGGGCTTTACGCTGTTCTGCGCTCAACTGGTTGACCTTGAATGGCGCACCTGCGGCGATGCCGATCTTGGCGAAGCGGGCCAACAGGTCTTTTTCGCTGTCTTGGGGCGCAGCAAACGCCAGCATGAAGTTCAGGTAACGGAACAGCTGCGGGCCTTCGGTCATGGTGGCCATGGGCTTGGGCCATTCGATCCTGGGCGCGGCGGCCGGGGCCGGCTGTTTCACGTAGCTGCTCAGGGGCTGTACTTTGTAGCCGCCCTGGATCTGCTTGACCTTGCCCAGGTCTTTTTCATCGAACAGCTGCGTGCGGTACAGGGCGTAGGCAATGTTGCTTTCGCTGTAGAGCACGCGGTCGATGTCCACCGGCTGCTGACCTTTCCAGCCTGGGCCTGCGACCATGTAGTGGCCGCCATTGTTGCCTGTACTGCGGGTACCCAGGTAGGCGAAGTTCTGCGTATACAGGTCGATCAACTGCACCGAGTAGTAACGGTTGTCGTCGATCTTGGGCAGGGTCAGTACCTGGGGTTCCTTGCGCAGGTCCATCCAGACGAAGGAGTAGGGCGTGTCCACGTTGGGGGAGGCGACGGCGGAGTCCTTGGGGGTGAGCACCTGGGCGGAATTGGCGATGCGATTGAACGGCGCCTTGAAGTTGGCACCGCCTTTATCAACGGCCTGGGTGTAGAGCGTCTTGTACATCGCCACCACCGGGTAGCCGTACAGATAGGCTTCCTTGGCAATGGCGCGGGCTTCGGCGGGGCTGGCGGTGAAGTCGGCCAGGGCGCCGGTACTCATGAGTATCGAGAGGCTCGCCAACAGCAGGCGCGTCGGTTTTCCAATCATGTTGTTGCGTCCTTCCAGAGAGCTTATTTAGAGGGCGGGGAATCAGAGCGCCGAGTTTCCAATTTTATTGGCCCAACGTCACGTTAATCCCTGACCGGCCCATGCAAAAATGCCGCCCGGGCAGGCGGCTCTCGTACGGCGTTGGCGTCAGGCGGTGCGCAGGATCGACTGGACCTTGTCACGTAACTGGTCGATGGAGAACGGCTTGCCGATCACCTGCATGCCAGGCGGTACATCAATGTTTTCCGCATAGCCGCTGGCAAACAGGATCGGCAGCGCGGGGCGTAGCTCACGTACCTTGGCCGCCAGTTGCTTGCCGTCCATGTCTGGCAGGCCAACGTCGGTCATCATCAGGTCGATCGGTTGATCCAGATTGTTGACCAACGCCAGCGCTTCTTCGGCATCCGCGGCCTCAAGCACACTGAACTCCAGTTCTTCGAGCACGTCGACGATCAGCATGCGCACGATGGCGTCATCTTCGACTACAAGGATGGTGGAGGCGAGCGGGGGCATAGTGAAAATTCCTGAAAAGTGAAGGTGCCGGTCTTGGTCAGTTGACAGACGATTCTCTAGTGAGTCGTATCAAGCCCGGCAAGTTCCCGAAACAGGCACGGCATTGTGCCGGTATCCCCAACGAATGTCCCGCCCGTCATATCGCCGTGCTAAACAAGCCATGCAGGCTGGTGATACTGCCCGTACTCTGCATCAACTCCAACTCGTTGAACTCGGCATATTTGTACTCAGGGCGGGCTCTGTCTGCGCCATAAGGCTGCATCAGCACATTCGAGCGGCCGCTGCTCAGCGCGCTGTCCAGGCCCTTCCTCATTGCCTCTTCAGTCGGGAACTTGACCAGGCCGAAGTTGGGGTCGTAGTAAAACCATTGCTTTGTGTTGTTCTGCATACTCATACCGGCCAGTACTACATGGCCACGATCGCGAATCAGCAGCTGTGTGGGTGCCGCTGCATTGGCCAAATCGTCAATGATCGTCTGATGGCCCGCCTGCGTTGGTGTTTTCAGACCATGAACGCGGTTTTCCAGGATGCCTTGGAAACGGGTCAGGTCCTGGCGAAATTTGATCGATTTGGGATTGTTCAGATCGGCAATCGAGGTAAAGAAATTCCCGATCAATATCTCTGACTTGTTATTTTCAATCGCCAGCGCCATTGCATTGGCGAGCACGGCGCATTCGCCCTCGGAGAGGACGTCTGCCTGGCTCAAATAAAAGCCTTGGGGCATGGGGATCAACGTTCCACCCGCCGCGCGTATTTCGTCACTGAATATCTTCGAGTTACTCAGGCTGATTTCGATGCGTTTCTTCTCTAAGGCCCTGAACAAAGTTCCCACCTGCTCAGGCGTTCGATGACTGTCGACAGCCAACTCTTTGAGTTGCTCCAGGTTCATGGATGGAAAATACCCTGGGATGTCGTCCGGCCTGCCTGAAGTGTATCCACGCAAATAAGACACCTCATCGATCGCCTTCGCCTGGCTGACGACCCTCTGAAATACCAATGGAAGATCCTGGGTGGGTGGGTTCGGGGCAACCACCGTGGCCAACCAATTGAGCAGATGACTATCAAGCGCCTTGACTGCACCGTCCTGCGCAACGGCAGTCGGCACAAAGCCCTGCAAGGCCCCCCCATAAGGCTGCATGTTGTCGACATCAAAGGCATGCCACTTGCCATCCTTGAGCACGGCGCCGGTTGCTACGCTTTGGCCGTCGACAGGGAGGGTGCCATATGCCGCCAAGGTGTGGTGTTTGCTGGCGGCTTTGAGCACGTCATAGCTGCCGGTTGCCCCCCGCAGCTCATTGATGCCTTGCAGCATTCTGGCGCCAATTCGCTTGAGACCGTTGCTGGCGAGCCGGGCGGTGCCCAGCGCCAAGTCACCCGCGCCACTGAGGGGGTTCAACGTGCTGATTGCGGCCGCACCGATGACTTTGCTGACCTTGTAGGCTTTGGTCGCCGTAGAGAGTGTCGAATTGCCAATCTTGACGGCCTTGCCGACTGTGCCTGCACCAGCGGTGAGAAAACCGAAAATATCCAAGGCCAGATCAAACGCACCATCGCCGAAATTGCCCTTTTGAAAGTTGACAATAGCCGAGCGAAAGGGGATCACGTCCAGCATGACATCGACGATGCTGGCAATCTTCCTATTGCGCAGGTCTTCGGTGGTAGAGCCTTTGGCGTGGTCTTTGATGTCTTGACTGTCTAGATCAAAATGTTTGACAAACGTGTCGGCAATCGCCTGGGTACGCGGCGAAGCAAAGCTGTCCGGGATAGCCTCCAACGACCTTGGCGCTGCGCGGGCCAAGAGGGTATCGCCGAACGTTTCGGTTTTGCTGACTCTACTGCCATCTCGCGTCTCGCGGACCTCTGCCTGCCAAGGCAAGGCATGGGTGATGCTGCCTTTGTCAAAGTCGATTGAGTACGCGGTGGTCTTGCCATTGCGCTTGACGCTGACCATCAGCGCCTTGTCGGTTGGAAGTGGGGTTTGATCAAAAAAATCGGTGCCTAACTGGTAGGCCTTGTTTTGAAAGAACCGGACTTCGCCATATTCGAAGTTCTGTCGGTCTTCCAGAGGGAGTTGAGCTATCAGGTGCTGGATGCTGGTGCCGACGGCTTTTTTCTTGTCTTCGATCCCCTTGGCAAATTCGGCTTCAAACGCGTCGAGGACCCTGAACCGTTTATTGGCGTTTAGCTCGGCCATCGGAAGCCGGCTGTCCTTCGAGCGAAAAACCAGGTTTTTGTTCTTCAGGCTCATCATGGCGACATCAAGCATCGAGTGCTCGCCGGCTAAAATAACGGTTTCTCTCGCAGGTGATCCGTTATCGGGAAAGTAACGTTGCAGCACCTTGATGGCTTTGACTTCGAATAACGCTTCTTTGCCGGGGAAGCGCCTGCTCAGCTCCGCCAGTGCCATCTCCCTGCGCGATGGCAACGCTTTATCCAAGGTTTCTGTGGCGCCACGCATCTGCGCAATACGGGCATTGAACGTATCGAACAATGTCTTCATATCTTCAGGGGTGTAGAGGTGATCGGCTTTCCTGGCCACCACGCCGTTGGCGTTGCCCCAGTTCAACAGGGCGGCTTTTTGTGCACTTTCGGTAACGGCTGGATTGGACTGCGCGGCCAATTCGGCTGCTTGCATAACTTGGAGAAAGGTCATGTTGGGGACCTTTCCGGGCGTCTGGGCGTCAACGGTTGTCGCTGCAACGTCCAGGTTGAGCCAGGCCGGGCTGCCGTAGGTGATGTTGCTGGGAATGTCTTTGATCAAGAATGCAGGCGCTCGGCTCGCCAGTAGCAGATGGGCATCGGCCGCCGCCGTGGCGAGGCTGGACCGGCCTTGAGCGACCAGGTGCTGTTGCAAGCGCTCAACCACCACCGACGCAGGCTGACCGATATGCGCTTGGGCCGCCAGGTCGAAACCGGCCACTGTGTTCCGGTCAAGCGCTGTGGCTAGGTCCGGGTCTAGCTGAAGGTTGATGGCGGCGAGCAGGTAATCGGTATCGCTGCGTTCTGTTGCAATGCCTTGCATATGTTCCCGCAGCGCCTTTCCCATCAATTTGGCTGCTGGGCTGTTGAGCAGAGCGTCCAGCAGCTTGGCCGGACTGTTCAAGATCTGTGGCGAGAGCGGTAGCTGATAGCGCAGGAACTCCAATATCCCCCCCGGTGTGCTCGCAACCGATGGTTGGGTTCCAAGGTGATGGGTATGACGTTGAGCGAACGCTGTCAGGCGCGCCTGCTCGTCGTTACTCAACGGTATTGGCCAGGACAGAGCGCCACTCAAGTCGCCCAGTGGATGGGGGTTAACCGTGTTCCTCGCCGAATTGGCGAGCGCTACCAAGGGGGGAGAAGTGACAGGTTGTGAATGCTGAGCGTTGGGCAACGCATCGGCGTCCGGGGGATCTTGCCCTTCGGTCACGGTGACGGGCGCGGAATAGAAACTGTCGTAAGCGCTGGAAATTCCGTACGGGAGCAAGCCTATTATCATTTGGGCGTACCTGCGAAGGGAGGAGAGGTGCCGGCGAGGCACACTTTTATCGGTTCGGCATGCCATGGGTTGCCCGAAATGAGGTGAGCGTTCCTGCAAGAGGACCGAAATTTCGTTTAAGACTGTGTGGCTACCCGTAAGCGCGTGGTAAGGCATTCGAGTAAAAACGACGGGCAAACATGGCCTCTCGCCCACCTTTGGGGCAAACTCCCGGTTTTTCCCCACTCGGCCAAGGCATGCCTATGACTCCCGCGACGTCTGTCGATGAAAAGAGCTTCCGTACTCTCCTGAGCCGAAATGTGGCACTGCCATTGGGTGTGGGCGTGCTCAGTGCGGTGTTTTTCGTGTGCTTGATTACCTATCTCTTGTCGGTAATCCAGTGGGTTGAACACACCGATCGGGTGATCAACAACCTCAATGAATCGTCAAAACTCACGGTTGACCTGGAAACCGGCATGCGCGGTTTCTTGATCACGGGTGACGAGCATTTCCTCGACCCCTATGAGGTCGCCAAGCCGCGCATCATTGCCGACTTGCGCAACTTGCAGGAACTGGTGGCGGACAACCCGCAGCAACTCGACCGCCTCAAGCGCCTCGAAGCCCTGCAAAGCGAGTGGAACAATTACGCTCAATCGATGATTGATATGCAGCGCCACTCCGGTGACTACCGCAGCGCGGTCAAGGCCGGTCGGGGCAAGCGCCTGACCGATGAGATCCGCAAGGAATACGACGACGCGGTGGCAATGGAGCAGCAGTTCCGGCTCTCGCGCAACGAACAAGTCACCCGCGCCACGGTGATCAGCGTCACGCTGTACCTGGCGTTCGTACTCGGCTTGAGCGGGTTTCTAGCCTACGTTGGCAGGAAGAATTTACTTTCCTTGTCAACCAGTTACGCCGCAAACCTCGCGTCTCAACAGAAGATCGCACGGCGTCTGGAGCAGCAAGCCTGGCTGCGTAACGGCCAGACCGAGCTGGCAGAGCAAGTGCTCGGCCAACTGACGCTGAACATGCTGGGCCGCAATATCCTGCAATTTTTTGCCCAATACATGGGCTCGGTTGTCGCCGCGCTGTATGTCCGCGAAGAACACGGCGGCCTCAAGCGTGTGGCCACCTATGGTTTTTCCCGCGAGCAGGAGCAACTGGAACAGGCGATCTACAGCGACGAAGGCATCGTTGGGCAAGCCGCCCAGCTTGATCGCCTGATTCGCTTGGATGATGTGCCGGTGGATTACTTCAAGGTCAGCTCCGGCCTGGGCGAAGGCCCGACCCGTAGCGTTCTGGTCATGCCCACCAGCGACGACGACCGTGTCAATGGCGTGGTCGAGCTGGGTTTCCTGCGCCCGCTGGAAGAACGTGACGTCGAGCTGCTGGAACTGATCGCCGGCAACATCGGTACGTCCATCGAAGCCGCACGTTATCGCCAACGTTTGCAGGAAGTGCTGGCCGAGACCCAGCAGCTCAACGAAGAGCTGCAAGTGCAGCAGGAAGAGCTCAAGACCGCCAACGAAGAGCTCGAAGAACAGTCGCGCATCCTCAAGGAGTCCCAGACCCACCTGGAAATCCAGCAGGCCGAGCTGGAACAGACCAACGAGCAACTGGCCGAGCAGACCCAGGTGCTTGCAGACCAGCGCGATGCGTTGGATCGCAAGAACGCCGAGTTGAGCCAGGCTCAACTCGAACTGGAAGACCGCGCCGACGAGTTGACGCGCTCGAGCAAGTACAAGTCCGAATTCCTCGCCAATATGTCCCACGAGCTGCGCACACCGCTGAACAGCTCGTTGATCCTGGCCAAACTGCTCGCGGAAAACCCGCAGGAAAACCTCAGCGCCGAGCAGGTCAAGTTCGCCGAATCGATCTATTCCGCCGGCAATGACCTGCTCAACCTGATCAACGACATCCTTGATATTTCCAAGGTCGAGGCCGGCAAACTGGAAGTGCGTCCGGAGACTTCCAGCGTCGCCCGCCTGGTCGACGGCCTGCGCGGCATGTTCGAGCCCCTGGCGGCGGACCGCAAGCTGGGCTTCCAGGTCGATATACAGGACGATGCCCCCGCGATGCTGTTCACCGACCGCCAGCGTCTGGAACAGATCCTCAAGAACCTGCTATCCAACGCGGTCAAGTTCACCGAACAGGGCGAGGTGAGCCTGTCGGTGTCCGGCGTGCCAGGAGAGGGCATCGCCTTTACCGTGCGCGATTCGGGGATCGGGATTGCGCCGGACCAACAGGAAAGCATCTTCGAAGCCTTCCGCCAGGCCGACGGCACCACCAACCGCCGTTACGGCGGCACCGGGCTGGGCCTGTCGATTTCCCGCGACCTGGCGACCCTGCTCGGCGGCTACATCAGCGTCACCAGCGTGCCGGGCGAGGGCAGCGTGTTCACCCTGGTGCTGCCGGAGCAATATGTGGAGCGCGGGGAAGACGCCGCCCCCATCGAAGCTCCGCGCCAAGTCGTGGTAGTGCCGGCACCGGCACCGGCGCCGGTGAAGGTCTCGCCGCTGCCGGTGGCCGATGCCACATTGATCCCACGCTTCGCCGACGACCGTGACAAAGCGCCGTTCGCCACACGCTGCATCCTGGTGGTGGAAGACGAGCCGAACTTTGCGCGCATCCTGTTCGATCTGGCCCACGAGCTTGGTTATCAGTGCCTGGTGGCCCATGGTGCGGACGAGGGCTACAACCTCGCCGAAGAGTATCTGCCCGACGCAATCCTGCTGGACATGCGCCTGCCGGACCATTCCGGGCTCACCGTGCTGCAACGCCTCAAGGAGCACGCCAACACACGCCACATCCCGGTGCACGTGATTTCCGTGGAAGACCGCGTCGAAGCCGCCATGCACATGGGGGCCATCGGCTACGCGGTCAAACCCACCACCCGCGAAGAGCTCAAGGACGTGTTTGCGCGCCTGGAAGCCAAGTTGACCCAGAAGGTCAAGCGCGTGCTGCTGGTGGAGGACGATGACCTGCAACGTGACAGCATTGCCCGCTTGATCGGCGACGATGACATCGAGATCACCGACGTCGGCTACGCCCAGGCCGCCCTCGACCTGCTGCGCACCAACGTCTACGACTGCATGATCATCGACCTCAAGCTGCCGGACATGCTTGGCAACGAACTGCTCAAGCGCATGGCCACCGAGGACATCTGCTCGTTCCCGCCGGTCATTGTCTATACCGGGCGCAACCTGACCCGCGATGAAGAGGCTGAACTGCGCAAGTATTCGCGCTCGATCATCATCAAGGGCGCCCGCTCGCCGGAACGCCTGCTCGACGAAGTCACACTCTTTCTGCACAAAGTCGAATCCCAGTTGTCCCATGACCGCCAGAAGATGCTCAAGACCGCCCGCAGTCGCGACAAGGTCTTCGAGGGGCGCAAAATCCTGCTGGTGGATGACGATGTGCGCAACATCTTCGCCCTGACCAGCGCCCTGGAGCACAAAGGCGCGGTGGTGGTGATCGGGCGTAACGGCTACGAAGCCATCGACAAACTCAATGAAGTCGAGGACATCGACCTGGTGCTGATGGACGTGATGATGCCGGAGATGGACGGTTACGAGGCCACGGCCCTGATCCGCCAGGACCCGCGCTGGAAAAAGCTGCCGATCATTGCAGTAACGGCCAAGGCCATGAAGGACGATCAGGAGCGTTGCCTCGCGGCGGGTTCCAATGACTACCTGGCCAAGCCGATTGATCTGGACCGCCTGTTCTCATTGATCCGCGTCTGGCTACCGAAGATGGAACGCATTTAAGTGGAGCGAAGTTTTTTGGAAAAAAGCAGCGATATTGAGCTGCGCCTGCTGATCGAGGCGATTTACCTCAAGTACAGCTACGACTTTCGCGACTACTCCGGTGCGTCGGTAAAACGCCGTGTGGCCCACGCCCTGCGCCAGTTCGACTGCGCGACGATCTCCGCCTTGCAGGAGCGAGTGCTGCACGACCCGGCCGCGTTCATGCAGTTGCTGCAATTCCTGACGATCCCGGTGAGCGAGATGTTTCGCGACCCCTCGCACTTTCTGGCGATCCGCCAGGAAGTCGTGCCGCTGCTCAAGACCTACCCGTCGATCAAGATCTGGATCGCCGGCTGCAGCACGGGGGAGGAGGTGTACTCCATGGCCATCCTGCTGCGCGAGGAGGGTTTGCTCGAACGCACGATCATCTACGCCACGGACATCAACCCGGCGTCCCTGGACAAAGCCAAGCAGGGGATCTTCTCCCTGGAAAACGTGCGGGCCTACACCGCCAATTATCAGCAGGCCGGTGGGCAACGTTCATTTGCCGACTACTACACCGCGGCTTACGATTACGCGATCTTCGACAAGACATTGCGCGAGAACGTGACCTTCGCCGACCACAGCTTGGCAACCGATAGCGTATTCTCGGAAACTCAATTAATTTCGTGTCGTAACGTATTGATTTATTTCAATAAAAAATTGCAGGATCGTGCGTTTGGATTATTCCATGAGTCGCTGTGCCATCGCGGCTTCCTGGTGCTGGGCAGCAAAGAAACCCTGGATTTCTCCGCCTACAGCAAGCAATTCGAACCGCTGGTCAAGCAAGAACGGATCTACCGAAAATCATGAATGACGCAGCAGCCAACCCGATTCACGGGATTGAAGCCATCGTTGTCGGCGCTTCCGCCGGCGGCGTCGAGGCGTTGCTGGGTATTTTTGCTGAGCTGCCCACAGGCTTTGGCTTGCCGATCATTGCCGTACTGCACCTGCCGGACGAGCGCCGCAGCCAGTTGGCCGAAGTCTTTGCCCGACGCCTGCGCATCCCGGTGCGCGAAGCACGGGACAAGGAATTGATCGAGGCCGGTACGTTGTTTTTTGCCGGGCCTGGTTATCACCTGTCGGTAGAAAACGACCGCAGCCTGTCCCTGAGCCAGGAAGACCGCGTGCATCATTCCCGCCCGGCCATCGACTACCTGTTCGCCTCGGCCGCCGATGCCTATGGCGCCGGCCTGCTGGCGATCCTGCTGACCGGCGCCAACCAGGATGGCGCGCGCGGCCTGGCCCACGTCAAGCAATCGGGTGGTACCACCATCGTGCAGGACCCCAAGGAGGCACGCATTGCCGTGATGCCCCTGGCGGCCCTGGCGCTGCACGCACCTGACCACATTCTTACTTTGAGCCGCATCGGTTCATTGCTGGCTTCCCTGGAATATTCCCCATGTTAAGTACTGTCCAGGCCAAATTGCTGATCGTCGACGATCTGCCGGAAAACCTGCTGGCCCTTGAAGCGCTGATCAAGCGCGAGGATCGCCAGGTCTACAAGGCATTGAGCGCCGACGAGGCCTTGTCGCTGTTACTGGAACACGAGTTCGCCATGGCGATCCTCGATGTCCAGATGCCCGGCATGAACGGCTTCGAGCTCGCCGAGTTGATGCGCGGCACCGAAAAGACCAAAAACATCCCTATCGTGTTTGTCAGCGCTGCCGGGCGCGAGCTGAACTACGCGTTCAAGGGCTATGAAAGCGGGGCCGTCGACTTCCTGCACAAGCCGCTGGATATTCACGCGGTCAAGAGCAAGGTCAATGTGTTCGTCGACCTGTATCGCCAGAGCAAGGCGATGAAGCAGCAGGTCGAAGCCCTGGAACGCAGCCGCCGTGAGCAGGAGCTGCTGCTCACGCGCTTGCAGGCCACCCAGGCCGAGCTGGAGCAGGCCGTGCGCATGCGTGACGACTTCATGTCGATTGTCGCCCACGAAGTGCGCACGCCCCTCAACGGGCTGATCCTCGAAACCCAGCTGCGCAAGATGCACCTGGCCCGGGACAACGCCGCGGCGTTCACCCTGGACAAGATGCACGCCATGGTCGACCGCGATGAGCGCCAGATCCAGAGCTTGATCCGCCTGATCGAAGACATGCTCGACGTGTCGCGTATCCGCACCGGCAAGCTGTCGATCCGCCCGGCACGGTTTGACCTGACGCAACTGGTGCGCAATCTGGTCGAGAACTTCGCCCCACAAGTGGCGGCGGCTAACTCTTCGATGCACCTGGTCGCCGAGGCGCCGGTCGAGGGCCTGTGGGATGAGTTCCGCATCGAGCAGGTGGTCAGCAACCTGCTGACCAACGCGTTGCGCTACGGGGCCAAAAGCCCGGTGGATGTGCGCGTGTACAGCGAGCACGGCGAAGCGCGGGTGGAAGTACGTGACCGAGGCATCGGCATCAGTGCCGACAACCAGAAGCGGATTTTCCAGCAATTCGAGCGCGTCTCGGCCAGCCATGTCGCGGCGGGCCTGGGCCTGGGCTTGTTTATTTCCGAGCAGATCGTTGCGGCCCATGGCGGCACCATCGAGGTCGAGAGCCAGATAGGCGAGGGCGCCCTGTTCCGGGTGTGCCTGCCCCTCGAGGCGTCGGCATGAAATCAATCGTCACCTCGACGCAACCTTCTGCGTGACCCCATGGTCGTAACAGCAGCAATTGACCGGACAAAGGCTTCCCATGAGTGAAGATGCACAAGATGTTGTACTGATCGTCGAAGACGACGAATCGATTATGTTCGTGCTGGGCGAATATCTGGCCGGCCTCGGCTATCGAGTGTTGAAGGCGATCGATGGGGAGCAGGCGTTCGAGATCCTTGCGAGCAAACCACACCTGGACCTGATGGTGACTGACTATCGTCTGCCCGGCGGGATTTCCGGGGTGCAGATCGCCGAGCCGGCGATCAGGTTGCGCCCGGAATTGAAGGTCATCTTTATCAGCGGTTACCCGCAGGAAATTCTCGACTGCAACAGCCCGATTACGCGCAACGCACCGATCCTGGCCAAGCCGTTTGACCTGGATACCCTACACGAACACATCCAGCGCTTACTGGCGTGATGTATTTCTTCTGAGACACCCGGTCATGCTTTCTCGCGACAGGTAGCGGAATCACGGCCTTAGTTCCCTTCACTCAGTTCAGACATTTGTGCCTTCAGCTTCTGAAGGCTCGATGCGCTTAACTGACGAAGGAAACTTGAATGGTTATCGCCAATTATCCCCCTGCTGCACGTTTCACGGTCCCGCCACGCCAGCCAGAGACCGCGCCTGCGCCCGTCGCCCAGCCGCAAGCGATGCCTGCATCGGAAAACGCCATCGCTTCGCGTGCCAAGCGCACCGTTGAGACTCCGGTTGGCACATCCTTGCAGGCCCAAGCTGAACGCGTAAGCTCCACAGCGGTTATCGCCCCAGACAGTAAAAACAAAGAGCATTTTACGCAGGCGGTGTATGCGGGCCTCAGAGAACAACTTGCGTTATACAAGGAACAGGTACGCCTGAACCCTCCGGGAATGACGAAGGAGCAGTTGGCTCAACAGTCCAACGAGCGTATCGCCAATCTCCTCCAGATCTCCCTCATGAAGGTCGAGCCGGGCTCTGCTTACGCGCAGTTGAACACTCTTGAAGCTGGGGAAATGGTGAGTCTCAAGCGGTTTATTCAAGACCATGGCTGGAACCTGCCAACCAGCCTCGGCGAACTGCGTAACCTGGTGAGTTACGCACAGCGCCCCGCACTCCCCACGCAACCGTTTGGTAATTACGGCGGAGCGTTGTCCTGGTCGCAACCGTTGTCTCATGAACAGTTGCTTGGGGCCTACTACCACCCCGTGCAAACACTGGAGCTGCCCGATGAGGGTGGGCTGTTTGGCTTGCTGACATCGAAGTTGCAATTGAGCAGCGCCGAGGCCGGCGATCCAGCGCGCGTCATTAACGCCTTGCTCAACTCGCCGGCCGCCCAAGAGTTCGGGCGTGGGCTGCGTTCCAAGGCGGGCGCAGTTTCCACGCCCGGCAGCGATAACGATTGGCTCCTGGCGGGGCTGCAAGCCTCGCTCGACCGAGAGAGCGTCCTGGGGGCCGTGCAACCGCCACCGCGCAACCGGGTGGCCGGATTCGAACTGAACGATAGCCGCTCCTGGGGCAAATCGCCGTCAACGGTCGTTGCTGGATTGACTGAGCATCTCAAGACCCTCAATCGTGCCAGCGAAGCCATGGCGCCCACTGCGGCTCATCTGTTACTGGCCCGCAAGGCTCCACAGTTTCTGGTCCGGGATATGCCGCCAGGGATGGTGATCGGCTCCCATAGCTGGGTCAGCCTGTGTACGGCAGTCGCGCGTATCGAAGCTCAGGCGCCTGGCAGCGTAGCGACAATGACCTACGCCCAGGTCATGGCCTTTGACAATATTGAGCCGGTCACGCGAGTGGATCAAAGGGTTGCCCAGCATGCCCAGGACCTCGCAATCATTGACTGGGCCGTCTGCAGGGGGATTATTTCTGCCAGCCCCTCTGACAATTACTCCAGCCAGGAACTCTCGCGCATACGTGCGGCCTTCGATGAGCACGTAAGCGAGCTGACCACTGCTTCGGCTATCCAGCGTGCCGACATCCCGAGTCGTAAACAGATCGCACTGGATTGGCTAAAGGAACACTTTGGTGAAGGTACCGACTACGAAAAAAAATGCATTTATCAAGTGCCGCGCAACAACGATCTGCCTGGCCCCTATTCGATTGTGGACCTGGTTATTGAGGGCAGGCTGCTCGATACAACTCTAGTAATCCCTCCCAGAAACTCATTCCGAGCCGCCACCGCCCCTCGATACGTGGCTACCCGGTGGCAGTCGAATGATTCAGGCGTGCCGATAGCCAACATCGTCAATCAAGCGAAAACCATGACGCTGCCCAACTTCAACCAACAGTTCGAAGAGAAGGTCCAGGCGCATTTGGTCCAACTGCAAATAAGCCAGTTTTTCGCCCTTGTGCATCTGCTGACCAACCTGCCCTTGGAGGACCGTAAGTTCCTCGAATATGGCAAGGTCGAGGTCTATCGTGAGGAACTGATCCATCATCAATCAACATCCCCACCGTATTGGCGGCGCGGCCAGCCGGACGAGCTGAAACCTCTGCTGGTCCGTGCCGAGTACGAAGGCCAAGTGCACATTTACGAAGTCAATCCCAATCAACACAAGATCACTCGCCGGCCCGATCTTGAAAGTGATTTCGTGGTTGGTCATCGCGCCTTCCAATATCGGTACGAATTGCACCCCAGGCCGCTCGATGATGACAAGATCAAGGTAAAGGCTTACGCCGACATTCCGGCAGATCGACGTTATATAGAAAAAGTGTCGACCGAAGCCGAAGACGAGCAACGCTTTGCCCAGCGAGCGCCCACGGATGCAGTACCCCAGACATACAACAGCAGCCGGACCTTTCGTATCGCGCAACTGGTTCGGGACAATATGTACGATCAGGTGTCCGAGAAGATTGTCAGGGAAAGCAGAGGCTTGACGACGTTTGAAAGTGAAGTGCCGCCGATTAGAAAGATTCGTGAATTTCTGCTGAACCTGATCCCGCTTCGCTCGGCCATTGTCAACTTCAGCCGTGGCAATGTAGACGGAGGTATTCAGGACCTGTTCTTCGACACGCTTGGCTTTGCTCTCGCGGGCGCGTCCGCCGCTGGGCAGGCAGGGCGCGTGCTGAATGCCGCAGGCTCCACGACAGCCAAGGCCTGGAGTGTGGGGCGAATTGTCGGGCGCGGCGCAATTGGGGCGTTAAGCCCGATACCGGGTGTCGAAGATGCAGTGGCGGCCGCGGGCCGCTCAGGTTTAACCCGTGTCAAGGCGGCGTTGAATCAGGCCCGCGGCGCTGCGGGGCACTATGACGTGTTCAAGGCCAGTCGCAATTTCGACGCTGCGGCGACGGGCACTTACAAGATTAATGGGGCAGTTGCCGAGAGTACCGCCGTTTTGCACAACGGCAAGTGGTACGGCTACGACCCCATCTCGGGGCAACCCTTTGGGGCGGCACTGGATGACTTTACGCCTTCGCTACGGAGCAGTGACGAGCTCCTGGAAAACTGGCAAGGCGCCGCAGTACCGCTGTCCGAGCAATCCAAACGGATCCGGAAAGAATTCCAGGCGCTCAAAGAGAGGTTCAAGAGCGGGACTTCGAGTGCTGAATACAACAGCGGCTACACCCGTGGCGACCCTTTTTCCGTTAAGGGCTTTTCTTCCAAGTTGAACGCTGAGCAGGTCATGAAATTGGCAAGCACCGATGGACTGAGTGCGGCGCAGATTGGCGCCCTGGTCCGACAGCAGGAGCGCCTCGCCGTGCAGCATGCGTTCAGTGGCGTCAAGCAGGCTCAGTCGATCATCGAGGCGACGGGAGGGAACTTCATCCCTAATCCGCAGCGGTTTTACCTCAGTCAGGTCAGTTCGCTGTCGCAAGGCCAATGTGCTGCACTGGCAAAAATCATGGCCTCTGCGCTTGAGCAGGGTAAAGCTCAGACGCTGATTGAAAATATGTTCCTCGCGGCCGCGAAGCCTACTCATCCAGCGTCCATAACGTTTGCCAAAACGCTGCAAGACGTACAAAAACAGGTCACTACGCCGACAACGTTCCATGCTGGCAACAACGTGCGGCAGATATCACATCATGAATTGATCGGCGAGCTGAGCCGCGCCGAAACGTCCACCACCCTGATGATCGACTCCCCCGGCCACTCGATGATGGCGGGCGTAAAATTTGACGGCGAAGGCAAACAGTTCTTTTTTTATGATCCAAACCTGGGTCTCGTCACATTTCCTACCGAAAAATCCATGAGTGATGGCCTGCAAGCACTGTTTACCCAGAAAAAACCGGCGACCCCTTATCGGACCTACAGTACCAGCGGTGACAAGCTCGAATTCAGGGTCAGTACCCATGACGAAGGCTGGGCCAGCAAGGCGAGCGTGGATGAACAATCGACCAAGCAGTTGTACGAAACCCGTCTTGATACGTCCACGCCGAACACCGGCCAGCTGCCGGGCAGTACCACGCCAGCGGTGTCGGAGCGGATATACGTGCCGGTCACCGAATCAGCACACACCCTGGATGCCACCTCGACGTTGTACACACGAGGGATCAGTGATTGCACCGCCTTGGCAGTGCTGAGCGATTTGAAGGACGGGATCTATCACAAACGTACGTTGATACATCTGCAAGGTGGCGTAGCCGACCCGTCAATGCTGCCGCTGTTGAAGCAATTGGATGCATCGTTGGCCAATGGCGGCAAAGTGATCTTCGTCGGCGGTGACAACGCGCGTAGCGCGCAGGGGCTGGCAAGCTCTCTGAAGCAAACCATCGCAGATCAACAGCCGCTGCTGGACATTATCAACAGGCAACCCCAGTCAACGGTAATCGTCACTGCTTCAGGTATTGATATAAAGCCGGACGGTACATTCGAACTGATCGAAGGCGGGCATCCGCCCCAAGTGTTGGACGCCGCCATGAAAAGAGAGGTCTTTGATCGAATCGATTAAGCGCATTGGCAGGCCCCGTTTTACCCTCTGATCATTTCCCGGACCTTCGCTGTCAACAAATCAAAGGTAAACGGCTTGGTGATCAGCTGCATGCCCGGATCAAGAAAACCTCCTCTCACCGCCGCATGCTCGGCATAACCGGTAATGAACAGCACTTTGAGCTCCGGTCGCAGCTGCCGACCGATCTCTGCCAACTGGCGCCCGTTCATCCCTGGCAAACCGACGTCGCTGATCAGCAGGTCAATACGCTGATCGGACTCAATGATCGGTACCGCTGTGGTAGCGTCGCCCGCTTCGACAAAGCCATAACCCAACTCCTTGAGCACGGCGCTGACCAGTACTCTCACAGCCGGGTCGTCCTCGACAATCAACACCGTCTCGCCCGCAACGGCCAGGGGCAGCAATGTCGGATCAGCCGTCTGGTTCGCGATGATTTCACCGACAAAACGCGGCAGGAACAAGCTGACGGTGGTGCCCTTGCCGACCACGCTATGGATCGTCACATGACCATGGGATTGGCGGGCAAACCCGTAGATCATCGACAGGCCCAGGCCTGTGCCTTGACCGATTGGCTTGGTGGTAAAGAACGGATCGAAGACCCGTCCTATCACGCTCTCGGGAATGCCACAGCCCGTGTCGCTGACGCTCAGTTCCACGTAGTCACCGGGCTTCAAGGTGCCGTAAGCGGCAGTGAACACGCTGTCGAGGTGGCGGTTGCTGGTTTCGACAGTGAGGTTGCCGCCATTGGGCATAGCGTCCCGTGCGTTGATCACCAGGTTGAGCAGGGCGCTCTCCAGTTGGTTGGGGTCGGCTTCGGCGGTCCATAGTGTATCGGTGAGGCTCATATCCAGGGCGATGCTTTCGTTGATGCTGCGTTGCAGCAACTCGCCCATGGCCGTGACCAAACGGTTGATTTCCACGGGCTTGGAATCCAGGGATTGGCGCCGCGAAAACGCTAATAGACGATGGGTCAGGCCAGCCGCGCGGTTGGCAGAAGTGACGCCCAAATCGATCAGGCTGTCCAGGTCGTCCAGCTTGCCCCGCGACACCCGCCGGCGCAGCAGCTCCAGGCTGCCGATGATGCCGGTGAGCATGTTGTTGAAGTCGTGGGCGATGCCGCCCGTCAGTTGGCCGACCGCTTCCATTTTCTGCGACTGACGTAACGCATCTTCGTTGTGGCGCAGCTGCGCGGTGCGTTCTTCCACCTGCTGTTCGAGGGTTTCCAGGGTGCGTTGCAGGCGTGACTCGCTTTCGCTCAGGTCGACCAGGCGATCGCGGGCTTCATATTGCCGGCGGCGGCCGCGCAAGGCAGTACTCACCAGGCTGATCAGGGTCACCGGGTGAAACGGTCGCTCCAGGAACGTCACGTTGCCGAGCAAGCCGCTCAGTTGCCTGGTGCCGATTTGCTCTTTGCCGCCGTGGTGCGTCAGCAACACGATGGGCAAGTCCGACCAGGCCGGTTGCTGTTGCAGGTACTCCAACAATGGCTCCAACGCCACACCGCGCAGCGCTTCGGCGGCGATGATCAGCAGGCCGGCGCCTTGCTCCAGCGCCGCGCTCAGCGCGCCCAGGTCGCTGGCCACCATGCCGCCGTAGCCGGCTTCGTTGAGCATCATCAACGCCAACGAGCCGTCGCGGCCCATTGGCGCAAGGATGATTGCGCGCTCGGAGAGGGGTGACAGGCCCGGCACTACCCCAGGTCCTTTAGCAGTGGCGAACCGGCGCCCATGTACGTCGGAATGCCCCGCAGCACGCCCTGGAAGTTGTTCAGCGGTTCGCCCACGGTCATGCCTCGACTGCCGATGCGGTATTCGCGGATCGTGGATTCATGGGCGCCGGTGCGTTTTTTGATGATCGAGATGGCGCGGCGCACTTCACCGATGGCTTCGAAGTAGCGCAACAAAATCACGGTGTCGGCCAGGTAAGTGATGTCCACCGGCGCCTGCATGTCGCCCACCAGCCCGTGTTGCGCAACGGTCATGAAGGTCGCTGCGCCACGGCGGTTGAGGTACAGCAGCAGCTCGTGCATGTGCAGGATCAGCGCGTTCTCTTCCGGCATCGCGGCCTGGTAGCCGTTGATGCTGTCGATCACCACGGTCTTGATTCCGCTGTCGTCGACGGCGCGGCGCACCCGGTGGGAGAACTCGCCTGGGGACAGTTCGGCGGCGTCGACCTGTTCAATCAGCAGGTTGCCAGTGGCTTGCAGCGCTTGGAGGTCGATGCCCATGTTTTTCATGCGCTCGAACAACAACCCCAGTTCTTCATCGAAGATAAACAGTGCGGCTTTCTCGCCACGGGCCACCGCAGCGGCCGCGAAGATCATCGAGATCAGTGACTTGCCCGTACCCGCCGGGCCGAGGATCAGGCTGCTGGAGCCGGTCTCGATACCGCCGCCGAGCAACGAATCCAGCTCCTTGATGCCGCTGGTCAGGGTCTGGCGGTTGTAGCCGCCACGGTGTTCGGCCGCGACCAGGCGCGGGAACACATGCACGCCGTCCTGCAGGATGGTGAAGTCGTGGAAGCCGCCGCGGTATTTCTGCCCCCGGTACTTCACCACCCGTACCCGGCGCCGTTCCGCGCCGTAGTTGGGCGTCAGTTCTTCCAGGCGGATCACTCCGTGGGCGACGCTGTGCACGGTCTTGTCGAGGGATTCGGTGGTCAGGTCGTCCAGCAGTAGCACCGTGGCGTCATAGCGCACGAAGTAATGCTTGATCGCCAGGATCTGCCGGCGATAGCGCAGCGAGCTTTGCGCGAGCAGGCGGATCTCCGACAGGCTGTCGATGACCACGCGGGACGGCTTGACCCGTTCGACCACCTCGAAGATCTGCCGGGTGGCCTCGCCCAGCTCCAGGTCGGAGGAGTACAGCAGGCTTTGCTGGTGGTCGGCGTTGAGCAGGCTTTCGGGTGGAGTCAATTCGAAGATATTGATGTTGTCATCCAGGTCCCAACCGTGGGACTTGGCGCCCTGGCGCAACTCGCGCTCGGTTTCGGACAAGGTGATGTACAGAGACGTTTCGCCGTTTTTCGCACCGGCCTGCAAAAAATGCAGGGCGACGGTGGTTTTACCAGTGCCGGGTTCACCTTCCAGCAGGAACAGATGGCTACGCGAGAGCCCACCGCAAAGAATGTCGTCAAGACCTTCGATGCCGATGGCCGCCTTTTCACTGAACAGCTCGTTGGATGTAGACAAGAATTGCCCTCGGATCACATACAAATAGAGGAGCGCACCGCCTTGGGCGCGCCATATTTACTTGACCGTAGTGGCCTGTGACCGTTCAACGTATTCTGATATTTGTACAAGTTGCGTGGGTTTTTACAAGTTTTTGCAGTGCGGCTACAAGCCTTGCTGCAAGGCCGGATCGTCCGGGTTTTGTTGTTCGAGCTGGGCGAGCAACACCTGTACGTTCTGCAGTTGGCCGCTTTCCTTCCAATAGTTGACCAGCAGCACACGGGCCTTGCGATTGGCAGGGTGACGCTGGACGATTTCTTCCAACTGACGTTGCGCGGCTTCCAGTTCGTTCTGGGCGTGCAGGGTGGTGGCCAGGTCGTAGCGGTAATCCTGATTGTCCGGTTCCAGCTCTACCGCCTTGGACAGGCCGAGCAGGGCATAGGCACGCTCACCATGGTGCAGCAGCCACAGGCCGAGGGCGTGTTGCAGGTAGGCAGATTCCGGGTGCGCCGCCAGTTGCCGTGCCAGCAATTGGCGCGACTCTTCACTTTTGCCCTGTTTATCCAGCAATTCGATCTGTGCGACCACGGCTTGCAGGTTGTCGGGCTGCAAGCGCATGGCTTGCTCCAGGGCATTTTGCGCGTCCGGCAGCAGGGCGCTGTGGATGTACAGGCGCGCCAGTTGAATCCAGCCCTCGGCAGATTCGGGCTGGGCCTTGAGGTATTTGACGAATTCGTCCAGCACTTGCTGCAACGGGCCGAAGTACAGGCCCAGGGTGTCGGGCGACAGGCCGAGCAGGGCATTGGCGGCGGCAAAGCGCACGCTTTGCTGCGGGTCGTCCAGCGCCGGGCCAAGCAGCAGTGTGCGCTGGCCGCTGGGCACCAGGCCGACGATGCTGTGGATCGCGGCCTCGCGTACCAGCGGGGAATCGCTGGCCAGGTCCTTGTCAGCCAGTTTCAAGGCTTGCGGGCTGGGGTAATTGGGCAGTTCGGCGTGCAGCGCGGCACGTCGTTCAGGCGACAGGTCCGGCCGCGCCAATTGCTGGTAAAGCACGCGGGCCGCGCCAGGCTCGCCGTTATGCGCCTGTTTAAGGGCTTTTGAATAACCATGGGCAATCGCCGGCGGCACGGCCACCTGGGTGGAGCGGGAGAAATACCAGGCGAGCAATACAAAAAACAGCAGGGCGCACAGGCCGACGATGGCGTAACGGCGTGACTTAGACATGCAGGCGTCCGAAAAGTATTACAAAGCCGTCAGCTTCGGTCAGACCAACGCGAGTGTCAAACCGGCATCAGGTCAGCACGTACTCCACAGGTTCCAGGGCGGGCGGCAAGTCGCTTTCGCCGAGGGCGGCGCGCAGTTCGCGCTCCAGGTTGCGCACGATGGCATTGCACGGCAGGTCGTTTTCGTCGAAGCCGAACGGGTCTTCGAGGTCATCGCCAATTTCGTCGAGGCCAAAGAAGGTGTAGCTGACGATGGCGGTGAACACTGGCGTCAACCAGCCCAGCGGCTCGGCCATGGCGAACGGCAGCAAAATGCAGAACAGGTAGATGGTGCGGTGCAGCAACAACGTGTAGGGGAAGGGCAGCGGCGTACTCTTGATCCGTTCGCACGACGCCTGCACCTGGCTCAGGCTGACCAGTCGGGTTTCCAGTTGGGTGTAGCGCCACTCGCTGATCACGCCTTGCTCGCACAGTCGGGAAAAGCGCGCGCCGAGTTGCTGCAGCACGTTGTCGGGCAGGTTCGGGTGCGCTGCGTCTACGCCGATCCAGGGCGTGATCGCCCGGGCTTCGTCTTCGTGGCGCAAACGCGCGATCAAACCATGGGCAAACCCGCACAAACCGCGCAACAGCCCGGTGCGCTCTGGCGAATCGCCGAGTACTTGGGTTTCACGGATCAGTGAGCGCACATCAATGATCATCTGCCCCAACTGCTTGCGACCTTCCCACCAACGGTCGTAGCAGGCGTTGTTGCGAAAACTCATGAAGATCGACAACGACAACCCCAGCAAAGTGAAGGGGGTGGCGTTGACCTTGGAGAAATACGCCGGGTGCCACGTCTCGACCAGCACGATCACCGACGCGAGCAGCGTCACCAGCAGGCTGCGCAAGGCAATGCGCTTGGCAATCGAACCCTTGAGGGAGAACAGGATACCCAGCAAGTTGGGCTTGGGACGGACGATCATCGGCAGGGGGACTTCTTTGGTGGCGCAGGCCCTCAGGTTAGAAGCTTGCGCCAGGGCCGTCCAATCGCTTGGGCTGACCGGTCGATCAGCGCGATCGATGATTGGCCAAAGCAGTCAGCCAACTTGAAAGCTTTGACCATTGCTGCTGCAGCGCTCTGGAGCGACTATTTCCACGGTTTACGTCCTTAAAATAACAATGCAGAAGGATTTGAAGCGATGCGTGACTATTTGGCTGCCACCACCGGGTTTGACTACCAGCACACCGTTGACGCCGCACTCGCCGGCAACCTGCAAGGCCTCAATGCCTGCGTCGAATGTTGCGACCGCCACGCATTGCCGGGGCGCATCGCGTTGTTCTGGGAAGGCAAGGACGGGCGCAGCGCTACGTCGACCTTTACCGACTTGCAGGACCAGGCCGCACGCTTCGCCAACTTTTTGCTGGCCCAGGGCGTCAAGCGCGGCGACAAGGTGGCGGGGCTGTTGCCGCGCACGGCGGAACTGCTGGTGGTGGTGTTCGCGACGTGGCGCATCGGTGCGGTCTATCAACCGCTGTTTACTGCCTTCGGGCCCAAGGCCATCGAGCACCGCCTGAACAGCTCCGGCGCTGCCTTGGTGGTCACCGATGCGGTAAACCGGCCCAAGCTGACGGAAGTCGACGGCTGCCCGACCATCGTCACGGTCAGCGGCGCCAAGGGCGAAGGCCTGGTGCGCGGTGACTTCAGTTTCTGGGCCGAATTGCCCAACTACTCCAACGTGTGCGAACCGGTGTTACTGGGCGCGGACGATCCCTTCCTGCTGATGTTCACCTCCGGCACGACCGGCCCATCCAAAGCGTTGTCTGTGCCACTCAAGGCCATCGTGGCATTCCAGAGCTACACCCGCGACGCCGTGGACCTGCGCCCCGAGGACGCGTTCTGGAACGTCGCCGACCCGGGCTGGGCCTACGGCATCTATTTCGGCGTGACCGGGCCGCTGTCCATGGGCCACCCGATTACCTTCTACGATGGCCCCTTCACCCTGGAAAGCACCTGCCGGGTGATCAACAAATACGGGATCACCAACCTGACCGGCTCGCCCACCGCCTACCGCCTGTTGATCGCCGGCGGTGAGCAGTTCGCGCGCGCAATCAAGGGCAAGCTGCGCATCGTCAGCAGCGCCGGCGAACCGCTCAACCCGGAAGTGATCCGCTGGTTTGCCGACCAGCTCGGCGTGACCATCCACGACCACTATGGCCAGACCGAACTGGGCATGGTGCTGTGCAATCACCATGGCCTGGAACACCCGGTGCATGTCGGCTCGGCCGGATTTGCCTCGCCGGGCCACCGTATCGTGGTGCTGGACGATGATTATCAGGAGTTGCCCGCCGGCCAGCCCGGCATCCTCGCCATCGACCGCGAACAGTCGCCGATGTGCTGGTTCGGCGGCTATGACGGCGTGAAGACCAAGGCGTTTGTCGGCAAGTACTACCTGAGCGGCGACACCGTGGAATTGAACCCCAATGGCAGCATCAGCTTTGTCGGGCGCAGTGACGACGTGATCACCACCTCCGGTTACCGCGTTGGCCCGTTTGATGTGGAAAGCGCGTTGGTCGAGCACCCGGCTGTGATCGAAGCCGCGGTGGTCGGCAAGCCGGACCCGGAGCGCACCGAACTGGTCAAGGCCTTCGTGGTGATCAACAGCCAATACCGCGCCACCCCGGAGCTCGCCGAAGAGCTGCGCCAGCATGTGCGCAAGCGCCTGGCCGCACATGCCTATCCACGGGAAATCGAATTTGTCAGCGACCTGCCCAAGACCCCGAGCGGCAAGTTGCAGCGTTTTATCTTGCGTAACCAGGAGATCGCCAAAGCGGCGGTTGCCTGATCCACTTTTAAGGACACGATGATGCAGATTGAAAACAAGGTATTCCTGATCAGCGGCGGTGCTTCGGGCCTTGGCGCGGCCACGGCCGAGATGCTGGTTGCCGCTGGCGCCAAAGTCATGCTGGTGGACCTCAATGCCGAGGCCGTCGCGGCCAAGGCCAAGCAACTGGGGGACAACGCCCGCGCCGCCGTGGCGGACATCAGCCAGGAAGCGGCCGCCGAGGCCGCGGTGCAGGCTGCCGTGACCGCGTTTGGTGGCTTGCACGGCCTGGTCAACTGCGCCGGTGTGGTGCGTGGCGAGAAAATTCTCGGCAAGAACGGCCCCCATGCCCTGGCCAGCTTTGCCCAGGTGATCAATGTCAACCTGATCGGCAGCTTCAACCTGTTGCGCCTGGCAGCAGCGGCCATCGCCGAGACCGAAGCGAATACCGACGGCGAGCGCGGCGTGATCATCAACACCGCATCGGTGGCCGCGTTCGACGGGCAGATCGGCCAGGCGGCGTATTCTGCCTCCAAAGGCGCCATCGCCAGCCTGACGCTGCCCGCCGCCCGCGAACTGGCGCGCTTTGGCATCCGTGTGATGACCATCGCACCAGGCATCTTCGAAACGCCGATGATGGCCGGCATGACCCCGGAAGTACGCGACTCCCTGGCCGCTGGCGTGCCATTCCCGCCACGCCTGGGCAAACCGGCCGAATACGCCGCGTTGGTGCGGCACATCATTGAAAACAGCATGCTCAATGGCGAGGTGATCCGTCTCGACGGTGCCTTGCGCATGGCGGCCAAGTAAGGAGCGAATGACCATGACTGATCCCATCGTAATTGTCAGCGCCGTGCGCACGCCCATGGGCGGCTTCCAGGGCGAACTCAAGAACCTGACCGCGCCGCAACTGGGCGCGGCGGCAATTCGTGCGGCAGTTGAGCGCGCAGGCATTGCCAGTGACGCCGTAGATGAAGTGCTGTTCGGCTGCGTGCTCCCGGCGGGCCTCGGCCAGGCACCGGCACGCCAGGCGGCGTTGGGCGCAGGCCTGGACAAGTCGACGCGCTGCACCACCCTCAACAAGATGTGCGGCTCGGGCATGGAAGCGGCGATTCTCGCCCATGACTCGCTGCTGGCCGGCAGCATTGCGGTGGCGATCGCCGGGGGCATGGAAAGCATGTCCAACGCGCCGTACCTGCTCGATCGTGCGCGCAGCGGCTACCGCATGGGCCACGGCCGCGTGCTCGACCATATGTTCCTCGACGGCTTGGAAGACGCCTACGACAAGGGCCGCCTGATGGGCACGTTCGCCGAGGACTGTGCGATGCACAACGGTTTCAGCCGTGAAGCCCAGGACGCGTTCGCGATTGCCTCCCTGACCCGTGCGCAGGAAGCCATCGCCCATGGCAAATTTGCCGCCGAGATCGTCCCGGTGCAGGTCACCGTCGGCAAGGAACAAGTGACGGTGTTGCATGACGAGCAACCACCGAAAGCCAAGCCTGACAAGATCGCCAGCCTGAAACCGGCGTTCCGTGAGGGAGGCACTGTGACGGCCGCCAACTCCAGCTCGATTTCCGATGGGGCGGCGGCGTTGCTGCTGATGCGCCAGTCCGAGGCCCAAAAACGCGGCTTGAAGCCGCTGGCGGTGATCCACGGCCACGCGGCGTTTGCCGATGAGCCAGGGCTGTTTCCGGTGGCACCAGTGGGAGCGATCCGTACGTTGATGAGCAAGACCGGCTGGAACCTGGCTGACGTCGATCTGTTCGAGATCAACGAAGCCTTCGCCGTGGTCAGCCTGGTGACCATGAGCAAGCTGGAAATCCCCCACGCCAAGGTCAATATCCATGGCGGCGCCTGCGCCCTGGGCCATCCGATTGGCGCGTCCGGTGCGCGCATCCTGGTGACGCTGCTGTCGGCGCTACGCCAGAACAACCTCAAGCGTGGCGTTGCCGCGATCTGCATCGGCGGTGGTGAAGCCACGGCCATGGCCGTCGAATGCCTGTATTAAGGACTCACCATGTTGCCAGATGACGAACAACTGCAAATCAGCGAAGCTGCCCGGCAATTTGCCCAGGAGCGCCTGAAACCCTTCGCCGCCGAATGGGACCGCGACCACCGTTTCCCCAAGGAAGCCATCGGTGAAATGGCCGAGCTGGGTTTTTTCGGCATGTTGGTGCCGGAGCAGTGGGGCGGTTGCGACACCGGCTACCTGGCCTACGCCATGGCCCTGGAAGAGATCGCCGCCGGCGACGGTGCCTGCTCGACCATCATGAGCGTGCACAACTCGGTCGGTTGCGTGCCGATCCTCAAGTTCGGCAACGATCAGCAGAAAGTGCAATACCTCAAGCCCCTGGCCAGCGGTGCCATGCTCGGCGCGTTCGCGTTGACCGAACCCCAGGCCGGCTCCGATGCCAGCAGCCTGAAAACCCGTGCGCGCCTGGAAGGCGACCACTATGTACTGAACGGCTGCAAACAGTTCATCACCTCCGGGCAAAACGCCGGGATCGTGATTGTGTTTGCAGTCACCGACCCCGCGGCGGGCAAACGTGGCATCAGTGCGTTTATCGTGCCGACGGATTCGCCCGGCTACACCGTGGCGCGGGTCGAGGACAAGCTCGGCCAGCACGCGTCGGACACCTGTCAGATCCTGTTTGAAGACGTGAAGGTACCGGTCGCTAACCGTCTGGGCGAGGAGGGCGAGGGCTACAAGATCGCCCTGGCCAACCTGGAAGGCGGGCGCGTCGGCATCGCTTCGCAATCGGTGGGCATGGCCCGCGCGGCCTTTGAAGCGGCACGTGACTATGCGCGTGAGCGCGAAAGCTTCGGCAAGGCGCTGATCGAGCACCAGGCCGTGGCGTTTCGCCTGGCGGATATGGCCACGCAAATTGCGGTGGCCCGGCAAATGGTGCATTACGCCGCCGCCCTGCGTGACAGCGGCAAGCCCGCGCTGGTAGAAGCCTCGATGGCCAAGTTGTTCGCTTCGGAAATGGCCGAGAAAGTCTGCTCCGCCGCCTTGCAAACCCTCGGTGGTTACGGTTACCTGAGCGACTTTCCCCTGGAGCGGATCTACCGCGATGTGCGGGTCTGCCAGATCTACGAAGGCACCAGCGATATTCAACGCATGGTCATCTCACGCAATCTCTAAGGAGCCGCCACATGAGTTACGAAACCATTTTGCTTGACGTCCAGGGCCGCGTCGGGCTGATCACCCTCAATCGCCCCCAAGCCCTGAACGCGCTGAATGCACAACTGGTCAGCGAATTGAACCAGGCGCTCGATGGCCTGGAAGCCAACCCTGACATCGGCTGCATCGTGCTGACCGGCTCGAAAAAAGCCTTCGCCGCCGGCGCCGACATCAAGGAAATGGCCGAGCTGACCTACCCGCAGATCTATCTCGACGATTTGTTCAGCGACAGCGATCGCGTGGCCAACCGCCGCAAGCCGATCATCGCAGCGGTCAACGGCTTTGCCCTGGGCGGCGGCTGCGAGCTGGCGCTGATGTGCGACTTTATCCTGGCCGGCGATGGCGCCAAGTTCGGCCAGCCGGAAATCAACCTCGGTGTGCTGCCGGGCATGGGCGGTACCCAGCGCCTGACCCGCGCGGTGGGCAAGGCCAAGGCCATGGAAATGTGCCTGACCGGGCGTTTTATCGATGCGGTGGAAGCCGAGCGCTGCGGGATCGTGGCGCGGATCGTACCGGCTGATGAGTTGCTGGAAGAGGCGCTGAAAGTCGCCACGCTGATTGCCGGCAAGTCGGTGCCGATCAGCATGATGGTCAAGGAAAGTGTGAACCGCGCGTTTGAAGTGAGCCTGTCCGAAGGCGTGCGCTTTGAGCGCCGGGTGTTCCATGCCGCGTTTGCGACCCAGGATCAGAAAGAAGGCATGGCCGCGTTCGTGGCCAAGCGTGCCCCGCAGTTCAAAGACAGGTAATTCGATCTCCCAACGGGTGGGAGCGGCTTATGTGGGAGCGGGCTTGCTCGCGAATGCGGTGTGTCAGTCACGGGTATTTCAACTGATCCACCGCATTCGCGAGCAAGCCCGCTCCCACACTGTTTTGCAGTGTGTCAGTCAGAGTTGGTAGTGCCTGAGTTCACGGGCAATCACCATCCGCTGGATCTCGCTGGTCCCCTCGTAAATCTGGGTGATCCGCGCATCCCGGTAGTAACGCTCCACCGGGTAATCCTCCAGATACCCATACCCACCATGGATCTGCATCGCTGACGAGCAGACTTTCTCCGCCATTTCCGAAGCAAACAGCTTGGCCTGGGACGCTTCGGACAGGCATGGCTTGCCGGCACTGCGCAACCGTGCGGCGTGCAGGATCAGCAGGCGCGCGGCATTCAGGCGGGTTTGCATATCCGCCAGCAGGTTGGCCACGCTCTGGTGCTCGATGATCGCCTTGTCGAACTGCACACGATCCCGGGCATAAGCCAGCGCCGCTTCAAACGCCGCGCGGGCGATGCCCAGGGCCTGGGCGGCGATACCGATGCGGCCACCTTCGAGGTTGGACAGGGCGATGGCCAGGCCTTTGCCGCGCTCGCCCAGCAGGTTGGCCGCAGGCACCGTGCATTGGTTCAGGGTGACGGCGCAGGTGTCCGAGGCACGAATGCCCATCTTGTGTTCAGTGCGGTCGACCACAAAACCGGGGGTGTCGGTGGGTACCAGGAACGCCGAGATGCCCTTTTTGCCGAGGTCGGGATCGGTCACGGCAAACACGATGGCCAGCTTGGCGCGTTTGCCGTTGCTGACGAATTGCTTGGCACCACTGATCACCCACTGATCGTCACGCAGTTCGGCACGGGTGCGCAGGTTATGTGCTTCGGAACCGGCCTGGGGCTCGGTCAGGCAGAAGCAACCAATCGCCTGGCCGCTGGCGAGGTCGGCCAGCCAGGTTTGTTTCTGTTCAGCTGTGCCGTAGTTGAGGATCGGCCCGCAACCCACTGAATTATGGATACTCATCAGTGCGCCAGTGGCGCCGTCACCGGCGGAAATCTCTTCGACAGCCAGGGCGTAAGCCACGTAATCCACATAGGTGCCCCCCCATTCCTCGGGGACCACCATGCCCAACAGGCCCAGCTCACCCATCTTGGCGACCAGTGCATCGTCGATCCAGCCGGCTTTTTCCCAGGCCTGGGCATGGGGGGCGATTTCACCCCGGGCGAAATCGCGAGCCATGTCGCGAATCATCACTTGTTCTTCTGTGTATTCAATGTCTTGCATGACTTATCTCGCAACGTGCTTGAAGTGTTGGAAGAAGCTATCGACGTGGCTGGCGTCCAATGCCTGAAGCGTCGGCGGGTTCCAGCGTGGGGCTTTGTCTTTATCGATGATCAACGCACGCACGCCTTCAATCAGGTCGCCGCGCTCAAACCATTGCCGGTCCAGGTGCAGCTCCAGGGCGAAGCATTGCTCCAGCGGCAGGCGCCGGCCACGGCGCAACATCTCGAGGGTCACGGCCATGGCCAGTGGCGAACGGGTTTGCATCAGGCCGACGGTGGCCAGCGCCCACTCATGGCTATCGGCTACGGTGACTTGCTGCAGTTGTTCGACGATGCTCGGGACGTCCGGCAAAGCGAAGAAGTGGTCGATGGCCGGGCGCAAGCGTGCCAGCGGGGCGTCGGGCAATTGCTGTACGCCGAGCTTGGCCAGTACGCCTTGCAGATCCTTGAGGGCCGACTCGTGCCACTGCAGGTGATCGAGCTTGTGATCCAGCTCGGTCAGCCTGGCACTGTCCAGGTACCAGTCCGCCAAACCACAGTACAACGCATCGGCGGCACGAATCTGCACGCCGGTAACCCCCAGGTAAATCCCCAGCTCGCCGGGAATGCGTGGCAGGAAGTAGCTGCCGCCAACGTCCGGGAAGTAACCGATGGCCACTTCCGGCATCGCCAGGCGGCTGCGCTCGGTGACCACGCGCAGGTCGGCGCCTTGCACCAGGCCCATGCCGCCGCCCAGGACAAAGCCGTCCATCAGCGCGAGGACCGGTTTACGGTAGTGGTGAATAGCGAGGTCGAGGGCGTATTCCTCGACGAAGAAGTCTTCGTGCAAGGTATCGCCTTGCTTGAAGCTGTCATACAGGGAACGGATGTCACCGCCGGCGCAGAAGGCTTTGTCACCCGCTCCGCGCAGGACCACGGCGTAGACTGCGGGGTCATCCGCCCAGGCGTGCAACTGGTGGGTCAGGCTGCGGACCATGTCCAGGGTGATGGCATTCAACCCGGCGGGGCGGTTGAGGGTGAGGTGGCCGATATGGTTGCGGACTTCGACCAATACGTCTTGCGGATGAATTGCTGCGTGGCTTGCTTGCGATGAAACCTGAGCAGTCATCTCTAACTCCCTGCTTTTATTGTCTTTATCAAGATGTTCGCGGGCGAACCTTCTCGCGATCCTACCAGTGCAAATTTGCCCAGTACAACGTGGAATCATGCAGGTCGTTGTTGCATTTATGCAGGTTCACGCCCGGCCTGCGGGCTGCGCCTGAAAATATCCGGCCAGGGCCTCAACGCACAGCTGTATGGCTTTGCGCGCCGCGGCGTGCTGGGCCGGGTAATTGATAAACCCATGCTGCATGTCAGGGTAGTTAACGTGGCGCACCGCCGCACCGGCTTTTTTCAGGTGGTCTTCGTTACTGGTACAGCGGTGCCCAGACAGCGTGGTGAACAGCAGAAAACTTCAAGTGCTGTAATGACTCCAGCCGCTGCCAGGTCAGGTGCAATACGCCGCTCGTCGCACGAACGACGCCGCTCAGGCCACGCGACTGGCGAGCACATCGCCAATGCTACGGCGCCGCGCATGGCCTTCCGCCGCGTGGATCAGTTGTTCCAGCTCGGTCGGCTGCACATCGTAGAACTGCTCCATTTCCGCCAGGGCCAGCTTGAGGTCGGCAGCGGTGATTGCCGGGTCGGTCACCACGGGTGTGTTGCCCAGCACTGCGGCGGGTGGTGCCACTTGCCCCTTGGGGTAACGCATGCGGGTGGCATTGTTGTAGGCCAGTGCGCAGGCGAGCAGCGCTGCGGCGCCGAGCATGACCGGGGCCAGTTCCTGCCAGCCAAGGGCGATGGATGCAGGGTCCGCCAGTACCAGGGTCATCGCCAGCCCGCCGGCCGGTGGATGCAGGCAGCGCAGCCAGCAGATCAGGATGACGGTCATGCCCGCCGCCAGGCAGGCACTGCCCAACGTCCGGCCCAGTACCCGCGCGACCAACAAGGCGACCACCCCAGCGCACAGGTAACTGCCGATGATTGACCACGGTTGCGCCAGCGCGCCGGACGACACTGCAAACAGCAAGACCGCCGACGCGCCCAGGGGGCCGAGCAAATGCAGGGCGACATCCATACCGAATACTTGGCCGCACACCCACACACTGAGCAGCGTGCCCAAGGCCATGCCGATGGCGGCACGACTCCATTCGGCGGGACGGGTATTGATGGCAGTGGGTAACCAGCGAGCGAGCATTAAAAAGGTCCTGAAACAGCGGGCAAAAAAAAAGGCCTGCCGGGCATTCCGGTTAAGCCTTTGGAAAGTTCCAACATTGGGGGAAGGAACGTACATAGTGTGCCGACCTGGATTGCGCCACGCCAATGCAGATTAATGCAGGTTAAATGCAAAAAAAATGAATTCAAGCGCTAGGGTGAACCGACGGTTGCGGGCTCGCGCTGCCGAGTATGCGTTTGGAATGCTCTTCGCTTAACAGCCGGCGTTGCAGGCTCTCGCGCACCCTGGGGTCGTTGGACAGCGGACCTTTCAGCGCGACGAGGGCATCACGCAGGCCCATCAGCCGGTCCAGGCTCGGCATCGGCACATAGCTGACATGGACCTGCTCACGCGCAGGCGTTGAGGGGGTATCGGGGAATGATTCAGTGGGCACGGCAGAGTCCTTTCATGGATGTAACGGCGATGTAGGTCGCGGGTTACAACGTCCTTGTCCTGTTCCCTTCAACCAAGGGGTAGTAAATAGTTACCGTAACTGGCAAGCGAGTTTACATTTTGAATTCAGGAGCGGGAAAGGGAAACGGCACCAGCCTTTACGCATAGCTGCGTAGGAGCTTTCGCGGGAATACCGGCCGAAGCCGGCAGGATCACGGTTGTGGGGGGTTGCTCAGGTGTAGCAGCACGTAGGGGTTCTTGTCGAATTCGCCGCTGACGGTCGGCGTGAGGGCGCGCAAGCGTGGCTCTTGCAAGCCTTCAAAATCCGCCGCACTCATCACCAGCCACGCCGGAGCCTGTAAAGGTGTGAGGTCGCTGCTCGACTGGGTGAACAGCGGCACCCGGTCGCAATCGAGGTTGACCATCAGCTTGATTGCCTTGGCGTCTTTCCCCAGCCCGTGCAGCACCACAGGTGCCGGGTCCTGGGAAATCCGCGCCTTGACCGCCAGGCTGAAGGTACGCGTGTCGTACAGGCTGCGTTCCAGCGGTTCGACCACCACGATGTAGGTTGTCCATAACGCCAATACCGCGGCCAGTGCCGGACCGCCTGTGCGCAGGTGCGGTTTCAACCACGCCAGCAGCGCCAGGACCTGAAGCGCACCGAGCACGCCAAACATCACGCCCAGGTTGCCGACAGCATCCGGGTAACGGCGGCGTACCACTACCAGACCGACCACCAGCAGCGCCGGCAACACAGTCCAGAGGCCCAGTATCAGGCTGCGCAACAGCGCAAACAAACGCCCCTGGGTGACCTGGAACGGGTACGCCGCAATGATCGCCGCCATCGGCAACATCGGCAGCACATAACGGGCTTTTTTCGCCTGGGGAATCGACAGACCGAGCATCACCAGCAAACCCGCCGCCGCGCAATACAGCACCAGTCGCAACGCCGGGTCCGGTGTGCGTTTGCCGCCGACGGCCAGCGCCAGCAGTACCAGCAGCGCCACCGGGTAGGCCAGGGCGTAATTGCCCATGGAACTGGTGAAGTAATACAGCACGCCGCTGGAGCCTTCGCTGCCGTCCATGCGCCCCAGGAACTGCATGCGGATCACGTCCTGCATGAATACTTCGCCGCCACTGAGCTTGGCCAACAGCAACAGCAGGCCGACGCACGCCACCAGCAATGCCAGGGCCAATGGGCCAAAGCTGAACAACTGGCGCCATTGGCGGTTGAGCAGGTAGTAACTGCACAGCACGCCCGTGGGGATCACCAGGCCAATCGGCCCGCGGATCGAAAAACCGACAATCAGCAACAGATACACAAGGTGCAGGCGTTTGCCCGCGCCGAAGTGATCGTGGGCGTAGCCCAGGTAGAACACCGCCAGGGCCACGGCGGCGAGCATCTGGTCCAGGGACACGGCGCGGGTTTCGCTGATGAAGGTGCTGCTGAGCGCCAACATCGCCACGCTCAACAGGCCCCAGCGTGTGGAGTAGGGCGCCGTAAGGCGGTACACCAGGATCACAATCAGCGCCGAGGCGATGGCCGTCGGCAACCACGCGGTAAAGCTGGTGACCTGGCCCAAGGGCAGGGACAACAGCCAGGTCAACAACGTCGAGGTGGCCAGGTAATCGGCGTACGGCTGGCCATAGGTCGTCGGGAAAAAGCTCGGCCCATGGCGCAGCATTTCCTGGGCAAATAGCACAAAGCGCGAGTCAAACCCGATGATCGCCTGGTGCCAGTTGCCGGCGATAAACAACAGCAGCGCCAACAACCCAAGCACCAGGGACTGTCGGCGGATCAGGGCACTCATCAAGGGCGGTTGGGCTTTGTTCACGTATCAGGCTTCCACAACCTGCGGCACCCACTGTTGCTGGGGAATCGGCAATTGGCAGGAGTCGCCACGGCCGATCGGGAAGTATTGGAAGCCTTTGCGCGCAAGGCGCTCGCTGTCGTAGAGGTTACGGCCGTCGAAGATCACCGGGGTTTTCAGGCGCTGGAGGATCAAATCAAAGTCCGGCGCCTTGAATTGCTGCCATTCGGTGCAGACGATCAACGCGTCGGCGCCGCTGAGGGTGGACTCCGGTGTGCCCATCAGCATCAAGCGCGGGTCGTCGCCGTAGATGCGCTGGGTTTCCTGCATGGCTTCCGGGTCGAATGCACGCACGTTGGCACCGGCGGCCCACAGGGCTTCCATCAGCACACGGCTGGGCGCGTCCCGCATGTCGTCGGTGTTGGGTTTGAACGCCAGGCCCCAGATGGCAAAGGTCTTGCCCTTGAGGTTGCCTTTGAAGAATGCATTGACGCGTTCGAACAGCTTGCTCTTCTGGCGCTGGTTGATCGCTTCCACGGCTTCCAACAGGTCGCTGGAGCAATTGGCTTCCTTGGCGCTGTGGATCAGGGCACGCATGTCTTTGGGGAAGCACGAGCCGCCGTAGCCGCAGCCCGGGTAGATGAAGTGGTAGCCGATGCGCGAGTCGGCGCCGATGCCCAGGCGCACGGCTTCGATGTCGGCCCCCAGGTGTTCGGCCAGTTCGGCGATCTGGTTGATAAAGCTGATCTTGGTGGCCAGCATGCAGTTGGCGGCGTACTTGGTCAGCTCGGCGCTGCGCAGGTCCATGAAGATGATGCGGTCATGGTTGCGGTTGAACGGCGCGTACAGGTCGCGCATGACCTCGCGCACTTCTTCGCGCTCGCAGCCGATGACGATGCGGTCCGGGCGGCGGCAGTCGGCCACTGCCGAGCCTTCCTTGAGGAATTCCGGGTTGGAGACAATATCGAATTCCAGGTGCCGGCCAGCGAGGTGCAGGGCTTTCTCAATGTGCGCACGCAGGGTGTCGCCGGTGCCGACGGGCACAGTGGATTTTTCCACCAGGATCACTGGGTCGACACGGTGACGGGCCACGGCATCGCCCACCGACAGCACGTATTTCAAGTCCGCCGAGCCGTCTTCGTCCGAGGGCGTGCCCACGGCGATAAACAACACTTCGCCGTGTTCGACCGCGAGTTTTTCGTCATGGGTAAAGTGCAGCCGCCCGCTTTCCAGGTTTTCCTTGACCATCGCCGCCAGCCCCGGCTCAAAGATGGTTACATGGCCCTTTTGCAACGACTCGACCTTGTTCTTGTCGACGTCCATGCAGATGACATCGTGACCGACTTCGGCCAATACGGTGGCCTGCACCAGACCGACGTAACCACTACCAAATACACTGATTTTCATGGGGCATTCCTGGAGCTTGCGGGGCTAGCACGGTGGGAGTTGATAACCAGAACTCCGAGGATGACCAGCGCCACCCCCAGGGTTTTTGAAAGCGAAAACTGTTCGTTGAACACCGGCAGGCTGGCCGCCAGCAGGTACACCAGGGCGTAGCTGATGCTCAGCAATGAATAGGCACGGCCCAGGGGCAGGTGCTTGAGCGCGCCGAGCCAGCAGAGCATCGACAGCGCATAGGCGAAGATCGCCAGGATCACCACGCCCAGGGCACCGAGATCGATCGGCGTGCTCAGCCATTCGTGGGGCAGCGGCAGGCGCGTCATGCTCCAGCGCATGCCCAACTGGGCCGCGCTGACCAGGCCGACGCTGGCCAAGGCCAGGGCAAAACCACGCACGCGGCTCATACCTGACGCCCCAGCAGCACAACACCTGCAATCACCAGCGCCACGCCGAACCAATGGCGGCCATCGATGGGTTCATGAAAGACAAAACGTGCCACCAGCGTGACCAGCACAAAGTTCAGGCTGAGCATCGGGTAGGCGATACCGACTTCCAGGCGCTGCAACACCAGCAACCACACCAGCAGGCCCAGGCCCAGGCACACCAATGCGGCCCACAGCCACGGCGAGCGAAGTTTCAGCGCCCAACCGTCCGGCAGGTCGCGCCAGCTTTCCACGGCGAATTTTTGCGAGACCTGGCCCATGCACGTGAGCAGGCAGGCGGTCAGTAACAGGAGCAGGGTGATCATGGAGCAACCTGCGGGAAGATCAGAATCACGATGTTGCCTTGTTCAAAGCGCTGGCCGTCGTCTGGCAGCAGTGCAACTTCGGCGATTTCGTCGTCACCTTTAACGCGCATCACCACGCCGACCGGACCTTGTTTGCGCGCATCGCTCATCCATGCCTGGACCTGCGTGGTGTCGACCTTGTGATGAGTCGCATCCGGGTAGGTGAGGCCGTATTTGACTTCGCCGACGGTGTTGTAGAGCGTCACGTCCGGCCGCGCCAGGCGCCAGGACAGGGCCGATGCTGCACCGAGGTCATTGCTCAGCAGTGCCGTGGCCGGCCGCAGGGCTTGCAGGTGATCGATGATGAATTGGTCCGGGGTCTTGTTGTAGACCACCGAATGGGGCAGTGCGGCGGGCACCAGTGCCACCAGCAACCAACTGCCGAGCACCGGTGCGGCCCACAGTTTCAGGGGGCGCGCTGCCTGTAACAGGTTGGCAATGATCCAGCCGAACAGGAACACGAACACCAGCACCAGGCTGAGGGTTTCCTGGCCCGGCTCGTACACCGGCTTTTTCAATTGGAACCACGTGAGTGCCAGCAACGCGACGATGCCCACCACCAGGTTCAACCAACCGTTGATGCGCAGTGCGCGGCTGCGGCCCTCGGCGAGTTTGTCGGCCAGGGTCGAGCCCATCAACAAGGCCAGCGGCAACAGGCACGGCATGATGTAGGAAGGCAGCTTGCCCTTGGCCAGGCTGAAGAACGCCAGAGGCATCAGTAGCCACAACAGCAGGAACGCGGTTTTCGGCAGGCGTTTTTGCAACCACGCCTGTTTCAGGGTGGATGGCAGCAGCGCAACCCACGGCAGCGAGAACGCCACCAGCAGCGGCAGGTAGTACCAGAACGGCTCGGCATGCTGGGCATCGTCACCGGCAAAGCGTTGGATATGCTCGTGCCAGAAGAAGAAGTTCCAGTAGTCAGGCTCTTGCAGGTGCACCGCCAACGCCCACGGCAGGCTGACCACAACCGCCACCGCCACGGCCACCAGGCCGTAGCCCAGCAGTTCACGCAAACGTTTCTGCCAGATGGCATAGGGCAGGGCGATCAGCACCGGTAGCAGCCAGGCCAGGAAGCCCTTGGTCATAAAGCCCATGCCACAGGCCAAACCCAACAGCGCCCAGGAGGCCAAGCGGCCATTGCGCGTGGTGGTGTCGAAGCAGAACCACAAGGCCACGCCGGTCAGGTTGACCCAGAAGGTGAACTGCGGATCGAGGTTGGCATAACCGCCGAGGGCCGCGACGCTGACAAAACTCATGTACAGCACGCTGCTGACCAGGCTTTTCTGCGGATCATTCCACAGCCGGCGCGACACCAGGTACACCAGCAGGATGCTCAGGCCGGTGCTCAACGCCGAGGCGAAACGCACGCCGAACAGGTTCTGCCCGAAGATCGCCTGGCCCAGCGCGATCATCCAGTAGCCCGCCGCCGGTTTTTCAAAGTAGCGGATGCCCATGAAGTGCGGCGATGCCCACTTGCCGGTCAGCAGCATTTCCTGGCTGATCTGGGCGTAGCGGGTTTCGTCCGGGATCCACAGGCCATGGGTAGCCAGCGGCAACAGGTAGAACACACCAAAGGCCAACAGCAATAGGGGCAATGCCAGACGCCGGATCATGCCTGCTGCACTCCGAGCCAACCCTCACGGCCGGGCAAGGCGCCGCGCACCAGCTGTTGCTGGGGCAGGGTGGTCAGGTCCGCAGGCAACAAATCGCCCAGGGGTTTGAAGTCGATGCCGCGCGGCCCTGCCTGGGCGAGCAATTGGCGAAAATCGTTGGCCATCAGAATCCCTTCTACTTCTGCGTGGATCGTGTAGACGTTCAGCTTCGACTCGGCAAAGCGGTCAAGGATGAACCCATTGAAATCCTTGGCAGCTACCACCGGCCCGACGACTTCGTCGAAGGTCGGCAGGTCTACCGGAATTTGTGGAGTGCCCGCGCTGCCATCGGCCAATGTCGGCCTGAACAGGCTGGTGCCCCGGCAATCGCTGTTGTAGCGAAAGTTGAAACCTTGCTTGGCTTGCACCACACGTTCATCGGCGCGCCAACCGGCGGCGGCGGAACAGTCGATGCGCTCACCGAGGATGTCGCTGAGGGTGTCGACGCCCCGGCGGATCTGCTCCACCAACTGCGCCTCGCTCCAGCGCCCGGTATTGGCCTGCCAGCCGTGGTGATCCCAGGCGTGCAGGCCGACTTCATGCCCGGCGGCCTTGGCCTGGCGCATCAAATGCCCCAGGTCGCGGCCAATCGGCTTGCCCGGCCAGGCGGTGCCGGCCAGCAAGATATCCAGGCCATACAGGCCGACCGCATTGGAACGCAGCATTTTCCACAGGAACTGCGGGCGGATCAGGCGCCACAAGTGGCGCCCCATGTTGTCCGGCCCAACGCTGAAGAAGAACGTCGCCTTCACCCCCGCTTCATCCAGGGATTCGAGCAACCGCGGCACACCTTCACGGGTGCCACGGTAGGTGTCGACGTCAATGCGAAGACCTGCCTGCATCAGCGCTTGTCCGCGATTTCGAGCATGGCTTCCTTGAGGAAGAAGTCCAGGGTGTTGCCGATGGTTTCGCTCATCTCAACGGTTGGCTCCCAGTTCAGCAGGCGCTTGGCGTTTTCGATGCTTGGCTTGCGGTGCGCCACGTCCTGGTAGCCAGTGCCGTAGAACGCCTTGCTTTCCACGTCGCGGAAACCGGCGAACGGCGGGAAGTTGCCGCGCAGTGGGTGGGCTTCGAACTGGCGCAGCAGCTCTTCGCCCAGTTGACGGATGCTGGCTTCGTTTTCCGGGTTGCCGATGTTGATCACCTGGCCGTCGCACACGCCGTTGTCGTTGTCGATGATGCGTGCCAGTGCTTCGATGCCGTCGGCGATGTCAGTGAAGCAGCGTTTCTGTTCGCCACCGTCGAACAGACGGATTGGCGTGCCTTCCACCAGGTTGAGGATCAACTGGGTGATGGCGCGGGAGCTGCCGATACGGGCCGAGTCCAGGCGGTCGAGGCGTGGGCCCATCCAGTTGAATGGACGGAATAGGGTGAATTTCAGGCCCTTGTCGCCGTAGGCCCAGATCACGCGGTCCAGCAATTGCTTGGAGACCGAGTAGATCCAGCGTTGCTTGTTGACCGGGCCGACCACCAGGTTGGAGGTGTCTTCGTCGAAGTACTGGTCCTGGCACATGCCGTAGACCTCGGAGGTCGACGGGAAGATCACGCGCTTGTTGTACTTGACGCAGTAGCGCACCAGCTTGAGGTTTTCCTCGAAGTCCAGTTCAAACACGCGCAGCGGGTTGCGGGTGTATTCGATTGGGGTGGCGATGGCCACCAGCGGCAGGACCACGTCGCATTTCTTGATGTGGTACTCGATCCACTCGGTGTGGATGCTGATGTCGCCTTCCACATAGTGGAAGTTCGGGTGGCTGCGCAGGCGCTCGATGGCGTCGGAGCCGATGTCCAGGCCGTAGATCTCGTAGCGATCGTCACGCAGCAGGCGCTCGGACAGGTGGTTACCGATGAAACCGTTCACACCCAGGATCAGTACCCGGGTACGACGTGGCTTGCGGCCGGACTCGGCGCCGCGCAGTACAGAGCCATCGACCAGGCCCAGTTCGTCGGCCAGGGATGGGCCGGCCAGGTACAGGCCGTTCTCGTTGCGCTGGCCGAACTTGACCACCAGGGAGTCTTCACCGCAGGCGATGCGCAGCGGGTTGACGCTGATCACGCGACCTGGGGCGAGGCCTTCATTGCCCTTGACCACCTCGGCCTGCCACACGATCAGCTTGTGCTCGCCCACGGCGCAGAAGGCGCCTGGGTAAGGTTGGGTCACGGCACGGACCAGGTTGAACAGTTGTTCAGCGGGTTTTTTCCAGTCCAGCTTGCCATCGGCGGCGGTGCGGCGGCCGAAGTAGGTAGCCTGGCTTTCGTCCTGGGCGGTTTCGCTCAGTTTGCCGGCGGCCAGTTGCGGCAAGGCGTCGCGCAGTAGGTTGGTGGCGGCATCACGCAGTTTGGCGTGCAGGCTCAGGCCGGTGTCGGTGCGCTCGATGAGCACTTTTTGCTGGGCCAGGATTGCGCCGGCATCGGCACGCTTGACCATGCGGTGCAGGGTCACGCCGGTTTCGGTTTCGCCGTTGACCAGGACCCAGTTGGCCGGTGCGCGGCCACGGTATTTCGGCAGCAGCGAGCCGTGCAGGTTGAACGCGCCTTTGCTGGCAGTGGCCAACAGCGGCTCGCTCAGCAGGTTGCGGTAATAGAAGGAGAAGATGTACTCCGGGTTCAGCTTGGCGATGCGCTCGATCCACAACGGGTGGTTGGCGTCTTCCGGTGCGTGTACCGGGATGCCGTTGCGGGCGCAGAGTTGGGCGACGGAACCGTAGAAATTGTTTTCCTTGGGATCATCGGCGTGGGTGAACACCGCCGCAATGTCGTAGCCGGCAGTCAGCAGGGCTTCAATACCTGCACAGCCAATATCGTGGTATGCGAAGACAACGGCTTTTGAATTCATGACGAAACCTGATCGGAAGGAGAAGTAGAAGTGGTATGGGAGGACACCAGGCCGTCAACGACGACGACGGGGGCCGGTGCTGCCGGGGTGTTGCGCAGCACTTTTTCGATAAAGAAGCGTGGGCGGGCGCGCACATCGCTGTACATGCGGCCCAGGTATTCACCCAAGAGCCCCATGCCGATGAACTGGCCACCGGTGAACATGAACAGCACCGCGAACAATACGAACATGCCATCGCCGGCCCATTGGGCGCCGAAGGCCAGGCGCAGCACGATCAACGCGAGGGCGAACAGCAGGCCGAGGCCGGCCAGGCTGAAACCGACGATCGACAGCAGGCGCAGCGGGGTGGTGGTCATGCAGGTCAGCAGGTCGAACATCAGGCTGATCAGGCGCATGGCGCTGTATTTGGATTCGCCGTGTTCACGCTCGGCGTGGTGCACCAGGATTTCCGTGGTGTGCCGGGCAAAGCCGTTGGCCAGGATCGGGATAAAGGTGCTGCGTTCACGGCAGGCGAGCATGGCGTCGACAATGGTGCGGCGGTAGGCGCGCAGCATGCAGCCGTAGTCGGTCATGGCCACGCCGGTAGAGCGCTGTACCGCGAGGTTGATCAGGCGCGACGGCCAGCGGCGGAAGGCCGAGTCCTGGCGATTGTTGCGCACGGTGGCAACCACGTCGTAACCCAGGGCGGCTTGCTCCACCAGGCGCGGGATCTCTTCAGGCGGGTTTTGCAGGTCGGCGTCGAGGGTGATCACCACCTCGCCCCGGCACTGCTCGAAACCGGCCATGATCGCCGCGTGCTGGCCGTAGTTGCGATTGAGGATTACCGCAACCACGTTGCTGCCATCTTCGGCAGCTGCGTCTTCGAGCATTTGGGCGGATTTGTCGCGACTACCGTCATCCACCAGGATGATTTCGTATTCGTAAGCCAGTTGCTTGCACGCAGCGGTCGTGCGACGCAGCAACTCAGGCAGGCTCTCTTGTTCGTTGTAGACCGGGATAACGATCGACACACAATGAATAGGGTAGGGTTTCAAAGATTCATGACCTCGGGGCTAGAGCAACTTGGAACGTGAAAACAGCAGTCATCAGTGGCGGGCAGCGCCGTGCCTGACTTGACACAAGGTGGAGTGGCGTATTCATTCGACTTTCCTGAGACGGTGTTGGATCTTCCATGGTGGCGATTTAAGTAAAGCTCACAAAACGCAAAGATAAAGGGTAATCAACAGGTTAGTCGGGGAAGTCGCGGTTCGCTCTCAAGTCCTGAGGCCAAGATTAAGCGCAAAAATGTGGTACGAATATGAAAGGCATATGAAAAACTCGTTTATTTGACAGGTAGACAGCCCGTGTTCAGCTAGAAGATTCACACACCGCGCCGAGCGCTCGCGTGCAGGGGCCCGTAACCGATTTTATTCAACAATCTTCTCTGCAATACCCCCCAAGTGCCGGTAAAGTAAGCGCTCTCTTGCCAGGGTAATCGGATGAATAGCGTGCAGCTTTTACGGCCAGTGTTGATGGGGTTGTTGATGACCGTGGCGTGTGTCACGACGGTGCGGGCCGATGCTGGGGTAGCGCTGACCAGCATTGAGCAACTGCCGGATGGGGTCGAAGTGCGCGGCAAGCAGATCGCCGCGTACACATGGGACGATCGCCAGGGCAAAAACCTGCTGGTACTCGCCGAGCAACTCAGCGAGCGCGACGACGATGGCACCCAATCGGCATTTGTCTATGCCGCGCAATATTTGCTCGATGGCAACCGGCCCAAGCGCGTGTGGATGCTCTACGACGATGTGCAGCATTGCGAATTCGACGCGGCGCTGCGCTTCGACCGGGATGCCACCAAGGTCACCGACCTGTCCGGTGATGGCATCACCCAGGCCACCGTGGGTTATTCGCGTACCTGCACCAGTGACGTGAGCCCCAATGAATTCAAGCTGATCATGCACGTGGGCAAATCCCAGAAATACCGCCTGCGCGGCGTCGACCGCTATGGCGCCAGTTGGTGGGACGAGGAGGCCGGCGCACTGCGCGGCATGCCGCTGCCCAAGGATTGCAGTGTGGCCGCCCAGCAGGCGCTGGTCAGCCAGTACAAGGAGCAGGGCACCGAATTGCCGCTGCCGGGTTGCTATAGCGAAGAAAAAGACTTCGCCAAGGCCCCCGAGGCGTACCTGACCTTCATGCGCCAACACTGGTTTGCCCTGATGCAGAAACAGGACACCGAATGGAACCAGACCCAAACCCAGACCCAGCCGCAAGATTCTGTCGAGGGTGACGACGTCGCGCCGTGACTTTGTGCGAGGGCCGTTGCTGGGTTAGACTCGGCCCCCGCCAATTCACTAAATACCTCGATTAAACAATGGCTTGTTCGAGGTATTTAATCCAAAGGCTGATCTATTTTGACTGAGTCCATTCGCAATCCTCTGACCCTCTACCTCACCCGCCTGGCCCCCTCCAGCCAACTGACCATGCGCTACGTGCTGCAGGACGCCGCCGACCGCCTGGGTTTCGAGGACATCAACCTCGAAGACATCGACTGGCACCTGCTGCAACCTGAACATGTGATCGCCCTGGTCGCCGCCTTGCGCGAGGACGGCTATGCGCCGAACACCTCTTCGCTGTACGTGAACGCAGTGCGCGGCGTGATGAATGAAGCCTGGCGCCTCAGCCTGATCAGCCAGGAACACCTGTTGCGCATGCGCACGGTCAAGGCCACGCCGGGTACGCGCCTGAGCCAGGGCCGCAACCTGCGGCGCACGCTGATCCGCGAGATGATGGACGTCTGCGCCGCCGACCCACGCCCCCAAGGGCTGCGCGATGCGGCGCTGATCGGGATTTTGTACGGTTCGGGCATGCGCAAGTCGGAGTCGGTCAACCTCGACCTGGCGCAGATCAACTTCGAAGAGCGCAGCTTGCGGGTGATCGGCAAGGGCAACAAGGAACTGATCAAGTACGCGCCGGCCTGGGCTTTTGCCAAATTGCAGGCGTGGCTGGATTTTCGGCGTGAACAGCTTAAAGAAGGCGAGAGCGACGATACGTTCCTGTTCAACCGCATCCGCCGGGGCAGCCACATCACCCGCGAACGCATCACCAAGCACGCGATCTACTACATTGCCCGCCAGCGCGGTGAGCAAGTCGGCGTGAAGATCATGCCCCATGATTTCCGCCGCTCATTTATCACGCGGGTGATCGAGGAGCATGACCTGTCGATTGCGCAGAAACTGGCGCACCACACCAATATCCAGACCACCGCCAGCTATGACGTGCGCGAGGACAACGAGCGGCGCCGGGCGGTGGATCGGTTTGATTTGTGATGGGCCTTGCCCGGGATCAGGAGGAGGGTGGGGCACTGCTCAAGTGAGCGGGCAAGCGGCGTAACGTCCACAGGGTCACCAGCAGCGCCGCGACGGCACACAGCGCAATGCCGATCAACATTGGCGCCGGCGTATGGTCAGCAAACACGCCGACCACGGTCATGGACACCGCTGCAGTGATCATCTGAATCGCCCCCAGCAGTGCAGAGGCAGAACCCGCCACCGCGCCGTGGTCCTCCAGGGACAAAACGCCCGCTGCCGGCAGCAACAGGCCGAGAAAACCGAAACCGATGAACAGTAGCGTCATCATCAACGGCAGGCTGTCGACCCACAGTGTGGTCACGGCCAGCGTGCCCAATACGCTTGCCACTGCCACCACTGACCAACGAATCACCGATGCGAGGCCAAAGCGCGCACTGAGGCGTGCGGTCAGTTGGCTCATGGCAAAGAACGACGCCGCATTCAGCGCAAAACACAGGCTGAATTGGGTGGGGGTCAGGCCGAAGTATTCGATATACACGAACGGCGCGCTGCCGATGAATACAAAGAACGTGGCCAGGCCGAACCCGCTGACGACCGAAAGCCCGGTGAAGAGCAGATCACGCAGCAGCGCCCCGTAACTGCCAAACGCGTTGCCCAGGTTTTTGCCCAGGCGCCGTTCGGCGGGATGGGTTTCGGGCAACTGCACGACCGTCATCACCAGGCACGCCACGGCTACCGCGGCGAGCAGTGCAAACACTTCGCGCCAACTCCAGATCGAAATCACCACGCTGCCGGCCAGCGGCGCAAGAATCGGCGAAACACTCATCACCAGCATCAGCAAGGCCATCAGGCGTGCGGCTTCGTGGCCGGTGTACAGATCGCGCACAATCGCCCGGGGAATCACCATCCCTGCACAGGCGCCAAACGCCTGCAGCGCACGAAAGCCGATCAGCACTTCAATGCTCGGGGCCAGCGCACAACCGACACTGCCCACCGCAAAAATCACCAGCCCGGCGTAAATCGGCGGTTTGCGCCCGAATACATCACTGATCGGCCCATAGAACAGCTGGCACACGCCGATGATCATGAAGAACACGGTCAGGCTCATCTGCACCGCAGCCGGCGAGGCTTGCAGGCTGGCGCCGAGGGTGGGGAGCGCGGGCAGGTAGCTGTCGATGGCGAACGGGCCGACGGCGGTGATCAAGCCCAGGAGCAGGGCGAGGCGAGCAATACTTCGAGACATGGGCTATTCCAGCCAAGCAAGGGCCGGCCAGCTTAAGGTATCCGCGCAAATCCGCAAACTTAGGCTTCAATAACAAGCAATTGATGCCGATAACAGTTCAGGCGAAGCCCAATTGGCGGCCAGGCACGGGGATACCAGCATGACGATTAAACTACGCTTGATGCTGTTGATTGCGACAGGCTTGATTACCGCCTTGATCATGAGCCTGGCCAGCTACGTGGGTAACAGCCGGATGAGCAGCGCCGTGCAGGACAATGAGCAGAGCATGACGGTGCTGCGCAATCATATGGAGGCCGACATGATGCACGACGCGCTGCGGGCGGACGTGTTGTCGGCGATGTTGGTGGGGTTGGGCAAAAGCACCAGTACCGAGGCCGAGGTCAACAGCTCGCTGAAGGAACACGCCGAGCACTTTCGCCAGGTCCTGGCGGACAACCTCAAGCTGCCGCTGGATGATTCGCTCAGGGCCAGCCTGGAAAAAATCAAACCCAGCCTCGACACCTATATCAGTGCCGGCGAGCGCATCGTCACCCTGGCCCTGGCCAATCCGGAAGCGGCACGCGAGCAACTGGGCACCTTTAATAGCGCCTTCACTCAGCTTGAAGAGCAAATGGCAGGCCTGAGCGAACTGATCGAATCCAACACCCAACAAACCAGCGTCGGCACGCGACAGACGATCAGCAACGCCAACTTGACCTTGGGCGCCGTGCTGATTGCCAGCCTGTTGTTGCTGCTGGCGCAAGGCCGCTGGGTCATGTTGAGCATTATGGGGCCGCTGCAGGCCGCCAGCCGCATTGCCGCCAGCATCGCCCGAGGCAACTTGAGCGAGCCGATTGTCGAACCGGCGCGCAAGGATGAAGCCAGCACATTGATCCGCAGCCTCGCCACCATGCAGCGCGACTTGCGCGGCATGATCGAAGTGGTGCGCAGCAACGCCCATGGCGTCAACGGCATGAGTGAAAAACTCAGCCACGGCTGCCATGAAGTGGCCGGCAGCAGCCAGCAACAAAGCGCGGCGGCCAGCACCATGGCGGCAGCGGCGAGTGAAATGACCGCCAGCATCGAGGAAATCACCCGGCACGCCGGTCGTGCGTTGAATATGGCGCATCAGGCCGAGTCCTTGGCCAAGGACGGCGGCCGGGTGATTCATCAAGTCGTCAGTGACATGGACGGCATCGCCCGCTCGGCGCAGCAATCGGCCCAGGTTATCCGTACGCTGGATAAGGAGTCCGAGGCGATTTTCAGCATTATCCAAGTGATCAAGGGCATCGCCGACCAAACCAACCTGCTGGCGTTGAATGCCGCGATCGAAGCAGCCCGCGCCGGCGAACAGGGACGGGGTTTCGCGGTGGTCGCCGATGAAGTGCGCAGCCTGGCAGGCCGCACCAGCACGTCCACCCAGGAAATTGCCAGCATGGTCGCACGCATCCAGCAAAACACCCGGGAAGCAGTGACCAGCATGGAGGAGGGCGTCGCACAGGTGGATAAAGGCATGGCGGTGACGGCGGAAGTCGAACGGGCCATCCGCGAGATTTTGCAGGCCACGTTGAGCACCACCGAGTTGGTCAACGACATCTCCCGCACCATCGGCGAACAAAGCCTGGCCAGCAATGAAATCGCCCATCAAGTGGAGATGATTGCGGGCATGTCGGAGAGTAATAGCCGAGTGATTGCCACGACTGCGTCGACGACGGATGAATTGTCATCGTTGGCGGGGGAGCTTTCGCAGTCGGTGGATCGTTTCAGATTGTAGGTTGATTATAACTAAACTAAATGACTATTTAGTTTAGTTATAACTTGTTTGAATAGCGTCAGGCGGGTCAGGGCGCCTTTTTGTCAGTATTGCCAAGGCTGAAAGGCGTTTATTCACGAAATAACCCACCACGCGTCAACGGCATAATTACCGGCCGGAGCCCCTGACATTTGAGGGGTAACCGATGCTTGCGGATTTACGCACTACAAAAGCGCCGAGCCCCAAACATTGCTATGTCGTTGAAAGGCCACGAAATTACAAATAAAGATTATTGCGTAGGGAAATTTTTCCGAACGCCCTTGAATTTTTGTCTTCTGTTCCTACCTAGGGTTTTACGTGATGCCGAATGAGGGTCACGTCTCAAATCACTTGGAGAAAACTCAGGAGATTTAGCAATGGCTACTACTCTTTCGTTGGCCCCACTTTTCCGCCATTCGGTCGGCTTTGACCGTTTCAATGACCTTTTCGAATCGGCGCTTCGCACTGAGGCTGGAACTTCCTATCCTCCCCACAACGTCGAAAAGCACGGCGATGACCATTATCGAATTGTCATCGCGGTGGCAGGCCTTGCTGAGGCGGATTTAGACATCCAGGTTGAAAAAGGCGTTTTGACGGTCGCTGGTGATAAGCGAGAAAGCAACGAAGATGTCACCTACCTGCATCAAGGTATCGCTCAGCGGGCGTTCCGGCTGTCGTTCCGCTTGATGGATCACATTGAGGTGCAGGGCGCGAAGCTCGCCAACGGCTTGCTGAATATTGATTTGCTCAGAGTTGTACCGGAGGAGGCGAAGCCTAAGCGCATCATGATCGGAGCGGCTGAGTCTACTGACTCTAAGCCGGTCAGCGAGCAGTAAGGTGAACAATGAGGCGCTCTTCGGAGCGCCTTTTTTTTGAGTATCACTACATCAGTTATCACCTGATGCATCGGTACAACTGGATTCGAGCGCACCAGTTCAACGATGGGCTGGGCCCGGCTCAGGCCGAGAAAAAACTTAACGGGATTAGTTGACCACTGCACACAGTCCTTGAAGCGAGAAGAGTTGAGGGTTGAGAGGATTGCCATTGGCCAGGGAGTAACCCTTGGTTTGAGATTTGCAATCTGGCCTGTAACGCCCCTGTTGGGTGTGTATTGTATTACGCATAATGTATATTATGTTAAACGACAGGCCATGTCATAAATGTTCATGAGCTGCCTAAGCCACTGATTCGACGAATTCGTTGTTGACGCCTAAAAGGTTCTCAGCACGCCTATGTCAGCATAAATGATCGCGAGCATGATTCCGCCGACCCGCGCGTCGAAGAGCCTGCGCTCAAAACACATGGGCGAACTGTAGGCATCTCCGCACAGTTGTATGAGGTCTACGAGCGCTATATCCAGAGCGAACGGCGCCCTTTGCGTAACGGAAAACCGATGAAATTGCTGTACCGCTATTTGTTCATCTCGAATCGTGGCCGCCCGCTGTCGATCCGCGCGTTGTCGAACGTCCTTGATCGGCTGTTTCTGACCATTGAGCTGGCTCAGCCGGGGTTGTTGCCTACACTTTCTGCACATGACTTTCGCCACACATTTGCAGACCGGTTTTTGGCTTACCTGGTCGAAAAGCGTGGGCATGACCTCGAGCGGGCCACGCCGGCAGTCATCAACCAATCTCCAGGGCGTTTATCTTTCCATCATGAATACTGAAGGTGTATGTCACTACCGCAGGACTGCCGGGAAAATTACCGGAGAGCCGCACGCTGATCACCGACTTTGCCTCATCCTCCTGACTGTCCACGGGTTCGGCCGTGTATTGGTACTTCGCTTTCGCTGCCGCTCTCCATGCGGTGATGGCATCAATACCCACGATGGTTTTTCCTTCATCCAGGACTGTCGCATCCTGCGTAAATACTGTGTTTAAGGTGCCGACGTCGGTGCCGGTCTCACTTGTAAAATAGGCTTCAATGGCTGGATGCCGACTAATACTCATCGAGTTATTCTCCTGATAGACAAGTGCTACTCATGATCAGCGCCTCAGCCAAACTCGACAAGAACGCACGAAAAAGTAAGTGACTACCAATGAGCCATAACAAGGTCTACACGCCTGATTCAGCTGCCGAAGATGTCAATGCCGTACTTGCACTACTGCGCGGCAGATGGAAACTGGTCATTTTGTTTCATCTCTTCGATGGCAAGGTTCAGCGCTTTTCAGATCTCGAACGCGTGGTCAGTGGCATATCTCAAAAAATGCTGGCTCAACAACTGCGGGGGCTGGAGCAAGATGGGCTGGTGATACGTACCGTCTACGACGAAAAACCACCTCGAGTGGACTACCGCCTGACGGCTTGGGGACAAAAGCTTTGTCCGGTGCTTGATGGCATGTTGAAGTGGGCCGAGGCCGACCACGAACAGGCATCACCCTCCTCCTCTCTTCCGGCCTAGGTGTTCGAGGGCCGGGCTCTGGTTACGACGGCGGTATAGCAAGGCGCCCGGTTGCGTGGCTGAACGCTAGGCGGTAGATCGCTCGGGCTTGAGCGCGCCTGGTGATTAAGATCTACGCTAAGACACTGGCGCCTTTAGTCGCCAAGAATACCTTCGTGGAGCAAGCTGTCCCTGCTGGTGTCGTTGGTGTGGCTCATGCGAGATTTGGGCGCGGTGAGTACATCCGAGAAACAGTCGCCTGCTGGTCATAAATCAGACAGATGGCACTTAGGTTGTCTAAAGTTGTGACGCACGGCGCAGATAACTCGTATGTCATTTCCACGCGCAACACAGTTCAAGGATCGAACTCATGACCCAGCGTCAATCCAGCCGCACTCCCCCTCTCGCTCATCCGCGTTTTCGCTGGTTCGCTTTGATCCCGGTGGTACCTGCCGTGATTTGGACACTGGTGCAATCAACCTCTGCGGCCAACCTGGCGGCTTGCGCGGTACTGGTGCTGATCGGCCTCGGTGCCTGCGCCTGGAGTGCGAGTTCGCAGCGTAACGCCGTGCAGCTAGGCATCGCGCAGGTGCAGGCGGCTCAGGCCGACGCGGGCGCGGCGCGCAACGGTATGGCTTCGCGGGCGCAGCTGGATGAGGTGTTGCTGGGCGCCATGCCGATCTGGGCCAAGCAGGTGGAAAGCTCGCGCCATCAGACCGAAGAAGCGATTGTGAGCCTGGCTAACCGGTTTACCGGGATCGCTACGCGCTTGCAGGAAACGGTACAGGCCTCGCAGCACGCTGCCGGAGAGCTGGATGGGCACGCCGCCGATGGGCCGCTTGAGGCGCTGGCACGCAGCGACAGTGAACTGAGCCAGGTGATCAACTCGCTCAAGGCCACGCAAAGCAGCCGTGATCAAACCCTGGCCCAGGTCCGCAGCCTGACCGCCTACACCGGCGAACTGCGCACCATGGCCGCTGATGTGGCCGCGATTGCTGCACAAACCAACCTACTGGCCCTCAACGCAGCCATCGAGGCGGCGCGGGCCGGTGAGGCCGGTCGTGGCTTCGCGGTGGTGGCCGATGCGGTGCGCAGCCTGTCGAGCAAATCCAGTGAAACCGGCCAGCAGATGTCGGCCAAGGTCGACATCATCAATAACGCCATTACGCAATTGGTGCACGCTGCGTCCAGCAACGCCGACCAGGACAGCCATTCGGTGGCCGAATCCGAAAACAGTATTCAAGTGGTGCTCGAGCGCTTCCAGAACATCACCGGGCGTCTGGCCGACTCCGCCGACCTGCTCAAGCAGGAAAGCTACGGCATCCGCGATGAGATGACCGAAGTGCTGGTCAACCTGCAATTCCAGGATCGGGTCAGCCAGATCCTCAGTCACGTGCGCGACAACATGCACGCTTTGCATGAGCACCTCCTGCAAGCCAGCCTGGCCCCCGACCAGGCGGTCGCCGTCGACGCCCGGCAGTGGCTGGCGCGCATGGAAGCCACCTATGCCACCGACGAGCAACGGCGCATCCACCATGGCGATGCGGCCGCGCAGCACAATTCTCAAGACATTACTTTCTTTTAGGAGTACCTCATGGCGAAGAATGTATTAGTGGTCGACGACTCCAGCAGTGTGCGGCAGGTGGTCGGTATTGCCTTGAAAAGTGCCGGTTACGACGTGATCGAAGCCTGCGACGGCCGGGATGCCCTGGGCAAGCTCACCGGGCAGAAGGTGCACCTGATCATCAGCGACGTGAACATGCCCCACATGGACGGCATCACCTTCATCAAGGAGGTCAAGAAGCTGGCCAATTACAAGTTCACGCCTATCATCATGCTGACCACTGAGTCCCAGGAGTCGAAGAAGGCCGAGGGTCAGGCCGCTGGCGCCAAGGCCTGGGTGGTCAAGCCGTTCCAGCCGGCGCAGATGCTGGCAGCGGTGTCCAAACTGATACTGCCCTGAACCCCGGCGCCAGGGAGGCTCCCATGCCGATCACCATCGACACCTTCGACGACACTGCCCGCGTGCGCATTGACGGTGAGCTGACGATTTACACCGTCGCGGAACTGGCAGGTGCGCTGCTGCCGCAGATCGGCGCGTCGCCACGCCTTGAGCTGGACCTGTCCCAGGTCACGGAAATGGATGGCGCCGGCTTGCAGTTGCTCGCGGTCATCCGGCGTGAGGCCGGCATCAGCGGTACAGGCTTGAGCGTGACCGGCCAGAGCCAGGTGGTCATCCAGGCGCTCCAACTGTGTCGCAGTGAGGCCTCATAGTCAGCGCTTCCCACGTTTTTTGATCGACAAGGAAAGGTCCGGTGAGCATCAATCTCGATCAGGCACAGCAGACATTCATCGTTGAGGCACGCGAGCTGTTGCAGGACATGGAGCAATCCCTGCTGCAATTGGAAAGCGAGCCCGCCGACCAGGATGCCATTGGCGCGATTTTCCGCGCCGCCCACACCATCAAGGGTTCGGCGGGCCTATTCGGTCTGGCGTCGATCGTGGGGTTCACGCATATCGTCGAAAACGTGCTCGACCACCTGCGCGAAGGCAGTGTGGCGGTGGACGCCGCTTTGATCGCACTGCTGCTCAAGTGCGGTGACCACATGCTCGAATTGATCGAAGTGGTCGCCGACCGCGGTGAGACGCCGACGCCCGCCGCGCTGGAGCGCGGTGAGGCATTGCGCGAGGCACTGAGTGCCTATTCGCCGCTGCCAACCACCGCTGTCAGCGTCGACACCGCTGAGGTGGGCGACGACGCGGCGGTGGAAGTGCTTTGGCATATTGACCTGCGCTTCGGCGTGGATGTCTTCCGCAACGGCATGGACCCGTTGTCGTTCCTGCGTTACCTCGACACCCTGGGCACGCTGTTGCAGGTCACCACCTTGACTCAGCACATTCCGCCCGCCGCCAGCTGGGACCCGGAAAGCTGCTATCTGGGCTTCGAGATTGACCTGCGCTCGACGGCCAGCCACGCCACCCTCAAGGAGGTATTCGACTTTGTGCGTGATGACTGTGAAGTGCAGATCAGCGCCGTAGACGAAGCGCCTGAGGGCACGGCGGCCATCGCTCGCGACCTGGTCACCCAGGCCGAACCCGCCTTTATGCCAGCAGCATCGCCGCGTCCGGCGCCCAGTGAGGTGAAAACCCGCGACGGCAATTACGTGCGCGTCAACGCCGACAAGCTCGACGAGTTGATCAATCTGGTCGGCGAGTTGGTGATCGCCAGCGCCGGCGCTAACCTGCTGGCCCGCTCCTCTAACAATGACCCGTTGCAAGAGGCGGCTTCGACGGTCTCGGGGCTGGTGGAAGAGATCCTCGATGGCGCCCTGCACTTGCGCATGATCCCCATCGGCGACACGTTCAACCGCTTCCGCCGCGTGGTGCGCGATATCAGCCAGGAACTGGGCAAGGACATCGAACTGATCATCAGCGGTGCGGAAACCGAACTGGACAAGACCGTGGTCGAGAAGATCGGCGACCCGCTGATGCATCTATTGCGCAATGCCATGGACCACGGTATCGAAAGCGCCGATGCGCGGCGTGCGGCCGGCAAGTCGGCGAAGGGCCATCTGAGCCTCAATGCCTACCATGACTCGGGGAGCATCGTCATTGAGATCGCCGACGACGGCGCCGGGCTCAACCGCGACCGCATCCTGCAGAAGGCTCAGGAACGCGGGCTGGTGGCCAGTGGTGCGCTGCTCACCGACCAGGAGATCTATAACCTGATCTTCGAAGCGGGTTTCTCCACCGCCGAGGCCGTGACCAACCTGTCCGGGCGCGGCGTCGGCATGGACGTGGTCAAGCGCAATATCACCTTGTTGCGCGGCACCGTCGACCTCGACAGCCGCCCCGGCAAGGGCACCGTGGTGCGCATTCGCTTGCCGCTGACCCTGGCGATCATCAATGGGTTCATGGTCGGCATCGACCAATCCACCTATGTGATTCCGCTGGACATGGTCCAGGAGTGTATCGAGCTGGATGAAGACCTGCGCCAGTCCAGCCGTGACACGGGATATCTGGACCTGCGTGGCGAAGTGTTGCCACTGGTGCACCTGCGCGATCACTTCAATCACGAAGGCCCGGTCGCCCGACGTCAGAATGTGGTGGTAGTGCGCAATGCCGAGCATAAGGCCGGGCTGGTGGTCGATGACCTGCTCGGCGAGTTCCAGACCGTGATCAAACCCCTGGGCAAGTTGTTCGGCGCACTGCGCGGCATCAGCGGCTCGACCATATTGGGCAGCGGCGCGGTGGCCTTGATTCTGGATGTACCAGTACTGCTCAACCAAATCGTACAACTGGAAGCCCGCACAACCCCGGCGCCTCAGTCGCCACCGGTCGTTGCCCGCTGACGCATTTGCAATTCCATGGAGGTTCCCCGATGAAATGGTTCTACGATCTTAAGATTTCCACCAAGTTGATCAGCTCGTTCCTGCTGGTCCTGGTGCTCACCGGGGCGATGGGCGGCTTCGCCATCCACCAGCTCGGTGAGGTCAACCATGCGGCCCAGGACATCAAGGGCAACTGGATGCCCTCCATGCGCGCAGCCGCCGGCATGCGTTTTTTTGCCGCCAACTACCGTTTGAAAGAAAACCGCCACATCGCTACCGAAATTCCCGAGGAAAAGGTCCAGGCCGAACACGAAGCCACCGAAGCGCGCCAGCAGTTCGAAACCCGCATGGGCACCTACGAGCAATTGCTGTCCAACGATGAAGACCGTCAACTCCTGGCCAGCGTCAAAAGCGCTTGGGACGCCTACCTTGCAAGCAGCAAGCAGGTGCTTGAGTTTTCTCGCCAGAACCAGAACGCCCAGGCGAGCGGTTTGCTCAGGGGAGAATCCAGGGGGTATTTCGATGAGGTGACCGCTCGGCTGCAGAAAATGGTCGAGTTCAACGACGCCGGCGCGAGCGCCGCCGGCGACAAAGGCTCGGCGCTGTATGAAAGCGCACGTGTGTCAATCATCGCGGTACTGGTCGCGGCCCTGCTGATCGGCCTGGGCCTGGCGGTATTCATCGCACGGATCATTTCCCGCCCGTTGCGCCAGGCCGCGAGCGCTGCCGAGCAATTGGCTGAAGGCAACCTCAACGCCCATATCGAGCCCGGTGGCAAAGATGAAACCGGCATGGTGCTCAACGCCATGCGCAACATGGTCGGCAAGCTGGCACATATCATCGGCGAAGTGCGCAATGCCGCCGATAACCTGGCCAGCGCCTCCGAGGAGGTCAGCGCCACCGCGCAATCGATGAGCCAGGCCACCAGTGAACAGGCCGCCAGCGTCGAGGAAACCAGTGCGTCGGTGGAGCAGATGAGCGCCAGCATCAACCAGAACACCGAAAACGCCAAGGTCACCGATGGCATGGCCAGCAAGGCCGCCAAGGAAGCCACCGAGGGCGGCGAATCGGTACAGCAGACGGTGGTGGCGATGAAGAAAATCGCCCAGCGCATCAGCATCATTGATGACATCGCCTACCAGACCAATCTCCTTGCGCTCAATGCCGCCATCGAGGCCGCCCGGGCCGGCGAGCATGGCAAGGGTTTCGCAGTGGTCGCCGCCGAAGTGCGCAAGCTGGCTGAACGCAGCCAGGTAGCCGCCCAGGAAATCGGTGAGCTGTCCTCCAGCAGCGTGGACATGGCCGAGAAAGCCGGCAAGTTGCTCGACGAAATGGTGCCTTCCATCAACAAGACGTCCGACCTTGTGCAGGAAATCAGCGCCGCGTCCGAGGAACAGGCGGCCGGAGTCGCGCAGATCAACACAGCGATGACCCAGCTCAACCAGGTGACCCAGCAAAATGCCTCGAGCAGCGAGGAACTGGCGGCCACGGCCGAAGAAATGAGCAGCCAGGCCGAGCAACTGCAACAGGCCATGAGCTTCTTCGTGCTGGATTCGGCGCCCAAGGCCGCGGTTCAAAGCAGCAGCGTGGACAGCCCCGGCAGCAAGCCTAACCGCCAGCAGCCACAGCCCAAACCACAGGCACCGCGCAAGGCATTCGCCTACACCATGGCCAGTGCCCCGGACGAAGCGGACTTCACCCGCTTCTGATCGCACGATCAAGGTGGGCCTACTAGGGAGAGTGATATGGGCGCAGTAATGACGACTCGGCAGGCCGCTGTGGCGGTAGATGAGGATGCGCAGTACCTGACCTTCATGCTTGGCGGCGAAATGTTCGCCATCGGCATTCTGGGGATCAAGGAAATTATCGAATACGGCAGCCTGACGGTGGTGCCGATGATGCCGGCTTTCGTGCGCGGGGTGATCAACCTGCGCGGCGCGGTGGTACCGGTGGTGGATTTATCCGCTCGGTTTGGGCGGGCCAACTCGGCGATCACCCGACGCTCCTGCGTGATCATCATCGAAGCGAGTACCGACGATGGCCAGCCCCAGGATATCGGGCTGCTGGTCGATACGGTGTCTGCGGTGCGGGAGATCCCGGTCACGCAGATCGAGCCGCCACCGAACTTCGGCGCGCGAATTCGTGCCGATTTCATCAGTGGCATGGCCAAAGTCGACGGCAAGTTCGTGATCGTGCTGGAGGTGAACAAGGTGTTGTCCATCGATGAGATGTCTAGCCTCGCCGAAGCCGGCCAGGCGCCGACCCTCGACCTCGACCCGCGTTGAGGCCCCGACCATGCCAGACAACGCTTGCATCGATGATCGTGAATTCGGTCAGTTCCAGAGCTGGCTGTACCGCGCGGCCGGGATCAACCTTTCGCCAACCAAGAAAGCGTTGGTGGCCGGGCGCCTGTTCAAGCGCCTCAAGCACTATGAACTGCAGAGCTATAGTGAGTATTTCAAGCTGATCATGAATGACCAGCGCAAGGGCGAACTGCAGGTCGCGCTGGATTTATTGACCACCAACGAAACGTATTTTTTTCGCGAGCCCAAGCACTTCGAATTCCTGCGTCAGCAGGTACTGCCCCACGCCGCGCCGAGCAAAGTGTTTCGCGTGTGGAGCGCGGCCAGTTCCTCGGGCGAAGAGCCCTACAGCCTGGCGATGACCCTGGCCGAAAGCCTCGGCACCACGCCTTGGGAAGTGACCGGCTCGGACATCAGCACCCAAGTGCTGGCCAAGGCGCGCACGGGCCATTACTCCATGGAACGCACCGAGACATTGCCCCAGCCGCTGCTGGCCAAGTATTGCCTCAAGGGCATTGGCCGCCAGGCGGGCACCTTCCTGATCGACAAGGCTTTGCGTAGCCGCGTCAATTTTGTCCAGGTCAACCTTAACGAGGCGTTGCCTGCCCTGGGGGAGTTCGAGGTGATCTTCCTACGCAACGTGATGATTTATTTCGATCAGCAGACCAAGCGCCAAGTGGTCGCACGCCTGCTGCCGCTGCTCAAACCCGGCGGTTATTTGATCATCAGTCACTCGGAAAGCCTCCACGGTGTCAATGACACCTTGAAGCTGGTGGCACCGTCGATTTACCGCAAGCCATGAAAAAGCCTATCGGTGCAGCCGAAGTAGTATTGGCACCTGGCCAGGTGTGTTTTTCGACGCGACCGACGCGCCTGCGGACCTTGCTCGGTTCCTGCGTGGCGATCACCTTTTGGCACCCGCAACGACTGATTGGCGGCATGTGCCACTTCATGCTGCCGGGGCGCTTGCGCAATCATCAGTGCCTGGACGGCAGATATGCCGACGAAGCTCTGGAACTGCTGCTGCGCCACGCCCAGGCGAATGGCACCCAGGCACTCGATTACCAAGTCAAGTTGTTCGGCGGCGGCGAGATGTTTCCCAACCTGCGGCGCCAACTGCCGACGCAGAACGTGGCCAGCCAGAATATCCGCGCAGCGCTGGCCCTGGCCGAGCGTCATCACCTGCACCTGACGGCCCAGGACATGGGCAGTACCGGTTACCGCACGATCATGTTCGACCTATGGAACGGCAACGTCTGGGTTCGGCACCAACCAATGGGAACACTTCAAGAAGATGCCTACCAAAAAAATCAGTGTACTGCTGGTCGATGACTCGGCCGTGGTGCGCCAGGTACTGCAGGCGATTCTTAGCGATACGCCAGATATTCACGTGATGGGCGCTGCCTCCGACCCGATTTTTGCCATGGATAAACTCTCGCGGGAATGGCCGGACGTGATCGTGCTGGACGTAGAAATGCCGCGCATGGACGGCATCACTTTTCTCAAGAAAATCATGAGTGAGCGGCCGACGCCGGTGGTGATCTGTTCCTCGCTGACGCAGAAAGGCGCGGAAACCTCGCTGCAGGCGCTGTCGGCGGGCGCTGTGGAAATCATCACCAAGCCGAGTACAGGGTTGAAGAGTTTCCTGATCGAATCGGCAGCCGAGTTGGTGGCCGCCATCCGTGCTGCCGCGAATTCCAACGTCAGGAACCTGGGCAAGCGCAGCGCCAGGCCGGCGCCATCACCGCCTCCGGCCAGCAAGCTCAGTGCGGATGCGATCCTGCCCGCCGGCAATGGCCATGCGATGGCTCAGACCACCGAGCGTATCGTCGCCATCGGCACCTCCACCGGCGGCACCCAAGCGCTGGAAGCGGTGCTGACCGCACTGCCGCGGGTGTGCCCAGGTATAGTGATCGTGCAGCACATGCCTGAGAAGTTCACCGCTTCGTTCGCCGAGCGTCTCAACAGCGTCTGCGAGCTAGAAGTGCGCGAGGCGCGCAACAACGACCGCATCCTGCCGGGCCTGGCCCTCATCGCGCCTGGCGGCAAGCACCTGATGGTCACCCGCAGTGGTGCCTATTATCACGCCCAGGTTATCGACGGACCGCTGGTTAACAGGCATCGCCCTTCGGTGGATGTGCTGTTTCGCTCGGTGGCCCGGTTTGCGGGCAGGAACGCCACCGGCATCATCATGACGGGCATGGGCGACGACGGCGCGCGCGGACTCAAAGAAATGCTCGACGCCGGCGCCGCGACAGTCGCCCAGGACGAAGCCAGTTGCGTGGTGTTCGGCATGCCCAAGGAAGCCATCAAACTCAACGCCGCTCAACGCATCATGGCACTGGAGGATATTCATCAAGCGATTTTGTATAAGTGAACGCGAGCCGCCCATGACATTGCCTGATTGGCCTCAGGTTACCGTTTGAAAGCTGCCATTCGTAGAATGTCTGAACAGCCTCCTGTGGCCATCGATCGGCATCCCAACCATCATTTGACGTGGAGCGGCAACGTTTGGAATTAAGACAACTGCGCTATTTCGTAAAAATCCTCGAACACGGCAGCTTGGGACGCGCAGCCCTTGAACTGGACGTCGGCGTATCAGCCCTTAGCCAACAGATCGCGAAACTTGAAAGTGAGCTGTCAACCCGTCTCCTTAATCGCACCACTACGGGTGTCACCCCGACCAGCTCTGGTATGGCGTTCCTGCACCATGCCCAGCTGTGTTTGCGGCAAGCCGAAAATGCGATCCTGGCCGCTCACCGTGGGCGAATGAGTGGCTATGTCACCGTCGGAATGGCGCCCACGACTGCCACTGTGCTTGCCCTGCCATTGATCAACGCAATGCGAGAGCGCTACCCGGATATTCAATTGCACCTGGTCGAGATGCTGTCCGGGCATTTGGCCACGCAACTCAATGCTCGCCAGATCGACCTGGCCATTGTGTTTCAACTCGAAGGGGGCAAGCGCTGGAGCGTGACACCGCTGCTCGACGAAAAACTATTTGTCATCAGTTCACCGCACCTGCCCCATGCGCCACAAGGAACGCGCATGCAACTGGCGGATCTGGGGCAACTTCCACTGGTGATGCCGAGCGCGCAACACGGTTTGCGTTCTACGCTGATGGTTGCGTTTGAACGTTCGGGGTTGGCGCCCAACATCATCATGGAAGTGGATGGTCTTGCCGTATTGATGAACGCCGTACGCGCAGGTCATGCTGCGACCATCCAGCCCGGTGCGGCAGCGGCGCTCAAAGGTGAGTCGGGACTTTCAGTGGTGGAAATATCCGATGCTCACGTAGGTCGACGAAACCTGTTGGCGACACTGCCGGATGATGAGCTTGCTCCCGCTGCGCTGGCGGCGCGGGTAGTTATTACGGATGTCGCTCGACAGTTGGTAGTTGATCAACAATGGCCGGGGGCGTCGTGGATCGAGGGCGTCGCCCCATGATCCCGGCGCCCTCCTCCTCTCGGCTGCCAATAATGGTGTGATCCGCAGCAAAGCCTTTATAAAAACTAAACACCTCGACTGATTTTGCGCCTTTCGGCAACACGCTGACCGCCCTACCTTCTCCCCCCTCGCGAGGAGCACTTCGTTCATGCCTCCTTGCGATTGAGGAGTGATGATGATCGACGTATTAGTAATTGGCGGCGGCAATGCCGCCTTGTGTGCGGCGTTGATGGCGCGAGAGGCCGGCGCTAGCGTGATGCTGCTGGAGGGCGCACCGAAAATCTGGCGCGGCGGCAACTCGCAACACACCCGAAACCTGCGATGCATGCACGAAGCACCGCAAGATGTATTGGTCGATGCCTATCCCGAAGAAGAATACTGGCAGGATCTGCTGAAGGTCACCGGCGGGATTACCAACGAAAAGCTTGCTCGTATTGTGATCCGCGCCTCGTCGAACTGCCGTGACTGGATGCGCTCCCACGGTGTGCATTTTCAGCCGTCGTTGTCCGGTGCTCTGCATGTTGCGCGTACCAATGCGTTTTTCATGGGCGGCGGCAAAGCCTTGGTCAACGCGTACTTCCGCAGCGCCGAGCGGCTGGGCGTGAAGATCCGCTACAACGCTCAAGTCACCGACATCGAGTTGAAGGACGGAGCATTCGTCGCAGCCCATCTCGGTGAGCGCGAGGTCGAGGGACAGCGTTTGCCTGCCGAGCGAATCCAGGCCAGGACCTGCGTCCTGGCGGCTGGCGGTTTCGAGTCGAACCGCGAGTGGCTGCGCGAGGCCTGGGGTCAGAACGAGCGCGGAGAATGGCCTTCAGACAACTTTCTGATTCGTGGGACGCGCTTCAATACCGGCGTGCTGCTTCAACGCATGCAGAACCTGGGCGCCGACTTTATCGGCGACCCAACCCAAGCGCACATGGTGGCCATCGACGCGCGTGCGCCCCTGTATGACGGTGGTATCTGTACCCGTATCGATTGCGTATCGCTGGGCGTAGTGGTCAATCGCGACGGCGAACGCTTCTATGACGAAGGCGAGGATTTCTGGCCCAAGCGCTATGCCATCTGGGGCCGCCTGGTGGCGGGTCAACCCGGTCAACAGGCCTACTCAATCATCGATCAACAAGCCCTCGGCCGCTTCATGCCTCCGGTGTTTCCGGGCACTAAAGCCAACTCCCTGCAAGACCTGGCGCGCCAGTTGAAGCTTCCCGTGACGCAATTTGTCAAAACCATCGAGGCATACAACGCCGCCTGCCGCGTCGGCACGTTCGACCACACCGCGCTGGACAACTGCCACACCGAAGGTTTGACACCCGCCAAAACCCATTGGGCCCGCCCATTGGTAAAGCCCCCCTTCTGCGCCTACCCACTTAAGCCAGGCGTGACCTTCACCTATCTGGGGCTGGCTACCGACGATACCGCCGCCGTTCATTTCAACGGCAAGCCCAGCCCCAACCTGTTTGTCGCAGGAGAAATGATGGCGGGCAACGTATTGGGCAAGGGCTATACCGCCGGCATCGGCATGGCCATTGGTACCGCATTCGGTCGCATCGCCGGTGTGCAAGCCGCGGCTGCGGCCGGCTTCCTGACCCCTTCCTCCACGGAGCCCCAACATGCAGCTGTTTGACCCCAAGGCACCGGGCAATTTGATTCCCGTACTCAACCTTGACGAAAGCGAAGTTCAGCGACAAATGACCGTTTGCAACGCCTGCCGTTACTGCGAGGGCTTCTGCGCTGTATTCCCAGCCATGACAAGGCGTCTGGAGTTTTCTCAGGCGGATATCCACTACCTGGCGAACCTTTGCCATAACTGCGGTGCGTGCCTGCATGCCTGTCAGTACGCTGCCCCTCACGAATTCGAAATCAATGTGCCCAAGGCCATGGCCAAAGTCCGTCTCGACACTTATGCCGAGTACGCTTGGCCACAGGTGATGGGCAAGTTGTACCGGCGCAACGGGTTGGCTCTGGCGCTGGCATCCGGTGCAGGGCTGGCACTGTTCCTGTGCCTCACGTTGTTGGCGATGGGCAATCTGTTTACCGCAATGCCCGGGGGGAATTTCTACGGGATCTTCCCGCATAACACGCTGGCGCTGATGTTCGGTGCGGTCTTCGGTTTCGCGGTACTTGCCTTGACGATTGGCGTGCGGCGCTTCTGGCGCAACGTTTCACCGGCGGATGCGTCCCCGCAGGAAAAGACGGCCGCTGCACTGGAGGCCACAGCCAACGTCGCGCGCCTCAAATACCTGGACGGAGGTCATGGCGAGGGCTGCAATAACGCCGATGATCAGTTCACCCTGTGGCGGCGGCGTTTCCACCACTTCACCTTCTACGGCTTCATGTTGTGCTTCGCCGCCACCGGTGTCGCCACGCTTTACCATTTCCTGCTGGACTGGTCGGCACCCTACCCCGTCCTGAGTTTGCCGGTGATGCTGGGCATCGCAGGTGGAGTTGGCCTGCTGATAGGCCCCGCAGGCCTGTTGTGGTTGAACCTGCGTCGCAATCCTGAGCACGGCGACGAAAACCAGAAGCCCATGGATCGTGGCTTTATCGCGCTGCTGTTTCTAGTGAGCGCCAGCGGCCTGGCACTCCTGGCGTTTCGCGAAAGCGCTGCCCTGGGCTTGATGCTGGCGATCCATCTCGGCCTGGTCATGGCGTTTTTCCTGACCATGCCCTACAGCAAATTCGCCCATGGCATTTTCCGCAGCGCCGCGCTGCTCAAGTACTCCATCGAAAAACGCCAACCCAACCCGATTAACGCCGCAAGCGATTGATCGCAGCACCACTCATTCCAAAAACAATATTGATCACCACGGTAGCCATGATGAAAACAACAACTCAAGACACTCGATCCAAAGGGTCGAAATTGGGCGCCATCCTGCGGGTCACGAGCGGCAATTTTCTCGAACAGTTCGACTTCTTCCTGTTCGGGTTCTATGCAACTTACATCTCGCAGACATTCTTTCCGACTACCAGCGAGTTCGCCTCGTTAATGATGACCTTCGCCGTATTCGGCTCGGGATTTCTGATGCGGCCGCTGGGCGCTATCGTGCTGGGCGCTTACATCGACAAGGTGGGCCGGCGCAAGGGGCTGATCGTGACGCTGTCGATCATGGCCGCGGGCACTGTCTTGATCGCCTTGGTTCCAGGCTACGCCAGCATAGGCATCGCAGCGCCGATATTGGTGTTGCTCGGGCGCCTGTTGCAGGGATTCTCCGCGGGTGCGGAAATGGGTGGTGTTTCCGTGTACCTGGCTGAAATTGCCACGCCCGGACGCCGGGGCTTCTTTACCAGTTGGCAGTCGGCCAGCCAACAAGTGGCCATCATTCTTGCGGCTGCGTTGGGCTATTCAATTAACGCCTCCATGGAGGCTGCCGACGTTGCCGCCTGGGGCTGGCGTATCCCATTCTTCATTGGTTGCCTGATTATCCCGTTCATCTTCATTATTCGCCGCTCGCTACAGGAAACCGATGCATTCAAAGCGCGCAGCCATCACCCAAGCGCCAGTGAAGTCTTTCGCTCGATGCGGGATAACTGGCGCACGGTACTGGCTGGTGGTCTGTTAGCGTCGATGACCACCACCACGTTCTATCTCATTACCGTCTATACCCCGACTTTCGGCCGGTCGGTACTCAACCTGAGTACCAGTGACAGTCTGGTGGTCACGCTCTTCGTCGGCCTGAGCAACTTCATCTGGCTGCCCATCGGCGGTACGATTTCTGATCGCATTGGCCGTCGCCCCTTGTTGCTGGCAGTCTCCTTGCTGTGCATCTTCACCGCCTATCCCGCCATGCATTGGCTGGCCGCGGCGGCAAGTTTCGAACGATTGCTCGCTGTGCTGCTGTACTTCTCTTTCTTCTTTGGCATTTACAACGGCGCGATGGTTGCGGCATTGACCGAGGTGATGCCTCAGAACGTACGAGTCGTAGGGTTTTCCCTGGCATTCAGTTTGGCGACGGCTGTGTTCGGCGGCTTTACCCCCGCCGTATCAACAATCCTGGTGCAGGTAACAGGTGACAAGGCGTCGCCCGCCTACTGGCTGATGTTTGCAGCGTTGTGCGGATTCACAGCGACAACGATCCTGTATCGCAGGCCAAAAGCACTGCCCGCCAACGCTTGATGAAAGCGAGGGCTGGGCGGAAATCAGGACGTTGCGCTGAATAAATATCTGGCCTTGGCCTGCATTGACTCGTCTACGTATCAATGCAGGCCAAGGCGCACCTATCCCGTCCAACGCCCTGCCCCACCATCGACCTGACTGGCGCCGTACAGCACGGCATCAGATTTTGAATTGTCCCAGCAAGCTTTGCAGACGATTACCGATCATATACAACTCATCGACTGTCTTGACCCCGAGCTGAGTCTGGCCGGCCACGCTGTCAATGGCGCGCGCGATCTGATGCACCCCGCGGTTGATCTCTTCAGCCACCGAGGTCTGCTCCTCTGCAGCGCTCGCGATTTGTGCGTTCATCGCATTGATAGTGGCGATCAGTTCAACCGTGTTACCCAGAAACTCCCCCGCCTGATCGGCCTGAGCATTAGCGCCTTGAGCGGCTTGCGTGGATTGGTGCATGGCACTGACTACGCCACCCGTGGTGCCCTTGAGACGCTCAACCATTGCCTGGATTTCCTCGGTACTGCGCTGAGTACGACTGGCCAGGGCTCGCACTTCATCAGCCACCACCGCAAACCCGCGCCCGGCAGCACCGGCACGGGCGGCTTCAATGGCCGCATTGAGTGCCAGAAGATTAGTCTGTTCAGCAATCGAGCGAATGACATCCAGCACGGTGACGATTGCGGTCACATCGTCTTGAAGACTCTTCATGGCGACACCGCTCTCATCAAGCTCCACGGCCAGTGCCTGAATTCGAGTCATGCTGCCATTGACTATTTGCCTGGCGTGGCGGGACTGTCTGTCGGTCTCGACGGCTGCATCTGCAGCACTTTGTGCACTGACCGACACTTCTTGTGCCGCCGATGACATCTGGTTTATCGCCGCAGCCACCTGGTCGGTTTCCTGGCGCTGCTGATCCATAGCGTGGTCGATTTGCCTGCTCTGCTCGGCCACATGGCTCACCGATCCATTCAAGTGCTCGCTCATGGCAACGATCTGGCTGACCAGGCTGTGAATCTTTTCGATAAACGCATTGAACGAACCGGCAAGTTGTCCCAGCTCATCTCGACTGACACGCGGCAGACGCCGCGTCAGATCACCCTCACCCGCCGCGATTTCGTCAAGATGGGTTCGGATCAGGGTCAGGGGCTGCAAACTGCGCCTGACCAGCAGTAGCGTCAGAGCCCCAATAATGCCAATCAGTGCGGTAGCGGTGATGGCAATGCTGTACATCAAATTGCGTACCCGTAGATCAACGTCGGCCCGCACCTTGGCGACCTGAACCTCAATGCTGTCCAGGTTGATCGCGGTGACCACGATCATGTCCCACTTGGGCAAATAAAAGCTGTATGCGAGCTTCGGCACGACTTTATCGGTGTTGACCACTCCACCTGAATAGTTGACGAAGTGAGTGTCATTTTTTGCCGCTGCAACCATTTCACGGTTCAAGAAAATCCCGTTGATGTCCTTGCGGTCACTCATGTTAATGCCGACGCCTTCGCTGCTGTCACCGCGAAACAGGCGCACAACCTGGCTGTCATACCCGATGAAATAGCCGTCATCACCATACTTCACTTTCGACAAGCGGCTGATTGCCAAGGCCCGGCTGGAGGAATCCCCGGGAGCAGCTCGATCATAAAGCTCGGCTATAGAAGTGCGCGCAATGCTCGCGTAATCCTTGAGCCGTATGCGGCTCTCCTCAAGCAGTCGCTCGCGGGTCTGAGTGACTTCCTGCTCGGCCTGGGACTGCAAAGTGCCGCGGGCGCTCAAACCTAAAACCAGAGCAAACAACATCACGGGTAATAAGGTCAGCAACAGTATTTTGGTTTTGAACGACATCGTTTAAATCCTTTACCCAATCCTATGAAGCCGCCGCAGAAGAGGCGGCCTGCGACAATCGCAAGGCCGCGTTCAGGAGATCACCAGAGGGCGATGTCGTAGGTAAAGTAGATCCGGTTGCTGTCACGGCCACGGGAATAATCAGAGCGATAAACGTAGTTACGCAACCGCACACCCAGACCTTTGAAGGTGCCTTGTTGCACGACGTACGCCAGTTCGGCATCACGCTCCCACTCTTTTACCGCGGTGTTGGACTTACCGTCGTTACCACTCAGATACCGGGTGGAGAACGTCAGGCCCGGCACGCCGACGGCAGCAAAGTTATAGCCGTAGTTGAGCATCCAGGTTTTTTCATCCTCCTCGACGAACTTACCTATGCCGGCGTTGCTGAAGGAGTAAATCGTTGCACCGCTGATAAAAGGCAATCCGGCATCACCCCTGAGGGTCTGGTAGCCGCCACCGAAGGTATGGCCGGAAATGGCGTAGGACAGTTGCCCGCTGAGCATGTCGTTGTCGATCTTGCCCCCGTAGGCAGAGCCCGTATCGATACTGTTGAAGTAGCGCAAATCACTGGTCAGCACGCCGCCGCCCAAGGGTAGATCGTGCTGGATACCTGCAAAATTCTGACGATAAAAGTTTTCCAGTTCACCGTAGAAGTAACTCAAACGAACGCTTTTCCCCAACTTGTATTCGGCCCCGGCATAGCTGAAGTCCCCTGATTTATCTCCGCGATAACCGTCGGGTACGATCGGCATGCTGTCGGTGGAATCACGCAGCTTGAATCGATCCAGGTAACCCCCGGTGAGAGTGAGGTTCTCGATGTCGACGCTACTGATCTGTGTGCCTTGATACGTTTGCGGCAATAGCCGCGCATCGTTGTAGATCAGCACTGGAGTCTTGGGTAACAAGGTGCCGTATTTGACCGTGGTCTTGGCCAGTCGGACCTTGGCAGTCATACCCAGGCTTGCGAATTCGTCAGCCGCGCGACCGTCATCATGGACGGGCAACAAGCCAGTGCCGCTGCGGCCACGGCCGGAATCGAGCTTGACCCCGAGCAGGCCAAGGGCATCCACCCCAAACCCGATGGTGCCGGGGGTAAACCCTGACTGGTAATCCAACAGAAATCCTTGGGCCCACTCGGTTCGCTCGCTCTTGGCCGTCCTTGCCGATTTCGCACTCAAGCCATGCTCGTCGCGGAAATTTTCATTGAAATAGACGTTGCGCAATTGCAGCTTGAGCTTGCTGTCATCGATAAATCCTTCTGCATTGGCACTGGTCAGCGGCAACAAACCAAGAAGTGAAAACAGCGCCCGTCGGGTGTGCAAAGTGGTCATGGCAAACTACTCATTGTTGTTTTTAGAGTGCAGGACAGTGCGCGCCTCGCTCGCGAGGCGCGTCAGGAAAAAACAGGTGGTGTTGGCGGATTCAGGTGAAGAGACTGATCGCCCCGGTCAGCAGGGCTAGCGCGGTAATCACCAGGGAGGTGAGTACCGCCCATTTGACGGTGGCTCTCTGGAAGTCGCCGATGTCGCGATCAACCATCCCCACCAGCAACAGGGTTGAAGCTACCAACGGACTCATCAGGTGTACCGGCTGGCCGAGAATCGATGCGCGGGCGATCTCCACCGGGTCAATGCCATACGCCGCAGCGGCATTCGCCAGGATGGGCACCACGCCGAAGTAGTAAGCATCGTTGGACAGCACGAAGGTCAGCGGCATGCTGGTAATTGCCACTACCAGTGGGAACAGATGCCCCCAAGACGGCGGAATCCAGTCAACCAGGGTTTGCGCCAGAGAGTCGACCATCTTGGTGCCCGAAAAAATCCCGGCAAAGATACCGGCGGCAAATACCAGAAGTACGACGGTCATCGCGTTGCCCGAATGGGCAAGGATGCGCTCCTTCTGAATATCCAGTTGCGGATAGTTGATCATCAGCGCCAGTACGAACCCGATCAGGAACAGGATCGCGGAATGCATGATCCCCATCACCAGTGCGATCATCACCGCGATCACCAACAGCAGGTTGACGTAGGCCAGCTTCGGGCGCTTGTGCGGAGTGTCTTCAAGAATCGCCTTGATGTAGCAATCGCCGCCGCCGCTTTCCAATTGGATATTACCGATACGCTTGCGCTCGGCACGACCCAGCAGGAAGGCGGTGAAGACCACCCACATCGCACCGCCGATCATGGTCGGCAGCAAGGGCACGAAATAGGCACCGGCATCCAGGCCCAGCGCCGCGATCGCCCGGGTCGCTGGCCCTCCCCAGGGGGTCATGCCACTCATGATGCTCAGAGAAAGCATGGCAATGGTCGCCAGAATCATTGGATTCATCCCGATACGTTTGTATAGGGGAAGCATTGCCGCACAGGTAATCATGTAGGTGGTGGTGCCATCACCGTCCAGGGCCACCACTAGCGACAGCAACGCTGTGCCAACAGCGATTTTCATCGGGTCGCCGTTGACGCGTTTGAGGATCTTGCGAATCAGCGGGTCAAACAGGCCGGCGTCGATCATCAAGCCAAAAAACAAGATCGCGAACAGCAGAAGCGCAGCCGAAGGCGCGACCATTTTCAAGCCATCGAGCATCATCTTGCCGGTAGTGCCACCGAAACCGCCAATGACGGCGAACACAATCGGCACCACTGTCAGGGCGACAATCGGCGACAACCGTTTGGTCATTATCAGGACGGTGAAGACCACCACCATGGCCAAGCCAAGTAATGCGAGCATAGGTAAGTTCTCTTGTTCTTATGAGTAGCGTGGCCGACGCACAGGCGTACGACCCCGTGCCCGCCAGATGGCCCGATCAACGGTACCTGGCGGGGGGTTGTTCTTGAGGTAATTAAAGGGTCTAGAGTCGGCCGCGGCCGGTTAGACGTGTTCCGTGACCCTCAGGCCATCCCAGTCCGCGTTCTGAACCTGGGTTGGGTTCACAGCGGGCGAAGGTTTACCGTCCAGCGTCCGCAGCAGTGTTTCGCGATCGCAGGCGTTCTCCGAGATGGACATCACCACGGTAGCCACGGCGTTGCTGGCCAGGCTGGTCAGCGCCCGGGCTTCCGACATGAAGCGGTCGATCCCGATCAGCAGGGCAAGGCCAGCCAGGGGAATGTCATGGATCACCGTCAGCGTCGACGCCAGTGCGACGAAACCGGCGCCGGTGACACCTGCTGCACCCTTCGAGGACAACAGCATGATGGCCAGCATGGTTACGGTCTGCATCAGGCTCAGTTCAATGTTGCAGGCCTGAGCAATGAATACCGCTGCCAGCGAGAGGTAGATCGCCGTGCCGTCGAGGTTGAACGAGTAACCCGTTGGCAGCACCAGCCCCACCACACCTTTTTTGCAACCCAGGGCCTGCAGCTTTTCCAACATTCGCGGCATCACCGGCTCGGTGGAGGAAGTCCCTAGCACCACCAGGAACTCTTCGCGCAAGTAGCGCAGCAACTTCCAGAGACTGAAGCCATTCGCCCGGCAAATGCTGCCCAGCACCACAAAAACGAAGAAGGCACAGGCGATGTACAACGTCATGATCAGCTTGGCCAGCGAACCCAACGAGGTAATACCGTACTGGCCCACAGTGAACGCCAAAGCGCCAAAGGCACCGATCGGAGCAACGCGCATCAGGTAGGAGAAGATCTTGAACACCATGTGCGAGGCGGATTCCAGTACATCCAGTACCGGCTTGCCACGCTCGCCTATGGCTGAAAGAGCAAAACCACACAGCACCGCAATGAACAACACCGGCAGCACTTCACCTTTATTGAAAGCACCGATGAAAGTATCGGGGATGATGTGCATGAAAAACTCGACCACTCCCAACTTCGCGGCGGAATCGGTGTACTGCGTCAGGCCCTTGGTGCTCAACTGGGTGGGGTCAATGTTCATGCCCACACCGGGCTTGAACAGGTAGACCGCCACGAGGCCGATAATCAAACTGATCACGGTCAACGCCAGGAACAGCAACATGGTCTTGCTCAACAGACGACCGAGCGCACGTTTGTCGCTCATGCCGGCGATACCGGTGACGATGGTGCAGAACACCACCGGAGCGATCATCATCTTGATCAGCTTGATGAAGGCATCACCCAGCGGTTTCAAGGCAATGGCCTGTTGCGACCAGAAGTGCCCGACCAGCACGCCCAATAACACGGCGAAGAGAATCTGGAAGTAGAGCGATTTTACAACTTTCATGGCATCACCCATTTTTAGAATTGTGCTGATGCAAAGACGGCAATGACTAGGGGAAATTATCCGGCGAGTCGTTGGGAAGCCGTGGCGTAGACAAAACCGGAGAACAGCCTGCGTGATGTACGCACCACCGAGGCACGAATTGTCTCACCCTGAGCACCGGTGTAGGACAATACGACATCTATCCCGCCGCTTGGATGTTCAATGCGTACTTGCTTCAAGCGCGGCTCGCTAGCCCCGCCGAGCAATTGTGCGACAACACTGCCTGGCGTGACACAAGCGGTGGCCAGGCCGATGGAGCCAGTGATCGCCAAGGCGCGGTGGCAGTTGTGTGGCATGAAGTAGCGCACCTGGATGGTGCCGCCAGCCTTGGCCGGAGACACCAGTACAGGCTTGGGAATCACTTTGTCACTGACATCACCCAGGCCCATCGCCAACCCGGCTTGCAGTCGCAAGGCTTCCAGGCGGCGCAAGAACTCTTTGTCGGCATCCAACTCAGCAGGACTTTCATCACCGCGCTTACCCAGTTGGCCGGCTTCGATGATCATCATCGGCATTGCCATATCGATGCAGGTCATTGGAATGCCATCGATCAAATCCTGCGTTTGCCCAGTCGGGAAGAGTTTGCCGGTCTTGCTGCCCGCAGCATCCAGGAAGGTCAGTTGCACAGGAGCGGCGGTACCCGGCACACCATCGATGGCGGTGTCGCCTTCATAGCTGACCTGCCCATCGGGGGTCTGTACCTCGGCGTTCACAAAAGTCCCCGTGTTGAGGTTGCGAATACGCACGCGAGTCAGATCTTTGGAGGCTTTTACCAGCCCATGCTCAATCGCGAACGGGCCAACGGCGCACAGCATGTTGCCGCAATTGGGTGCGGTGTCGACTCGACGCTGGGAGACCATGACTTGCACAAACAGATAATCGACATCCGCCTCAGGATGCAGCGATGGGCTGACGATCGCCACCTTGCTGGTTTGTGGGCTACCACCACCGATGCCGTCAATTTCCAGCTCATGGCCAGAACCCATCAGGTTGAGCAGCAGCTCATCACGCTCGTCGATCGCAACAGGTAGATCCCAGGCGAGAAACACCGGGCCTTTGGAAGTACCACCGCGCATTAGCACACAGGGAATTCGTTGCATGAATACTGACTCTTGTTGATCAATCGGGGTAATTGTTGCCTTGTGAGCAAGAGTCGCAGGCTTTAAAATTTGTTTCCAATGCAAATATCAGCCTGATTATTGCGTTTGACGAATGATGATTTTAGGATGAACGGACTGAACAACACTCGTCTGCTGAGATAAAAAACGTGAATTATGAGCTGAACGACATCCGATCTTTCGTGAAAATTGCAGAACTTGGCAGCTTCCACGAAGCTGCCGATGCACTGCATCTCTCCCAGCCAGCCCTAAGTCGGAGAATGAAAAAGCTTGAAGAGGGTTTAGGAACAGCCCTCCTCGATCGCACGACAAGGAGGGTAAGTCTTACTAGCGTTGGGCGAGACTTCCTACCCAAGGCACGACGCTTACTGGATGACTTCGACGACTCGATCCTTAACATCCGGGAGCTGGCGGAGCGGCAGAGCGGCCGTGTAACCCTGGCCTGTATCCCAACCGCCGCTTTCTACTTCCTCCCGACGGTGATCCGCCTCTACAACGAGCGCTATCCACAAATCCGCATTCGCTTGCTCGATCTCAGTGCAAACGAAGGGCTGGAGGCTGTTCTGCGTGGCGAAGCCGACTTTGGCATCAACATGATGAGCGGCCAGCACCCCGACATAGAGTTCGTGCCATTGGTCAACGAGCCTTTTGTTTTAGCGTGTCGACGCGACCATGAGCTGGCTGAGCGCAGTGCAGTCACCTGGTCGGAACTCAGCAATTACCGCCTTATCGGGGTCGGTCGCCTGAGCGGCAACCGCATGCTGCTTGACCACGCTTTGTCGGGCTTGAGCTGGCGTCCACAGTGGTTCTATGAGGTGCAACACCTGTCTACATCGCTGGGTCTGGTAGAAGCTGGATTAGGCGTCTCGGCGATGCCGAGCCTGGCAATGCCTGCTGAGGATCATCCAACATTGGTGAGCGTCCCGTTGATAGAGCCCATCGTCAACCGATCGTTGGGACTGGTGTACCGAAGAGGCGCCTCACTCTCTCCGGCAGCGGAAAAATTCGTCTCGATACTGCTGGAACAGTGGGAGCAGTGACCTCTTTCTTCCCCTTAGCCTGAGTTGAGATAACCGCCGAGCGGCGTTGAGCTCTGCCGACTATGTGGGCGATTGCAACCAAGTGAATGGGTTGGCCGCGAACCTCGGGTGGCGAATTTAGCCACAAAATCGGCAAGTCACTTACGACAGGAATAATAGGATGTTCGTACCGAAAGCGTTGGGCGGGATTGAAATCTATAGGGCGAGCAAACGTCATGAAGACCTTATCTTCCAACGAATCAAAAGAGGCGTATTCGAACAATTCGAACCAGGGATCTACACAGACAGGGCCGAAATAAAAAACATCGTGAATCACATGTTCGAACTGTATCGGAAAATCCTTGCCGAACACCTACCCATAATAAATTCCAGGGAGTTCGCTTCATTCTTAGTGCAGCAATATGAACGCTATGGACAAATTTCCAACAAATACAAACTCGGCCTGCTTCGTAAAGAGGAAGAAATATTCTGGCAGGACTACGCAGTGTCAGCCCGTAGAGGGATAAAATATCTACTTGAACTGATCTGCCTGGCAGACATGAAAGACAACGCTTCGAACCATAGTCTCCCTGAACAAAAAGACGCGATAGCTATGGTGTTTGTCGCCGCCGAAGAACTGGTCAGTCTTTATATGCGTAGCGACAACTATGTATATTTGATGGAGAGCGTCACACTGATCCTCGACCCTCTGGAAAAACCCTATTTTAATGTGCCCCAAGACGCCGATACAATTTTTGACCCGCGTGAGGCTTATCGTGATGAAGAACTCTATATTCCCAGCCCAGACTTTCTGTGCGATCACACCGCGCACAGTGAGCTTACTGAAGAAAGTTTCATTCGCCACCTAGGGATTACGTATACAACAGCTTTAGGTATTTTTCAGTGGATCATCACTACCTATAGCGATGCCGAACATCCAGAGCGTATTTGTTTTTTCTATCGCGACGAAGTACTTGCGACGATTATTCAGACTTACGCGGTATCAGCAGAGCAGGCTCGATTATTTTTAGATGGGCTATCTCTCTCGCCTGAAAAAATGCGCGAGGAACGCAGAGAGCTATTTAGTCCGAAACAAGAATATAGAGCCTATAAGCGTCCGTTTTTTTACGATTACCATAACGGCGACGAACTGATGTTCTTCTCTCAGCTTATGGCAAAAGAATGTTTAACATGTCTGGTCCGAGAATTCGCTTTCAAAAAAATCCCGACTGAATGGTACGCCAAACAGGTGGGTGCAGAGTTGGCAGATGTTTCCTTAAAGTCGGGTCGCTGGTTTGAAAGCGTGGTGACAAGCAACTTCGAGCGCGTTGGACTGCACGGCGTGTCATCCGTAAAAAGCCTGCGCTTCAAAAAGGGTCAAAAAATTGAAGTTCCAGCCGATGTCGGCGAAATCGACCATCTCGTTTTTTGCCCTGATCAACAATTACTCATCATTATTGAAGACAAACAAGTTATTCAGTCTACCGAGCCCAGAACGCACCGGGATGATCTCACAAAATTTATCACCAGCAAAAATAGTTACAGCGAGAAATTCTCCAAAAAATACACATGGGCCACTGACAATCTCAACGATCTGGAAGCCTATTTTCAAGAGGTATTTGATCCCAGCATCCAGTTTGGTGCTATTTGCCGCGTAATGATAACGCGGTACCCAACATTCGTCGCAAATCAGATCAAAGACTTTACGTGTATCTCCCTGGTTGAGTTCATGAATATCTATTCTTCTTCGGGCAAACGCTGGATATTCAATAAAAACGAAGTGGTAAAGCTGGCACCGCACAGTCTTGATCGCGATGAATCGCACTAATACGGTGCAATATGCCTACCCCGCATACCCCATTCTCAAACGTCATAATCCTCCCTTTTCCTACATGGTAATCTGCCACCTCTCTCATCGGCTTTGATCCCATGCAGTCAAAGGCCCCAACCAGGAAAGATCATGCCGAAAAAGTCTCACACCGCCCTGCGCCGTAATTTCCGTGAATTGCTTGCAACGCCTACCTGCGTAGAAACCGCTTCCGTCTTTGACCCGATGTCCGCGCGTATCGCCGCCGACCTGGGTTTTGAAGTGGGCATTCTGGGCGGCTCCGTCGCCTCGTTGCAGGTGCTCGCCGCCCCCGATTTTGCCTTGATCACCCTGAGTGAGTTTGTTGAACAGGCCACCCGCATCGGCCGCGTCGCCCAATTGCCGTTTATTGCCGATGCCGACCACGGCTACGGCAATGCCCTGAACGTGATGCGCACCGTCGAAGAACTTGAGCGTGCCGGTGTGGCCGCGTTGACCATTGAAGACACGCTGCTGCCCGCACAATTCGGGCGTAAATCCACGGATCTGATTTCCATCGACGAAGGTATCGGCAAGGTCCGCGCCGCGCTGGAAGCACGGGTCGATCCGGAACTGTCGATCATTGCGCGCACCAACGCCGGTGTATTGCCCACCGAAGCGGTGATAGAGCGCACCCTGGCCTATCAAAAAGCCGGTGCGGATGGGATTTGCATGGTCGGTGTCAGTGACTTCGAGCACCTGGAGAAGATCGCAGAAAACCTCACGGTACCGTTGATGCTGGTGACCTACGGCAACCCGAAACTCCATGACGCCCAACGCCTGGCCAGCCTCGGCGTTCGTGTGGTGGTTGCCGGTCACGGTGCATATTTCGCCGCGATCAAGGCCACCTACGACAGCCTGCGCGCCCAGCGCCAGTTGACTCACAGCACCTCGAACCTCAGCGCTACCGAACTGACGCACACCTACACGTTGCCCGAGAGTTACGTGGCGTGGGCGCAAGAGTTCATGGATGTAAAAGAGTAGTCCTTACCTGCCAGGTAAGCGGTGAATGCCCTCCTCCTGCCATGGGCTCACCGCCACCGTTGGCGGCGTCACGCCATCGCACGCCCCGCCCTGAGCGTCCTGCTCACCAATACCACTAACCGCAACTAAACAGCCAACTAAAAACTCGCGCGCACGAAAAAAATCCGCCGCAGAGTCTGCGGCGGCAACCAAAGGATTTTGTCGAAGCAGAGCGGCTAAGACAGTTCCACGCTACACCCGGTAGCAAATAAATACCGTGAAGTTTAATTAATCGAGTTTCATCCTTCCCCTGGCTGCAGGCCACGCAGACTCTGCTTAGAATCAGCTTCGGCAGCCACGTCGAAGACAATAAAAACGGTAATGCCTCACCTGAAAACATCTGCCAAAACAATGTTATGCGCTATCCAACAAGTGCGGTGTTTGCGCGCGCGTTCAATATTCTTGGGGATTAAATAAATGTTTAAACACAGCAGTCTGCTGGCACTGGCGGTGTGCGCCAGTATCAGTCAAATGGCATTGGCCGAGTCGGTCAGCGACCAGGCCGAATCGAAAGGCTTTATCGACGGCAGCAGCATCACCGGGCTGTTGCGCAACTACTACATGGACCGCGACCGCGCGAGCGGCAAGGCCGACAATCGTGACTGGACCCAGGGTGCGATGCTCAACTATGCCTCGGGCTTCACCCAGGGCACCATCGGCTTCGGCGTCGATGCCTATGCCTACGGCGGGCTGAAACTCGACGCCACCCACAGCGACGCCGGCACTGGCAACTTGCCGACCGACCGCAACGGCGATCCAGAAAATGCCTACGGCTCAGTGGGCGCGGCGGTGAAGGTAAAAATCTCCAAGACCCAGCTCAAGTTCGGCGACATGCAGCCCACCGCCCCGGTCTTCGCTACCGGCGGCACCCGCCTGTTGCCGCAGACGGCTACCGGTTTCGACCTGACCAGCAGCGAAATCGCCGGCCTCGACCTGGAAGCCGGGCACTTCACCAGCACCAACAGCGGCATGACCAGCAACCACGACCACGACATCTACGCGACCTACGCCAACATCGCCGCCAACAGTGCGAGCTTTGTCGGCGGCAAATACACATTCAGCCCGTCACTGAGCGCGACGCTGTATGCCGGCGAACTGGAGGACATCTGGCGCCAGTACTACACCAACCTCAACTACGTGATCCCCTTGGGCCAGGACCAGTCACTGGCCCTGGACGGCAACCTGTACCGCACCCTCGACACCGGCAGCGCCAAGGCCGGGGCGATCAACAACACCACTTATTCGGTGGCGGCGGCCTATTCGTTCTGGCAGGCACACACGCTGACGTTGTCGTTCCAGAAAGTGCATGGCGATACGCCGTTTGACTACATCGGCACCGGCAACAACGGTGCGGGCGAAGGCGGCGATTCAGTGTTCCTCGCCAACTCGGTGCAGTGGGGCGATTTCAACGGGCCCGGCGAGCAGTCCTGGGGCATCCGTTATGACCTGAACATGGCCAGCTATGGCGTGCCTGGCCTGAGTTTCATGGGCCGTTACATCAACGGCTCGGACATCGACGGCACCCACACACCGGCTCACAGCGCCTACGCCAACGACTATGGCTCGGACGGCGCGCATCACGAGACCGATGTGGAAGCCAAATACGTGATCCAGAGCGGCCCGGCGAAGAACCTGTCGCTACGGGTGCGTGATGCCATCGTGTCGTCGAACGCCGACCAGGGCGATGGCAAGTTGAACGAGCTGCGGCTGATTGTCGACTATCCGTTTACCTTGCTGTAGGCGACCACACTGAGCCGGCCGACAGGGCGCCGGCCGGCTCATGACCGTGCTACCCCACCCAGCCTACTGCGGTCTTGGGAATGACTTCCGACTCATCCAGCTTCGACGCAAACATGCTCACCGCTTGCACCGCATCGCTGGTGCTGGTGCGGATCTGCAGGATCACCGAACCGGCCTGATCGGCCAGGTTCACACCCCGTTGCGCGCCTTCCTGGGTGGCGTTCATGCTGGTCACCGCGTCACGCGTTTCCGAGAGGATCATGCCGATCATCTCGGCAATTTCCGCCGTCGAGCGGCTGGTGCGCCCGGCCAGTTGCCGGACCTCATCGGCCACCACCGCAAACCCGCGCCCCTGGTCGCCCGCGCGCGCCGCCTCGATCGCTGCGTTGAGCGCCAACAGGTTGGTCTGGTCGGCAATACCGCGAATGGTGTTGACGATGGCCGTGATCTGCTCGGAACGGTCGCCCAACTGCCCCACCAATCGTGCGGATGCACCGATGTTGTCGGCGATGCGGCGCATCTCGCTGGCAGTTTCCTGGATTACCTGAGTGCCATGCTCGGCAAAGCGCTCGGTCTCGGAGGAGATGTGATAGGCCCGCGACGCGCCACGGGAGTCTTCCTCGAATTTCTCTACCCGCTCGGTGATGTCGCTGGCGAACTTGACGATCTTGAGCAGTTTGCCATCGCCGTCATACACAGGGTTGTAGCTGGCCTCCAACCACGCGACGCGACCATGCTTGCCGATGCGCTTGAATTGCCCGGTGAAAAACTCACCGTTGTTCAGGCGTCGCCAGAAGTCACTGTACTCACTGCTGTTGACCAATGCGGGTTCGCAAAACATGCGGTGATGTTTGCCTTTGAGTTCGGCCAGGGAATAGCCCATGACGTGCAGGAAGTTTTCGTTGGCGTCGAGCACCTGACCATTCAAGTCGAACTCGATCACGGCCATGGCCCGGTCCAGCGCCGCGAGTTTGCTGCGGGTCGCCGCTTCCTGTTCGACTTTCTGCGTCACATCCAGCGCGTATTTGACCACTTTCAACACATGGCCTTGGGTATCCAGCACCGGGTTGTAGCTGGCCTCCAACCACACAGTTTTTCCGTTGGAAGCCACTCGTTTGAAGGTGCCCGACACGAACTTGCCTGCACGAAGGTCGTTCCAGAATTCCGTGTAAGCCGGGCTGCCGGTCAGTTCCGGCAAGCAGAAGTCGCGGTGGGACTTGCCCATCAATTGCGCGGCGCTGTAACCCAGGGTGTTCTGGAAAACTTCGTTGGCGCGCAAGACCTTGCCGGTCAGATCGAATTCGACCACCGCCATGGAGCGCTCGAGCGCGGCGATCAGCCCCTTATATTCAGTGACGTCGGCCGTCCTGGCCGCCAGTTCTGTTTTTAAGACTTTATTGAACATGACGTACCCCTCGCTCAAGCGTGATTCTGTAGTGCCTGAGTCTAGTATCGGCGTAAAAAAAACGGACTTGACACGGAAAAAATATTTATTAATTGACGTCAATATTTACACGCTACGCATCGCCACCGTGACCCACCCTGCCCCTGTGTTTAAACTGGCGACCCTTTGACCTGAGCGGAGCCCCCATGGCCAACCACGACCTGCACTACACCCCCGACCCCGATGCAGATTCGATTTCCTCCGACGTGATCGGCTTCAACGGCATCCTGGTCTCCACCCAGATCCCCACCCGTGCCGACGGCAGCCTGGAGCTGGGCGACATCACCTTGCAGAGCGAATGCACCCTGCAAGCGCTGAAAGTCGCCCTGGAAAAGGCCGGCAGTTCCATGGACCGGGTCATGCACCTGACGATCTACTTGACGGATATGGCCGATCGCGCCGCGTTCAATGACGTCTACAAGCGCTTCTTCGCCAAGCCGTGGCCGGTGCGGGCAGCCGTTGGCGTGGCCGCGTTGGCCGTCGATGGCATGCGCGTCGAAGTCACCGCAATGGCCGCAAAAGCCTAAGCCAGGCGCAGCCAAAAAATGTGGGAGCGGGCTTGCTCGCGAATACGGTGTGTCAGTCAATAGATCTTTGACTGATCCAGCGCATTCGCGAGCAAGCCCGCTCCCACATTTGATTGGGTTTGCAATCCCAAGGCTCAGGAAACACCCGTCAGCCTTGTGGTAGGTGCCCCCCCAGCGTTTCACAGCTACAATGCGCGCCTCAACCGTGACAAGCCTGACTAAAAAAACTATGTCCTTGCCCAAGCACCACCTTGAATTGCTCAGCCCTGCCCGCGATGTCGCCATCGCACGCGAGGCCATCCTGCACGGCGCCGACGCCATCTACATCGGCGGCCCAAGCTTTGGCGCCCGTCACAACGCGTGCAACGAGGTGAGCGATATCGCCTCACTGGTGGAATTCGCCCGCCGTTACCACGCCCGCGTCTTCACCACGATCAACACCATCTTGCATGACAACGAACTGGAACCCGCGCGCAAGCTGATTCATCAGCTCTACGACGCCGGCGTCGACGCGTTGATCGTGCAAGACCTGGGCGTGATGGAGCTGGATATTCCGCCCATCGAGCTGCACGCCAGCACCCAGACCGACATCCGTACCCTGGGCCGCGCCAAGTTTCTCGACCAGGCCGGTTTCTCGCAGTTGGTCCTCGCCCGCGAGCTGAACCTGCAGGAAATCCGCGCCATCGCCGATGAAACCGATGCCGCCATCGAGTTCTTCATCCACGGCGCCCTGTGCGTGGCGTTCTCCGGGCAGTGCAACATCTCCCACGCGCAGAACGGCCGCAGCGCCAACCGTGGTGACTGCTCCCAGGCCTGCCGCCTGCCGTACACCTTGAAAGACGACCAGGGCCGCGTCGTGGCCTTTGAAAAGCACCTGCTGTCGATGAAAGACAACAACCAGAGCGCCAACATCCGCGCGCTGGTCGAAGCGGGTGTGCGTTCGTTCAAGATCGAAGGCCGCTACAAGGACATGGGCTATGTGAAAAACATCACTGCCTATTACCGCCAGCGCCTCGATGAAGTGCTCGAAGACCGCCCGGACCTGGCCCGTGCGTCCAGCGGCCGTACTGCGCATTTCTTCCTGCCCGACCCGGAAAAAACCTTCCACCGGGGCAGCACCGACTATTTCGTCACCGACCGCAAGATCGACATCGGCGCCTTCGATACCCCGACCTTCACCGGCCTGCCGGTGGGTGTGGTGGAAAAAACCGGCAAGCGCGACTTGCAGGTGGTGACCCATGAGCCGCTGTCCAACGGCGACGGTCTCAATGTGCTGGTCAAGCGTGAGGTCGTGGGTTTCCGCGCCAACATTGCCGAGCCCAAGGGCGAGTTCGAGGAAGACGGCGAGAAGCGTTACCGCTACCGCGTCGAGCCGAATGAAATGCCGGCCGGCCTGTATCAATTGCGCCCCAACCACCCGCTGAACCGCAACCTGGACCACAACTGGCAACAGGCACTGCTCAAGACTTCGTCCGAGCGCCGTATCGGCCTGACCTGGGCTGCACGCCTGCGTGAAGCGCAGTTGGAAGTCACCGCGACCAGCGAAGAAGGCATCAGCGCCAGCGTCACCCTGCCCGGCCCGTTCGGCGTGGCCAACAAGCCGGAACAGGCCCTGGACACCCTGCGCGACCTGCTCGGCCAACTGGGCACCACCGAATACCACGCCACCGACATCCAGCTGGATGCGCCGCAAGCGTTCTTCATCCCCAATTCGCAGCTCAAGGCCTTGCGCCGCGAAGTGATTGAAGCGCTGACCGCCGCCCGCGTTGCCGCGCACCCGCGTGGTGGGCGCAAAGCCGAAACCACCCCGCCGCCGGTGTACCCGGACGCGCACCTGTCGTTCCTGGCCAACGTCTACAACCAGAAAGCCCGCGACTTCTATCACCGTCACGGGGTGAAGTTGATCGATGCCGCCTTCGAAGCCCACGAAGAAACCGGCGAAGTGCCGGTGATGATCACCAAGCACTGCCTGCGTTTCTCGTTCAACCTGTGCCCGAAACAGGCCAAGGGCGTGACGGGCGTGAAGACCAAGGTAGCGCCCATGCAATTGATCCACGGCGACGAAGTGCTGACCCTCAAGTTCGACTGCAAACCCTGCGAGATGCACGTGGTGGGCAAGATCAAGGGGCATATCCTCGGTCTGCCGCAACCGGGCAGCGCAGTGGAGCATTTCAACCCGGAAAACATTATTTTCCAGGGTACGCACTAACCCTCTGGGAGCGGGGCCACCACCAGCCCCGCTGCAACCCCGCCGCTGCCAGCAGAATCGCCGCCACTCCCAGCCATTGCAGCCAACCCAGGCGATGCCCGAAGGCGATCCAGTCGACGAAGATCGCCGCAATCGGGTAGATGAACGACAGTGCGCCGGTCAGCGCGGTCGGCAGTTTCTGGATCGCACCGTACAGCAATACATACATCACACCCGTGTGCACCACGCCCAGCGTCGCCAACGCCGCCCAGGCGGTGGGCGCTACCGGCAGGTTGCTCCACGTCACCAGTGGCGCCAGCAACAATGCGCCGGTGGCGACCTGGATCAACGCCATCAAATGCGCTGGCACTTGCTTCAAGCGCTTGATGATCAAGGCGGCAATCGCATACAAAAACGCCGCGCCAGAGGCCAACGCAATCCCCGCCAGATAGTCCCCGCCACCGGCTTGCTGCTCGCCATGGGCAGTGACAATCGCCAACATCCCAAGGAACGCTACGCTGAGCCACGCGAGCTTCTGCGCAGTAATCTTTTCCCCCAGAAACAGCGCCGCCAACAGCACCAACATGAACGGCTGCACGTTGTACACCGCCGTACTGATGGCAATAGACGCGCGGGAATAGGATTCGAACAACAGCAACCAATTGCCGACGATCGCCACGCCGCTGAGCATCGCCAGCCCGAGCCTGGCCCACGTCAGCAGCGACAGGCGCAGGTAGCCGAGCACGGCACAGACCAGCAACAGTGTCAGCGCACCGATGACACAGCGCCAGAACACCACTTCGATCACCGACACGCCCGACACCAGTACAAACCAACCAATGGTGCCCGAGATGAGCATGGCGGCGACCATTTCCCACGAACCGCGACGGATGGATGTGTCCATGTTTGCTGCTCCTCAAATGAGGCTCAATTATGGCAATCTGCTGGGTAACGGCTCCAGCGCCTAAAAAAGGCCAAAGCCCTGGATCACCTTTACTAATTAGGCAGAAACCATGATCGACACCATCGACCAGCAACTGATCGCCGCCTTGATGGACGACTCACGCCTGTCCCTCAAGGCGCTGGCGGGCATCACCGGGCTGTCGTCGCCCAGCGTCGGCGAGCGCTTGCGGCGCTTGGAAGAACGCGGTGTTCTGACCCACTACACGGTGGACATCGACGCCAAACACTTCGGCTACCTGCTGCAAGCCATCGTGCGCATCCGTCCCCTGCCCGGCAAATTGCAGGAAGTCGAACGCCAGATCCAGGCGATTCCCGAGTTCACCGAGTGCGACAAGGTCACGGGCGACGACTGCTTCATCGCGCGCCTGCATGTGCGCACCATGGAACAGCTGGACAGCCTGCTCGACCGGCTCAACGTGTATGCCGAGACCAACACCGCCATCGTCAAGAAAACCCCGGTCAAACGCCGCTTGCCGCCGCTTGATAGGTAACGCTGCTTTCCCCGCGCTCGAAATGTACTGCGCCCGCCTGTAGTGAGCAGGCTTGCCCCGCGCCGGGTGGCGAAGCCGCCCCAAATCCAGACACCTCGGTCTTCCTGACCCACCGCAGCGTACCGTTTGGGGCGGCTTCGCCC
>NZ_JAPFHC010000040.1:0-52106 GCF_059803535.1 Pseudomonas sp. RP-B7
CGAATGCGGTGGGTCAGTCAGCACATGCATCAACTGATACACCGCATTCGCGAGCAAGCCCGCTCCCACAAAAGCTCGTGCACACATGTCCTGCCGTGCCCGGTCCCGAAAATTGCCTGCGAATCAATCCCAAATGAAGCTTTCATGACAAAAGTTCGGTAGCTCCCACCCGCGCCTGTCTGTCCTATGTAACGCGCTGGATACGATCAAAAGTCGTTGTCGAAGCCGTCAGCAGGACGCCAGGAGTGGGGCAATGGGAACTATGGAACGTTACTCGAAAGTCGGCATGCAGGAGCTCGATCAGCGCCTGTCGAAGATCGTCGAAGCCGCGCGCAAGAAGCCGGTTTCGGTGTACCGCTATGGCGCGCCGTGGGTGTGGATCGTCTCCCAGGACGATTGGCAGGGCGCCTTGAAGGAAGTGTCCAGCTTTATCCCGGCAGGGCATTCGCTGGTGTTGCTGCGCCCGCAGATCGATGAGGTGCTCGACAGCCATCGCGACTGGCTCCAGCCCGAGCCGGGCATGCTGATTGCGCCGCACACCGTGGTGCACATCCTCCTGTTGCAACTGCTGTATTCGGTGCCCAGCGAGCAGCAACTGCACGAGCAGCTCAATTACAACCTGCTGTTCCGCTGGTTCGTCGGCCTCGACCTGAACCAGAAGGTGTGGGGCATTCACGTCCTGCAACGGGACATCGCCAGCGTGCTGGGCAACCCGCGGGCGGTGCAGTTGATCCAGACCATCATCGGTGACGTGTTTTGTGGCGCCTTGCTGCACATGCCGGAGTTCTCGCTGAATTTCGCCTTGCTGCACACCTGGCTGGCCCGGCACAGCCATCTTTCGACAACCAGCAATTGAGCAGGCCAAACGCCGTGCAAACGGCGACGGTGCAAAAACTTGGAAAGTTAGGGGGCGGTGTGGAGCATCTGTTCAAGTCAACGCTGGCGCTGTGCTGCCTGACGCTGTGGGCCCAGGCCCAGCCTGCGCAGGCCGAGGAGGAGGGCGCAGCACGCCGGGTCGACGTCAGTGAGTACTTCGTGCGCGGCAACACCGTGCTCGATGCGGCGGCGATTGAAGAGGCGGTGTACCCGTTTCTCGGCCCGCAAAAAACCTTGGGCGACATCGAAGGCGCCCGCGACGCGCTGCAAAAGATCTACCAGGCACGGGGCTACCAGTCGGTGTTTGTCGAGCTGCCGGAGCAGAAGGTCGATGACGGCATCGTCTACCTGCAAGTCAGCGAAACCAAGATCGGCCGCGTACGCGTGGTCGGTGCCAAGCATTACTCGCCAGTGGAAATCCGCGACGAAGTGTCGGCGCTCAAGGAAGGTGCGGTGCCGGACTTCGCCACCGTGCAAACCCAGCTCGCCGGGCTCAACCGTGGCGTCGGACGTCAGGTCACGCCACTGGTACGCGAGGGCCAGCGCCCGGGCACCATGGATGTGGACTTGCAGGTGGAAGACCAGAATCCCTGGCACGCCAGCATCGGCCTGAACAACGACTACAGCGCCGACACCGAAAAGCTGCGTTCGGTCGCCACCCTGAGTTACGACAACCTCTGGCAACTGGGCCACGCGATTTCCCTGACCTACTTCACCGCGCCCCAGGACAGCGCCAACGCCAAGGTCTGGTCGGGCTCCTACACTGCGCCGCTGGATGATCGCTGGGCGTTGCAGTTCTCCGGCTACCAGTCCGACAGCAATATCGCCACCCTCGGCGGCAGCAACGTGCTGGGCAAGGGGCATTCCTATGGCGTGTCGGCGATCTACAGCTTTCCGGGCGCGGGCGTCTGGGCCAATTCGTTGTCGGTGGGTATCGACTTCAAAGACTTCGACGAAGAAATGAAATTCGGCGCCAGCAGCGACCAGGTGCCGCTCAAGTACGCGCCGTTCACCCTCGGCTACAACGGCTATCGCTACACCGAGCAATCCCAGCTCGGCCTGGGTTTGAACCTGGTGGTGGGCACCCGCGCGTTCTTCGGCTATGGCAGCGATGCCGAAGCGTTCGACTACAAACGCTACAAAGCCAGCCCCAGTTTCGCCGTGCTCAAGGGCGACCTGAATTACACCTACACCTTCACTGGCGATTGGCAGTCGGCGTCCAAGGCCGCGTTCCAGCTGGCCTCGGGGCCGCTGGTGTCGAACGAGCAATATTCGGCCGGCGGCGCCACCTCGGTGCGCGGTTATCTGGCGGCAGAGCGCACTGGGGACGAGGGCTACTTGCTCTCCCAGGAGCTGCGCACGCCGTCCCTGGCCAAGTACGTCGGCAGCTACGTCAAGGACTGGCGCTTCTACGCGTTTGCCGAAGGCGCACGCCTGCGTCTGCACGACCCGATGCCCGAGCAAGAAGACGAATACAGCCTGGCCAGCGTCGGCCTCGGCACCCGCGCCAGTTTGAGCAAATGGTTGTCCGGCAGCCTGGATTGGGGCTACCCGCTGCTCGATGGACCGAACACCCAGAAACAGGACTCGCGACTGCACTTCAGTGTGCAGGCGACTTTCTGACTTTTTCTTCCGGAGACTCCACCCATGCAACGCCTATTCCTGAGCCTGTTGATCTGCCTGGGCTTCGCGCTCCCGGCCACTGCCCATGCCTGGTGGCAAGACGACTGGCACTACCGCAAACAGATTTCCGTGGACACCACCGCCCAAGGCGCCGCGATCAGCCAGGCCCTGGGCCGCACCGCGCTGCTGGTGCGCCTGCACACCGGCAACTTCACCTTTGACGGGGTGAAGGACGACGGCGCCGACCTGCGCTTTGTCAGCGCCGACGACAAGACCGTGCTCAACCACCAGATCGAAAGCTTCGACCCGCTGATGGGCATGGCCCTGATCTGGGTCGATGTGCCCAAGGTTGAAGGCGGCCAGCGCCAGGACCTGTGGATGTACTACGGCAACCAGAAAGCTGCGGCTACCAGCAACGGCCAACTGGCGTTCGACCCCAACTACACCGCGCTCTACCACTTCGACGATGCCAACGGCACCCCGGCCCGTGACACCACGGCCTATGCCAACACCGCGCTGAACGCCACCGGCGCGAGCATCGACGGCGTGATCGGCCGCGCCTTGCAGTTCGGCGGCCAGCCGCTGCTGTTGCCGGCCAGCCCGTCGCTGCAACACGCCGCCGGCGCGGCGTTCACTTTCAGCGCCTGGTTGCGCCTGGATCAGGCCAGCGGCGAGCAAATCGTCTTCGCCCGTCGCGAGGGTGCGCACAGCCTGTTGCTGGGCTTGAACCAGGGCACGCCGTTTGTGGACATCGACGGCCAGCGCGCCGTGTCGAGCCAAGCGCTGAACCCCGGCCAATGGCAGCACCTGGCGTTCACCGCCGAGGGTGAAAAAGTCGCGTTGTATGTGAATGGCCGCGAAACCGCGACCCTGGCCGTGGCCGTGCCTGCGTTCAACTCGCCACTGGCGATTGGTGGCGACCTGCCGGACGCCACCAGCACTCACCAGCCGTTTGCCGGGGCCATCGACGAGCTGCGCCTGTCCAAGGTCGCACGCCCGGCCACGTTGCTGCTGGCCGACGCCAGCGCCCAGGGCGCCGAGTCGAAACTGGTGGCGTACGGCGTCGATGAAGAACAGTCCGGTTTTGGTTTCGGCAGCCTGGGCTTTTTGCTCAACGCCGTGCCGGTGGACGCCTGGGTGATCATCCTGGTGCTGGTGGCGATGATGTTCCAGTCGTGGGTCATCATGCTGCGCAAGAACCGCCAGGTCAGCCGTCTCAGCGCGGCCAACGAAGTGTTCCGCGAGCACTTCGCGCAGATCGGCACGCGTCTGGAGATGTATGCCGACGACGCGCAGTTGGCCGAGCGTCTGCAGCATTCCTCGCTGTGGCGCCTGTACCTGGTGGCGGTCAAGGAAATCCGTACGCGCCGCGCCCAGGGCGCTGACACCTCGTCAGTCTCGGCGGCGACCATCGAAGCGATCCGCTGCTCCATGGACGGTGTGCGTACCCGCGAAAACCAGGCGCTCAGCGCCAAGCTCTCGACCCTGTCCAACGCCATCGCCGGCGGCCCGTACATCGGCCTGCTCGGCACCGTGCTGGGGATCATGGTGGTGTTCCTCGGCACGGCCATGGCCGGTGACGTGAACATCAACGCGATTGCGCCGGGGATGGCGGCCGCCTTGCTGGCCACGGCCATGGGCCTGTTCGTCGCGATCCCGGCGCTGTTTGGCTACAACCGCCTGATCACACGCAACAAGGAAGTCAGCGCCGATATGCGGGTGTTCGTCGACGAGTTCATCACCCGCCTGGCGGAGATGCACGGCGAAAGCCAGTCCAGTGAAGCCGCGCATCGCCGCGAGCAGCACGCCGCCGTACCGGCCTGAGGAGTATCAGCATGGCTTCCGTAAACGCCTCCCACGACGATGACGACGATGCCGCCGTCGACAGTATCAACATCACGCCCCTGGTGGACGTGCTGATGGTGGTGCTGGTGATGTTTATCCTCACCGCCACCGCCCAGGTCTCGGGGATCCAGATCCACTTGCCCAAGGCCAGCGCCTCGGTGTCGCTGTCGGAGGCCAAGACCAAGGCCATCTCCGTCAACGACGGCGGCCAGGTGTTCCTCGACGCCTACCCGGTGACCCTCGGCGAGCTGGAAGAGCGCCTGCGCATCGAGAAAGCGCTGAACCCGGATTTCCCGGTGATCGTGCGCGGTGACGCCTTGGTGCAATACCAGAAGGTGATCGAGGTGCTCGACTTGCTGCGACGGCTGGAGCTGTCCCAGGTCGGGCTGGTCACCGGCAAACCGAGCCAGGGCTGAGCCATGACCGCACAGATCCCGATGCCGCCGTTGCCGGTGAAAAACAAGCCGCCGCTGCGCCCGCTGAAGTGGGGCGCAGGCCTCTTGCTGGGCGCGGTTGCGGCCTGGTTTTTGTGGCAGTGGGCCAATGACATGAGCGGCGTGCGCCGTGAAGCGCCAAAGATCCCGACGATTATTCCGTTGCCGCCACCGCCACCACCGCCGCCGGAAAAACCCAAGGAGCCCGAGCCCCAGGTCGAAGAAAAAATCCCCGAGCCGGTGCCGACGCCTGAGCCGCAAGAGGTCAAGCCAGCGGACGAAGCCCCACCGTCGCCGGCCGATGATCTGGCCAACCCGATGCAGATCGACGGTGATGCGCAGTCGGGTAATGACGGCTTCAACATCGGCGCCGGCAAGGGCGGCGGCATGGCCGGTTCCGGTGGCGGCGGCCTGGGTGCGGGGACCTACAAGCAGTACCTGGCCGGTGTGTTCCAGCGCTTGCTGCGCGATGACCCGCAGTTGCGCAATCGCGCCTATGCAGTGCAGGCCGATTTGTGGCTGCGCGGTGACGGGCAGGTCACGCGGGCCGAGCTGGTCAAGTCCAGCGGTGATGCCGAGATCGATGCACAGGTGCTGGCGGCGTTGCGTGCCTCCCACGTGCCGCAACGTGTTCCGGACGCAGTGAAGATGCCGGTACGCCTGTCCTTCAAGGGCCGGCGGCCGGATTGATCGAACCCCTTTTCTACGGTTTTTTACAGGAGTTGCGTACACATGATTTCCCCCGTGAATCGACTGACCCTGGCGGTTGGCATGGTCATCGCGACCCTGGTCGGCCAGGCGACGGCAGCCCCGGTCGCCCCCTCGGAAAACGTCACCGTCAACCTGATCCGCCTGTTGGTGCAGCAGGGGGTATTGACCCAGGACACGGCCAACGGGCTGATCGCCCAGGCTGAAAGAGAAGCCCAGCAGGCGCGCCAGGCCAACGCCGCGCCGGTGGTGGCCGCCGGTCCCGCCGCCGCGCCGGGGGACGTGCGTGTGCAGTACGTGCCGCAAGCGGTGCGCGATCAGATCCGCGATCAGGTCAAGGCCGAAGTCATGGCCACTGCCAAGCAGGAAAACTGGGCACAGCCCAACACGTTCCCGGACTGGGTCTCGCGCATCAGCTTTGACGGCGACATCCGCCTGCGTGACGAGTCGCGTTACTTCTCCGGCAACAACAGCAACCAGATCGTCGACTACGCCAAACTCAATGACACCGGCCCGTATGACGTGAACAAGGACTCCAACACCAAGTTCCCGCCGCTGCTCAACACCACCAAGGACCGCGAGAACCTGTTCCGCCTGCGCGCACGCCTGGGCATGAAGGCGGTGCTGTCACCGGAGTGGACCGCCGGTATCCGCATCGGCACCGGTTCCGACAACAACCCGGTGTCGACCACCCAGACCCTCGGCGGCGGCTTTGGCAAGAAGGACATCTGGCTCGACCAGGGCTACCTGACCTGGAAGGCCAGCGACTACATGGCGCTGACCGCCGGGCGTATCGGCAACCCGTTTTACTCCACCGACATGATGTATTCCAACGACCTCAACTTTGACGGCGTGGCGGCGATCTTCAACCACAAGCTCAACAGCGAGTGGGGCGTGTTCGGCACCGTGGGGGCGTTCCCGGTGGAATACACCGCGGATGCCGCCAGCAGCAACGGCATCGACAAGGAGGACAGCGAGACCAAGTGGCTGTTCGGCGCGCAGATCGGTGCGGACTGGAAGATCAACCGCAGCAACAGCCTCAAGCTGGCGGGCGCCTACTACCAGTTCCAGGACATCGAAGGGCAGCGCTCCAGCCCGTGCACGCCGTGGGCCGGTGCCGCCGGTTGCGACACCGACGGCACGCGCGTGGCCTTTATGCAGAAGGGCAACAGCGTGTTTCTGCTGCGCGACATCACGCCCAACCCGGCCGACCCGGCGAAGACGCCGAACCCGCAGTACGTGGGGCTGGCGTCCAAGTTCAATGTGCTCGACCTCAATGCGGTGTGGGACAGCGAGCTGCCGAGCGACTTCAAGCTGCGCAGCCAGGCCAACTTCATCCACAACCTGGCCTACGACAAGAGCGAGATGCTCAAGCGCGGCGAAGGCCAGATCGTCAACAACATCAACAGCAACGGCCAGTTTGAAAGTGGCGGCAATGCGCTGATGGTCTCGTTCACCCTCGGCAGTGCACTGGAGATGCGCAAGCGTGGCGACTGGAACGTGTTGGCCGGCTACAAGTACATCCAGCCGGATGCCTTGCCCGACGGCTTCAACGATTCCTCGTTTCACCTGGGCGGCACCAACGCCAAGGGTTACTTCATTGGCGCCAACTACGGGCTGGAAAAGAACGTCTACGCCAGTGCGCGTTGGTTGAGTGCTTCCGAGGTGTATGGCGCGCCGTTCGAAGTCGATGTGATGCAACTGGAACTCAACACGCGCTTCTGAGGCGCACAGGAGATGCCACATGAACACGCGAATCTGCGGGCTGCTGTTGTTGTTCATCGCCAGCGGCGCTTGCGCCGAAGGCATGGAAGAGCGCCTGCGTACTCAACTGCGCAGCACCACCCAGCAGTTGCAGGCGCTGCAAAGCGAACAGGCCCAGGCCAGTGCCGCGCGCATCGCCGCCGAAGCCCAGGCCAAGCAGGCCCAGGCGCAAATCAAGCAATTGACCGCCGAGCTGGAAAAGACCCGTGGCGTGGCCGAACAGATGGCCGGCCAGCAACAGAGCCTGCACAACCAGGCGCAAGCCCAAGTGGCGGCGAGCAACGAGCAGATCGGCAAATTCAAGAAGGCCTATGAGGAACTGCTGGTGCTCGCCAAGGGCAAGGAGGCCGAACGTGCCCGCTTGCAGGCGCAATTGAGCGAACGTGACACACAAGTGCAGCAATGTTCAGTCAAGAATCAACAGATGTACGGGGTGGCCCAGCAGTTGCTGGCGGCCTACGAGAAGATCGATGTGGCTGAGGTGATGAGCATCCGCCAGCCCTTCGCCAGCAGCGCGCGGGTCAAGTTCGAGGAACTGGCCCAAGGTTTTGGCGACGATCTGTACAAGAGCCGTTTCGATGCGCCCCAGGCAACCGCCAATCATTGATAGACAGGGAAGAGATCAGCATGAGCGAATTGATTGATAGCGTGACCATCCAGAGTCTCACCGAGCTGTTGCAGGACGCCGGTTACCGGGTCAACCCGAGCGAACAGAACGGTATCGTGCAACTGCTCAGCGCCAGCCAGGGCATCGGCTTTGCCGTGCGCTTCGGCAACCCGGCGGCGGAGCAGGGCAGTTATGTGGACTTCACCTACAGCTGCGCGCTGCGCATCCAGGGCCAATTGCCGCAAGGCCTGGCCGAGGTGTGGAACGCCTCGCGGCGCTTTGCGCGGTTGTCGGTGCAAGGTGAATTTTTGCTGATGGAAATGGATGTGGTAGTGGCCGGTGTGGGCGTCACGCATTTGCGCAGCCAGCTGGAACTGTGGGACCGCCTGTTGCAGGAGTTCATCGTCTACCTGCGTGAGTACAGCCAGCAGGCGGCGCAGTTGCAGGCCGCCGCGCAGGTGGTGGGCGAAGAGGCGGGCGTATTGTGAAAAAGCCAACCCTGATGGTCGGCGCCGGTGCGCTGGCCCTGCTGGTGGTGGCTGTGGGCTTGAGCTTGCGGCCGGGCAGCGACCCGGTGGCGGCGCAACAGCCGGCGCCGGTAGCCGCGACGCCGGCGAGCGGCCCGGCGGTGGCGCGCCTGGGCAACCAGCAGATCGACCTGGCGGAAATGAAAAGCGTGCTGGCGAGCCTGCCGGCCGAGTCCCGCGAGCAATTGCGCGGCAACCGTGGCGCGCTGGAGACGTGGCTGCGCTCGCGCCTGGCGCAAAAAGCCGTGCTTGAACAGGCCGACGCCCAGGGCTGGCGCCAGCGCCCGGAGGTGGAGCAGCAGACCCGTGCCGCCGCCGAGCAGATTGTGTTTCGCGACTACATGCTGTCGGTCAGCCAGGTGCCTGCCGACTATCCCAGTGCGGCTGAGTTGCAACAGGCCTACGACGCCGGCAAGGCACAGTGGGTGACGCCGCCGCTGTATCGGGTGAGTCAGATTTTCCTCGCGGTGAACGACCCGCAGTCCGCCGACGCGGTCCGCCGCCAGGCCCAGGAACTGAGTCGCAGAGCCCAGGCCGCGCCGGCAGATTTCGCCGCGCTGGCCACGCAATATTCCCAGGACCCGAATACCGCCCAGCGCGGCGGCGATTCGGGCATGCAGCCGTTGCAGCAGTTGGTGCCCCAGGTACGCGAGGCGGTGGCGCGGCTCAAGGTCGGCGCGGTGTCGGAGGTGGTGCAGAGCCCGGCCGGGTTCCATGTGCTCAAGCTCACCGGCCAGCAACCGGCGCGCACCGCGACCCTGGATGAACTGCGTGAACGGCTCACCGAAGCCTTGCGCAGCCAACGCCAGGAGCAGATCGCCAAGGCGTACCTGGAAGGCATGCTCAACACCGCGACCTTGAGCATTGATGGCGCCGAGTTGAACAAGGTGTTGGAGTAACGCGCGACCACCCGCATTGGATGCACAGACCAACAAGACAGGGAGTCTCCCATGGCATTTCTAGAACCGTCCGGCGTCCAATCGCCCGCCCCCTGGCGCGCCGTGAATGAGCCACACCGCACTTGGCAGGCCTTGGCCGGCGAGATCGACCCGGAGGTGGCGCGCTACTTCCTGGTGAGTGCGCGCTGCGGTTGTTTCATGCAGGCGGCGCGCAGCCTGAATATCAAATCGACGTTGTTGCGCAAACGCCTGGCGCAGCTCGAAGAACAGGTGCGGCATGCGCTGTTCACGTATCAGGGCAACGGCTTGGTGCTCAGTCGTGATGGCCAGCAATTGCAGGCACAACTGGTCGCCCTGGCCCATGAACGGCGCCTGCCGGTGGTGGAGCAGCCGCTGATCCGCCTGGCCGTGGCCGAACCGATCCTGCACGACATCCTCGGCCGCGACCTGATTGCCTTGCTGCGCCGTAATGCCAGCGTGCGCCTGGAGATCATCTCCATCGACAGCCAGCTGTCGCTGCAAGCGGTGGATGTGGACGTGGTGCTGTGGTTGTCCGACGCCGACGGCCCGGCGTGCGGCCCGAGTTTCCCCACTGAACCGCCGCAGTCCCTGGCGCGCCTGCATTACCTGCCGCACATCGCCAAGCGCTACTCACGCCTGACCACGCGCCCGGACAGCGTCGACGACCTCGACGACTACATGTTGGTGCAGTGGCAGCCCGACGTGCAGGTCGAGGCCTTGCATCCCTGGAACCACGTGGTGGAACAACGCCGCGCCGCCGTGGTGCAGGTGCAGGCCTACTCGCTGATGCTGGAAATGATCCGCTGCGGCGCGTGCATCGGCTTGCTGCCGCACTACATGGGCAGCTTCGACCGAGGGCTGGTGGCGTTGCCGGGGTTGCTGGACGACAGCATGCAGCGCCAGGTATGGCTGGCGGTGAACGCCCAGGTGCGGGATGCGCAGGCGGTGCAGGTGATTGTGGAGTTGATCGTGAGCACGTTCGAGGGGCGGCGCGAGTGGTTTGCCCTCGGGACTGCTTGAGCGACTGGCATTGGGGTAAGTCCGTTCAAGGGCGTTGCGCTTGAGGGATAAGTGCGCGAGGCTTGCCGACCTGTCTCTGTCGGAGCGAAGCCCGTGCAAGCCACCCGTTTGACCCTGATCTGTCATGCCGTCACGCCCCTGCAAAAACGCGGGCGCTTCTGCGCTGACGAAGCGGTGGCGATGGATTGGCAAGGCGCGGCGCTGTCGCTGGCCGCGCGTTACAAGCCCAGCCGCCGCCTGCTGTGCGGGCCGGAAGCACGCACTCGGCAGACCGCGGGTTTGTTCGGCAGCGATGCGCTGCTTGAAGAGGCCTTGCGCGATGGCGATTTCGGCCAGTGGAAAGGCCAGGACATCAGCCAGCTGGCGATCGATGAGTTGAACGCGTGGCTGGCCGACAGCGCCAGTGCGCCCCACGGTGGCGAATCGGTGGATCAGGTCTGTGCACGGGTCGCGCAGTGGATGCAGGCCCTTGAAGCGCACCCCGGCCATATCGTCGCCGTCACCCACCCCTTGGTGATTCGCGCGGCGATGCTCTACGCCCTGCAGCTTCCGGTGGCGATGTTCTACCGGATCGACGTCGAGCCGCTGTCCAGCACGGAGCTGCGCTTCAATACGGTCTGGCGCCTGCGCCTGGAAACTCACGCCTGAACCGCCGAACATGGCAAAATCCACGCCCCGCAATGAGAGCAACCCATGAAACGCATCCTGATCATCGGCATTGGCGCCGGCAACCCTGACTACATCACGATGCAGGCCGTGAAGGCGCTCAATCGCACCGACGTGTTTTTCCTGATGGACAAGGGCCAGAGCAAAGACAAGTTGATCGACCTGCGCCGCGAGATCTGCGAGACCTACATCACCGAGCCCGGCTACCGCTTTGTCGAGGCCGATTGCCCCGAACGCGTGCGCGGTGAAATCGACTACACCACCGCCGTGCAGGATCTGAACCTCGACAAGCAGCAAACCTTTGAGCGCATGATCAACGAGGAAATGGCCGACGGAGAAGTCGGTGCCTTCCTGGCCTGGGGCGACCCGGCGCTGTACGACAGCACCATTCGCATCCTGCAAGCGATTCTGGCCAGCGGGCGCAGTGAGTTTGAATTCGAAGTGATCCCCGGCATCACCAGCGTGCAGGCCCTGGCGGCGCAACACAAAGTGCCGCTGAACCGTATTGGCCGCTCCATCGAGATCACTACCGGGCGCCGGTTGGCGGCAGGGCAGGCGAGTGATGCGGACACCTTGGTGGTGATGCTCGATGCGCAAGACTCCTACCGCACCTTGGCCGATCAGGACCTGGACATTTACTGGGGGGCCTACCTGGGCACGCCGGATGAGATCCTGATCAGCGGCAAAGTCGCTGAAGTCGCCGAAGAAATCGAGCGGGTGCGCAAGGCGGCACGCCTGGCCAATGGCTGGATCATGGACACTTATCTGTTGCGCAAACCCTGAGGTATCGCCCCATGCTCAAGTTGTTTGCCCTCGCGCTGACCCTGGTGGCCGGCGCCGTTCATGCCGACGATACGCTACACACCGATTTACCGCTGGCGTACCTGGAACAGACCCAGGCTGATGCGCGTAACGCGCCGCTGGTGATTTTCCTGCATGGGTTTGGCAGCAACGAAGAGGACCTGTTTGGCCTCAAGGACGCACTGCCATCCACTTGGACCTACCTGTCGGCACGGGCGCCGATGCCGGTGGATGCGCGCGGCTATCGCTGGTTTGCGAAGAAACCCGGGGATGGCGATTACGACGGCGAGACCGCCGATTTGCAACGCAGCGCCAGGTTGATCGAAGACTTTGTGACCCAGGCCACCGCCAAGTACCACACCCGCAGCGATCGGGTGTTTCTGGTGGGGTTCAGCCAGGGCGCAATCATGTCCTACGAGGTGGGGTTGCGTAAGCCGACGTTGGTGCGTGGGATTGCAGCGTTGAGTGGCAGTGTGTTGCCAGTGCTCAAGGCTGAGCTCAAGCCGGATGCGGCATTGAGCGGGCTGGCGATCTTCATTGGCCACGGCACGCTGGACCAGGCGCTGGCGTATGCGTCGGCGACGAGGGCGAATGAGGCGTTGGTGGGGGTGGGGTTGAAGCCGGAGTTTCATGGGTATATGGGCATGCCGCATACCATCAGCGAGGCTGAAGTGCAGGATTTGAAGGCCTGGCTGGAAAAAAGCTTGAAGTGAGCACGGTCAAAACATGTGGGGCGGGGCCCCACATTTGGTTTGGTGTTGCTTGGCGGGTCGGGTTATTTGCCGCCCGTGATCTGCTTCACCAGCTCGGCATGGCCCTTGGCGTCATCGCCTCGCGAAATCGCCTGGATCACCAGCATGTGGTTGCCCGATCCCCCCAGGAATGTGCTGTTCAGCGTCTTGCCACCGCCCTGTGTCGCGGTGCTGTCCACCTGGCGCAGGCCCAGGCCCTTGAAGGTCAGTTTTTTCTCGCTCTGTTTCTTGAAGTCCGGCAGGGCAGCGCTCTGATCCTTGACGAAGCCGGCCACTGCACCGTCGAGGAACTGTGCGTCGTTATCCTCGACGTTCACCCCGTCGGTCCGTACCGTTTCGGCGACGATCACCACACTTTTCGTGGTCTGGTTGGCGTATAGCGTGCCTTGAGTGGCGGCGCTGGCATCTTCGGCCTTGCTGACCGGCAGGGTGTCGGCCGCGTAGGCCTTGGGCAGGTTGAAGGTGAACTTGCCACCCAGGGTGGAGATGGTCTGCGTGGTCGGCTTGCTGGCGGCGAACACGCTGCCGGCGGCAAGCGCGAGGGCCAGCAGGGCGGCGGTCTTGGTGAAAGTGGCCATGAAGCGCTCCAGGGGTGAACGAAATTGCGGCACATTCTGTCAGAAAAATCGCAATCTCGTTCGCCCTGGGCCTTACACCTTGTCGGACTCTTCTTCGAGCCGGTCCATCTCAAACAATCGCGCCAGTTCCGCCCGGGCTTCCTGGGCGGTCTGCATGACCTTGGCCGCGTCGTCGTACACCGCGTGCTGCGCGGCCAGTACTTGCAGGTCGTGGTTCTTGAAGCGGGTGATGCGTGCATCCGCCTGGGCCTGGGTCAAGCCGAGGCCGACCAGGGTGCGGCGGCTCATTTCCAGGCTGGAGTAGAAGGTCTCGCGCACTGGTGAGGCGTCGAGGTCCACCAGGCGGTGCACGTGCTGGCGGTTACGCGCACGGGCGATGATCTTCATGTGCGGGTAGAGGTTGCGTACCAGTTCGGCGGTCTTGATGTTGATTTCCGGGTCGTCCATGGCGATCACGAAGAACTCCGCCTGGTCGACCTTGGCTGCGTGCAGGATCTCGGGGCGTTGCGGGTCGCCGTAGAACACCGGCATGCCGCCGAAGCTGCGGGTCAGCTCGATGGTTTCCACCGAGGTGTCGAGGGCGATGAACGAGATGTTTTGCGCGCGCAGGATCCGCGCGACGATCTGGCCCATCCGCCCCATGCCGGCGATCACCACGCGAGGCGCATCGCTCTCGATGGTGCGGTATTCCTCGGGCACTTCCACCGGCTTGACCTTGGGCTTGAACAGCTTCGGGCAGACCAACAGCAGCAACGGGGTGACCGCCATCGAGAGGGTGATGGTCAGCACCAGTACATCGTAGAGATGAGGTTCGAACAGGCCCTGGTCGCGACCGATCTTGAACACCACGAAGGCAAATTCACCGCCTGCCGCCAACACCACGCCCAGGCGCAGGGCGCTTTCGCGGTTGAGGTCGCCCACCAGGCGGCCGACGGCGTAGAGCAGGGGTAATTTCAGGCCGATCAGCAGCAGGGTCAGGCCGATCACCAGCAGTGGGCTGCTGAGCAGCAAGCTGAGGTTGGCGCCCATGCCCACGCTGATGAAGAACAGCCCCAGCAGCAGGCCCTTGAACGGCTCGATCTGGGATTCGAGTTCGTGACGGTATTCCGAATCCGCCAGCAGCAGCCCGGCGAGGAAGGCGCCGAGGGCCATCGACACGCCCACCAGTTCCATCAACCATGCGGTGCCGATGACCACCAGCAGGGCGGTGGCGGTGGACACTTCGCGCAGGCCGGTCTTGGCCACCACGCGAAACACCGGCCGCAACAGGTAGCGCCCGCCGATGATCACCACGGCGATACTGCCGAGGATCTGCAACACATGCTGCAAGCCCTGGGCCTCAGTGGTCGGATGATCGCTGCCGGCCAGCAACGGCACCATCGCGATCAACGGGATGGCTGCGATGTCCTGGAACAGCAGGATGGCAAAGGCCAGGCGCCCATGGGGCTGGTTCAGCTCCTTGCGTTCGGCCAGGCTTTGCAGGCCGAAGGCGGTGGACGACAACGCCAGGCCCAGGCCCAGCACGATCGCGCTGTTCCACGACTGGCCAAACAGCCACAAGGCTACAGCGCCCATCACCAGGCCGGTGAGCAACACCTGGGCCAGGCCGACGCCGAACACCGCCTTGCGCATCACCCACAGACGCTTGGGCGACAGTTCCAGGCCGATGATGAACAGCAGCAACACCACGCCCAATTCGGAAAATTGCGCGACGCTTTGCGGGTTACCCACCAACCCGAGGACTGACGGACCGATGATCACGCCAGCGAACAGGTAGCCCAGCACCGCGCCCAATTGCAGGCGCTTGGCCAGGGGCACGGTCAATACGGCGGCGAGCAGGAACACCACCGCTGCTTGTAACAGGTTGCCTTCATGGGGCATTGGGAACTCCAGGATCTTTAGAGCGAATCAACAGGAGCGTATTAGAGCGCTTTTTACATTTCGAGAATTGTGTTTTTGCGGTGAGTGATGCATGTGGCGTGTCCTTGAGCCAGGAGAGCCTGGCCAAACTATTGAATATCAATCAGGCGGCGGTCTCCAAGATGGAGCGCCGCACCGACATGTACATCAGTACATTGCGAGACTACATCCGTGCGATGGGCGGCGACTTGGAGATTATCGCGACGTTTCCAGACGGCCAGGTCAAGATCGATAACTTTGCCTATTGAAGGCTACCCGACCCTGTGCCGGGTTTGCGTTTCACCGGCCAGCGATACAACCCCACCCCCAACCCCACCAGAATGACAGCCATCGAGACCAGCTCCAGCCAGGAAACCCGCTCCCCAATGATCAGCATCGAACTGGCGATCCCAAACACCGGGATCAGCAGCGACAGCGGTGCCACCGTCGATACCGGGTACGCCTTGAGCAATGAGTTCCAGCCCCAGTAGGCAAAGTGCGTGGCCAGGTAGACCTGGAACAGGATCGAGCCGATGGCCGTGGCGTCCAGGTGGGCGGGCAGGCTTTCGAACGCAGCGTTGCCGTGCATCCACCAGGCCATCAGGAACAGCGGGATCGGTGGAAACAGGCTGGCCCAGACCATGAACGCGAAGATTTCCTTCACCCCTGAGCGTTTGATGATCACGTTGCCCACGCTCCACGCCAGTGCGCTGAGTACGATCAGCATGACCCCCAGCACCGCGTGGCTACCCTCCTGGGTGACGACAATGCCCGCCAGGCCGAGCAAAGTCAGCCCGGCGCCGACCAGTTGGGCGTCACGCAGGGTTTCGTTGAACAGCACCACGCCCCAGCCGAGGGTGAAGAACACGCTGAGCTGGATGATCAGCGAAGCGATGCCGGGGCTCACGCCTATCTGGATGCCGTAGTTGATCACGCCCCACATGCCCAAGCCGAAAATCACCCCGTAAGCCGCTACATAGGCGAAGTGCACGGCGGGGCGTCGGATGAAGAACACCAGCGGCAAGGCGGCGAGGGCGAAGCGGATGCCGGTGAGTACGAAGGGGTCGATGCCGCGCAGGCCAAGCTTGGTAATAGGAAAGTTCAAACCCCAGACCAGAGTGACGAGGATGGCAAGTGCCAGGTGTTTCTTGAGCATGGTCGTTCCCTTGAGCTGGCAGGCGTGTCCAAAGGCAACGATGGTAGGCGGCGTTCGTATGGCCCGCTTGCTATGTAAGGTCATGTTTTGACAAAATCGGGCCATGATCCCGACCTTCACCCACGATGACCCCGAAGCCGTAGTGACGCTGCACGAATATGCCTCGGGCACCGTGTTTGCGCGCCACGCCCACAGCCGTGGCCAGTTCGCCTATGCGTCCACGGGGGCGATGAAGATGTTTACCGACCTTGGCAATTGGGTGGTGCCGCCGCAGCGGGCGATCTGGGTGCCCGGCGGCGTGCCCCATGAAATGCACATGCGTGGCGATGTGGTCATGCTCAACACCTATCTCTCTGACGCCGCTGCCCGGCGCGCAGGTTTGCAGGGGCATTGCCAGGTGTTCGAGGTGTCGCCGCTGCTGCGCCATTTGCTGGAGGCGGCACTGGCGATTGACCCGGCGGCGGGGCCCAGTGTCAGGCAGCATTGCGTGCTGACGTTGCTGGTGGATGAAATCGGTGCCATGCCAGAACTGCCCCTCAGCGCGCCGCTGCCGTTAGAGCCTCGGCTCGCCCGCGCCTGCCAGCGCTTCCTGGACGCGCCCACGCAGACCATCGCCCTCGACACCATGGCCGAATGGTCAAGCATGAGCCGGCGCACCTTTACCCGTCAGTTCCTTGAACACACTGGCATGACCTTCGTGGCCTGGCGCCAGCAGGTGTGCCTGCTGGAAGCCACTGCGCGGCTCAGCCACGGTGCCTCGATTACCGACGTGGCGCTGGCATTGGGCTTCAGCAGCTCCAGCGCATTTACCTCGGTGTTCCGCCGCAACGTGGGGGAGGCGCCGGCGCGCTACCTGGCCAAATCAAGGGCGGCGGCGTTGTTCTGATCGTTCATCGGTCAGGATTCACCGTTGCGCCGGCCACGCTTTGTTACTATCGCCGTCCATCGTCACCAGGAGTCACCGGCCCATGCAGCACCAGTGGGATGAAATGCACCGCACCCGCAAGCCCACCTTTGTGTTGTGTGGCGAGCCCCAGGGGGATGTGCTCAATCTCTACGTTCACGGTTATTCGGCGTTCTTCAACCGTCAGCAACTGGGTAATTTCAAGGCGCAACTGGCGAGTATCGAAGGCTCGACCAATGTGATGCTGTTCTGGCCGGCCGGGCATTTTCTGGAAAACCTGTTCGCGCCGTTCAAGGAGGTGATCGCTGCGATGCTCGGCGGCGGTGGCCTGGGCGCCGCTACCGTGGGGGTGGGCAAGGCGATTGCGTATTTTCTCGACCATTACAAAAGTGTTGAGGCGCGTGTCGACGAAGTCGCCCAGACCCTGTTGCCTGAACTGGCCAACTTTCTGCACGCCGAGGCCCTGCCGGTGCGGCGCATCAACCTGATCGGGCATTCCCTCGGCGCGCGGATTCTGGTCAAAAGCCTGTTGGCCAGCCCTGAGGTGGCTCGCGAACTGCCGTTGCATCACTTGCTGCTGATGGGCGGGGCGATCTGTACGTCGAGCCCATGGGATCAAGTCTCGGCGCCGCTGCAGGGCCGGCTGATCAACTGCCATTCCAGCAAGGATTGGGCACTGGCGATCAAGCCGGACAACGAGCGCTGCATCGGTCGTTATGCCATCCCGCTCACGCCCGCCCTCAAGCCCAAGGTCACCAATGTGCACCTGGCAACTTTCGATCACGCCGCCTACTGGCCGCAGCTTAAAACGGTGGTGCAATACACCGACCTGTTGCAGGAACGGCGCGGCATGATCCGCGCCGACCAGCGCAGCAGCGAGGTGCGCTTTGCCGAAGAGGACGCCGAACTGTTCCCGGCACTGGTGCAGGCGCGGCCGGATGAGTTGAAGTTCCTTGCCGAACTGATGGCGCAAAAACGCAGCGCGTCGATTGATGCCAGCGTGCGCGAGCCGCTGAAACTGGCCATCGAGCTGCAACGCATGGGCGGCGACAGCTTTATGAACCTGGCCCGTGGCCATGGCGTGGGGTATCGACAGATCGCCGAGGATGTCGCGCAACGGCTGGGGATCAAGTTTGATCAGCCGGTTGCAACCGTGGCGTTGGCGGACATCGAGGCACAGGTCGCGCAGCAGCTCATCGAACAATACAAGGGCAAACTCAACAGCGCTGACCGGCAAGCCTTCGACGCCGAACTCAAGGCCGCGGCGCAAAAAGAGCAGGGCTTGTTCAATCGTTTCGACATGGGCCGCTCGGCGACCACGGCGTTGAGTGGCACGGCGCTGGCCGGGCTCACCGGTTTCATCCTGCGGCGCGGTGCGGCCACGGCGATTCCGTTGGTGGGCCAGGCGTTGGCGGCCGCGATGTTGCTGGTGAGCGGGGTGCGTGCATTTTCCGGCCCGGCCTATTCGATTACCACCTTGGCGGTGCTGGTGGTCGGCGTGATCCGTCAGCGCATGGAGCGCGAGGCGCTGAACCAGGAAATGGACCTGGTGGTGCAAGTCGTGGAAGCGTTTGACCTGCCCAGGGACACGGTAATGCGCACGGTCGCGTCCGACTGCTAAGCTGCGCGCCTGTCTAGTGTGTTTGCCTGGGATACCGTGTGAAATTCAGCCTGCCGAAAATTGCCACCGCCCCGTTCTGCCCGCCGGAAGTAGCCGGCTCCGTTGCCGTCGACCCCAAGGCTTCGTTCTTCAAGCGCATGCTGATGTTCGCCGGCCCCGGCCTGTTGATCTCCATCGGCTATATGGACCCCGGCAACTGGGCCACGGCCATCGAGGCCGGTTCACGTTACGGCTACAGCCTGTTGTTCGTGGTGCTGCTGGCCAGCCTGGCGGGGATGGCGGTGCAGTGCTTGTGCTCGCGGCTGGGCATCGCCACTGGCAAGGACCTCGCGCAACTGTGCCGCGAGCGCTACAGCCGGCGCTCCGCCCGCACCCAGTGGGCGCTGGCGGAAATCTCCATCATTGCCACCGACCTGGCCGAAGTGCTCGGCTGCGCCCTGGCGTTTCACTTGCTGCTGGGGGTGTCGCTGACCACCGGCATTGTCATCACCGCCTTCGATACGCTGCTGATCCTGGCCCTGCAGAACCGAGGCTTCCGGCGCCTGGAAGCGATCATGCTGGCGCTGGTGGCGACCATCGGCGTGTGTTTCTTTATCGAACTGGTGCTGATCAAACCGTATTGGCCGGATGTGTTCAGCGGCTTTACGCCGTCACTCTCGGCGATCAGCGACGCTGCGCCGTTGTACCTGGCCATCGGTATTCTCGGCGCGACGGTCATGCCGCATAACCTCTACCTGCACACCTCGATCGTGCAGACCCGTCTGATCGGCAAGGACCTCGCCAGCAAACAGGACGCGGTCAAACTGGCGCGCATCGACACTATCGGCTCGCTGGCCCTGGCCTTGCTGGTCAATGCCGCGATCCTGACCCTCGCCGCCGCCGCGTTCTACAAGAGCGGCCACACCGATGTGGTCGAGATCCAGGACGCCTACCATCTGCTCGACCCACTGGTGGGCGGCGCGTTTGCCAGCATTCTGTTCGGCATCGCCTTGCTGGCGTCGGGGCAAAGCTCGACGTTCACCGGCACCATTGCCGGGCAGGTGATCATGGAGGGTTACCTCAACCTGCGCATTCCCTGCTGGCAACGCCGCCTGATCACCCGCGGCCTGGCGCTGATCCCGGCGTTCCTCGGCGTGTGGCTGATGGGCGATGCGGCCATCGGCAAGCTGTTGATCCTCAGCCAGGTGGTGCTCAGCCTGCAATTGCCGTTTGCGTTGTTCCCGCTGATCCGCATGACCGGAGACAAGCAGCTAATGGGGCCGTTTGTGAATCGGCTGCCGACGCGGGTGTTGGCGTGGTTTCTGTTTACCGTGATCAGCGGGGCGAATGCGTGGTTGATTGGGCAGTGGCTGTTTTAAATCATCGATCCCAATACGGCACGGTCCCAAAACACTCCACAAAGTAATCAATCACCGTGCGCACCTTCAGCGACAACCGCCGGCTCCCCGGCCATAGTGCGGCGATCTGCTGCGGCTCCAGTGTGGTCGCCACTTCGTATTCGCTCAGCACCGCCTGCAAGGTGCCGGCGCGCAAGCCTTCGCCGATCAGCCAGGAGGGGAACACGACCAGCCCAAGGCCTTGTTCGGCGGCGTGGGTGAGAGTGTCGGCGTGGTTGCCGGTGATCGGGCCCTTGACGCTGTAGGGCGTCCAGTCGCTGCCGGCGCGGCGGAAGAACCAGCGTTGTTGGCCGGTGATGCCTTTGTAGGCCAGGCATTGGTGGTGGACGAGTTCGTCGGGGTGCTGCGGTGTGCCGTGTCGGGCCAGGTAGGCGGGGCTGGCGGCGATGCGAAAGCGCTGCGGGGCGAAGATGCGCGCCTGCATGCCTGAGTTGTTGAGCACGCCGATGCGAAACAGCAGGTCGGTGCCGTCTTGCAGCGGGTCGACGTAGGTGTCGGTCTGCTGGATGTCCAGTTGCAGCTTGGGATAGCGTCGGCACAGTTCGCCGAGCCACGGTGACAAGTGGCGCTGGCCGAACACCATCGGTGCGTTGATACGTACCAGGCCGCTGGGTTCGCTCTCCTGTTCCTGCAGGGCCTGGCCGGCGGTTTCCAGTTGTTCCAGCAACAGTCGCGCATGATGCCCGAGCAGGCGCCCGGCCTCGGTCGGGCTGACCGCTCGGGTGTGGCGGTAAAGTAACTGCTGGCCCAGGGCGTGCTCCATCAGCTGGATCTGCCGGGAAATGGAGGAGGGTGCCAGGCTTTCCCGGCGGGCCACTTCGGAAAAGCTGCCGTGGTCGAGCACCGCGACGAACAGGCGCAGCGCCTTGAAACTCAATTCATTCAAACCCTGCATCATGACTCCGTGCTGTGCGTTTTGCGCAAAGGTGTTGTCGGCATGCTCCCATTTATTGCATAGCACGGCCACCGGATAATGCGCGCCATGGTTCCTTTCTTGAAGCGCAGGTGATGTATGCAGGCAAGTTCTATCGAGGGTGTGGCGTCGGCCCGTCCGAAACATAACCTTCTGCGGCTGTTGTTGCTGCCGTTGGTGATCCTGGCGGGCATGGGCCTGTCGGTGGAGGCAGGCTTGCTCGGGCCGCTGGGCCAGCAAGTCGGGCATTTGTGGGCGACGTTGAGCATCTTTGGCGTTGGTTCGGCGATCTTGTACGTGCTCTTGTTGTTCAGCGGCCCGCAAAAGGGCCCGGCGCTGGCCGACCTGCCGCGCTGGCAATTGATCGGCGGGTTCCTCGGGCCGATGTACGTGGTGGTGTTGACCCTGGCTACGCCGCATATCGGCATCGCGATGACCATGGTCGCGATTTTGTCCGGGCAGGTCGGCAAGAGCGTGCTGATCGACCATTTCGGTTGGTTCGGCACCGCGCGCAAGCGGGTCAACGGCGAGCGCTGGATAGCCCTGGCGTTGATTGTGGTGGCGCTTGTTCTGATTGCACGAGGGTAAGGCGATGAATCTGATTCTATTGTTGGTACTGGTCATTGCCGCCGGTGCGGTATTGAGTGTGCAGGCCGCGATCAACGGGCGCCTGGGCCAGACGGTCGGCGTGTTGCGCAGCAGCTTGCTGACCTTTGCCGTCGGTGCGCTCAGCACGGCGCTGCTGATTTTCTTCTTCGAGCCCGCCCAGGCCGTCAGCTTGCTGGACGTGCCGAAATGGCAACTGACCGGCGCCTTGTTCGGCGTGGTGTACATGTTGGTGATGGTCGGCGCGGTGCCTGTGGTCGGCACCGCCGTGGCGACGGTGGCCGTGATCGTCGGTCAATTGGGCATGGGCATGTTGATCGACAACTTCGGCTGGCTGGGCAACCCGGCGATTGAGTTATCCGGGAGCCGGATTGTGGCGATGGTCTGTCTGGCACTGGCATTGGTGTTCATGTATCGCAGCAATACTCGCCAGGCCGACTGATGTGGTCAAAGAAATGTGGGAGCAACTGTTGAGCTTTAGCGAGGCTGAGAAGGCGGTGGCATTGCTGGTAGAGGTGTTGGCTGAACCACCGCTTTCGCGGGCAAGCCCGCTCCCACAGGTGATTGGTGTTGATGGATAGTGAGTGTTCGGCTAGAGATCGCCCAGGCACTGCCAATCCCCAGTGGGAGCTGTCGAGCTTTAGCGAGGCTGCGAAGGCGGCGGCACTGCTGGTAGAGAGGTTGCGCCGCAACCATAGAATCTCCCACACCCACACAAACCCGTTCCCACATCGGAAAATAGCTCGGATTGTCGAGCGTCGCTGATTACCATGAGCACTCACTCCTGACTGATGTGCTCCCCATGGCCCTGGCCGCACCCCCCGACCTCAGTGATCATGCCGTTCCCGTGCAGCCCCTGGCACGCACCTATCCGCGTGGGTTGTATGTGGAGCCCCATAGCCATGACTGGGGTCAATTGCTCTACGCCATGAGCGGCGTGATGTGGGTCGAAACCCCGCGCGAAGCCCTGGTGGTGCCGCCCCAGCGTGCTGTCTGGTTGCCGCCGGGGGTGGAGCATGGGATTCGCGTGGTGTCGGACTTGCAGATGCGCAATATCTACCTGCGCCCCGCATTGGCAGCGACGCTGGACAGCCAGGTGCAGGTGATCGAGGTCGGCGGGCTGCTGCGCGAACTGATCGTGACCTTGGTGGACGAGGGCGACAGCGGTGATGCCGGCTACTACGACGCGGTGGTGCGTCTGGCGTTGCTGGAATTGCAACGGGCGCGGCGCTCGCCAATCCGCATCGCCATGCCGATGGACGCCGACCGTCGTCTAAGCAATGCGTGCCAGGCGGTGATGGTCGCACCATCCCTGGACATCTCCTTCGAACAACACGCCGCAGCCGCCGGGGCCAGCGTGCGTACCTTGTCGCGGTTGTTCCAAAGCCACCTGGGCATGGGCTTCGCCGAATGGCGTCGCCAGGTGCAACTGGCCACGGCGGTCGCGGAGTTGATCCAGGGCCAATCGGTGAGCAGTATCGCGCGCGCTCTGGGTTACTCGCCAAGCAGTTTCAGCGACATGTTCCGCCGCGCACTCGGTGTGGCGCCGTCGCACTACGTTGGCTGAGGAATTGGCCGAAATCCTGAAGCACTTGGCCGATGCGTGAGGAGGGCGGGCTCTAGACTGAGCCCATCAACCTACAAGGCGCCACCCCATGAACTACCTCATTTCTCTCGCCATCGGCCTGTTTGTCGGCGTGATCTACGGCGCCTTGGACTTCCGCTCGCCCGCGCCGCCGGCCATCGCCCTGGTGGGTTTGATGGGCATGTTGCTCGGCGAAAAGCTCTGGCCCCTGGGTCGGCAGCTGGTCAGCGGTTGGTGGTCCTGATTTCCCTTTTCCCTGCGATGGATATTGGTCATGAAAGCACTGCAATTTTCCGCTACCGGCGACCTCAAAGCCCTGCGCTTCGTCGACGTCGCCACCCCGGTGCCGGGCGCCGATGAAGTGCTGGTGCAGATCAAGGCGGCAGGCTTGAACCCCAGCGATGTGAAAAACCTGCTTGGGCGTTTCCCTTACACCACGTTGCCGCGCATTCCCGGACGTGACTTCGCTGGCGTTGTCGTCGAAGGTCCGCAGGCGTTGCTTGGCCAGGAAGTCTGGGGCACCGGTCGCGACCTCGGTTTTTTTGCCGACGGTTCTCATGCCGAATACCTGAAGGTGGCGGCCAACGGCGTGGCCCGCAAGCCCAGCCATCTGAGCTTCGCCCAAGCCGCCAGCCTTGGTGTTCCCTACACTACCGCCTGGGATGCCCTGGAGCGCAGCGGTGTGGGCAAAGGCACGCGCTTGCTGGTGATTGGTGCCAATGGCGCCGTCGGCAGTGCGGCCTTGGCCCTGGCGAAAATCCGTGGCGCCCAGGTGCTGGCGGCGGTACGGCGCCCGGAGCAGGTTGAGGCATTGCAAGGGCAGGGGGTAGACACGATTGCCCTGGGGCAGCCGGAGGACTTGGGTGCACAGGTCAACCGCGTGTTCACCGGCGGTGCCGATGTGATCTTCGACACCACTGGCTTCTGGCTGCCGGCGGCCGTGGCCGGTCTGGCGCCGTTTGGCCGTATCGCGATCATCGCCGCGCCGCTGGACGGTCATGTGCAACTGCCAGCCCTGGCCTTGTACCGCAAGGGCGGGTCGGTGGTGGGGATCAATTCGTTGCTCTACAACTGCGAGCAATGCGCGCGGATGCTGGAGCAGTTCGGGCGGTTTTTTGATGAGGGGTCGCTGCCGCTGCCGACGGGGTTGCGGGAAGTGGCGTTGGCCGATGGTTTGGTGAGCTATGAGGAAGTGAACAGCGGCAGTGCAGACAAGATCATCTTCTTGCCTTAATGCCATTCAAATGAGGGAGGGGCGAGCCCCCTCCCACAGCTTGATCCCTATCAGGCCTCGGGAACGCCGTTTTCCCACGCCGACCAGTTCTTGAGGATCGCCTGTACCAGCGGGTTACCCGTGCGATACAGGTTCTCCAGCGCCGGCACGAACCCACCCTGGTCCGCGTACTTCAGCAGGTTGTCCACTTCGCTGTAGCCCGGATAAGGCCGGTCGAAGTCCGACCCCGCTCGTACCACCGCCAAGCGTTGAATATCCACTAACCCTTCGCGGCTGGCGCGCAGCAGTGCTTCATAGGTGGAGTTGTCCTCCTGCTGGGTGGTGCAGTACTCGCCTTTGTTGTCGGTGAGCAGCTTGGTCCAGACTTCGGCGCGTTCACTCAGGCGTGTGCCGGAGAACCAGGTATTGCCCGCCAGGGTGTCGCAGCGCGTGACCTGCGGCGGTTGATTGGCCGGGGCGGCCGGGTAGTGTTTGCGCCAGGCAGCGGATTCCTTGCTTTCGCTCAACTTAACCTGGTGCGACAGGGCAAACGCCTTGGCCTGCAACTTGGGGTTGAGCTCAAACACTTCGGTCTTGTAGTCCAGCGGCGGCTTTTCGTTCGGGCCTTTGGTGTTGATGCCGATGTAGCCGGTCGGCCAATCCTTTGGCGCGTCCCGCGAGTCCAGTTCCCACTGCGTGCCGAACTCCACCAGATAGTGAGCCCAGGCCGCAGTGCCGATGGTGCCATGCTTGGGGCTGATGCCGGCGATCCCGGCGATCAGGAAGTAGCTCTGGCGCAAGTCGAACTTGGGCGACAAGGCCAGCGCCAGGGTCGACGCGGCGGCATTGGTCTGGCCCATGCCGGTCACCAGCAGGCAGACGTCCTGGGTGTTGCAGCGGATTACCGGGTATTCGGCAGAAAGGCCCGGTACGCGGACTTCCTGCTTGAGTTCCAGGCGATCGATCCAGGTCTGTGCCTCGGGGGCGAACATGGTGATCAGCATCACCTTGGGCTTGATGGGCGCATCCGCCAACACCACAGGGGATAGCAGGGCCAGGCCGACGGCCAGCGAGAGACGGGTAAACAGTTTCATCCAAAGCTCCTTGATCAGAATTGATAACCGACGCCGGCGTAGTAACCCCAGCCGTCCGAACGGGCGCGGAAGTTGCCTTCGCCAAAATTCAACTCGCTGCCGTCCTCCCAGTTGCCGCCGTTGTGAAAGTAGCGACCGACCAGGGTGAAGCGCAGGTGGGTGAACGAGTACAGCAGCACGTTGGTTGCCACCAGGGAATTGGCGGTGCGCGCCGGGTTGTCCTTGTGCAGGTCCGAGCCGAAATCGTAGTTGGTAAAGCCGATGTAGGTCAGCGAGGCACCGTTGTCGAAGCTGCTGATGGGCACGATGTATTTCATTTGCGCACGGTAGCCGTCCCACGAGTATTCATTGCTGGCACCATAGTTTTCCCACTGATAACGCCCGTAGAAATTCGCCGACAGGTTGACCCGCGAGTGAGTCTCGATGTCGGTGCCCAGGCCGCTGTACAGCGTGTTGGCGCGGTTGGCCTGGTTGCTGCCGTGGTCGTAGATCCAGTCGAACGCCACATACCATTCCTTGAACGGCCCGATGGCCAGGCTGCGGCCCGCCAGGTAGTCGATGGAGATGCGCGGCTCGTGCTCCATGAACACTGGCGAGCCATGGTCCCACGCGCCTTTGTCATTGCTGTTACCGATGCCGAGGATCTTGGGCACGTCGATGTAGCCATACAGCTCGAACGGCCCCTTGCGGCCGAAGTACTCGTATTCCAGGTAGATGTCGTCGGACGGCTTGGGGCCGAAGCTGATGTCTTTGCTGCCGATAAGTGTCAGGTCCTGATTGAACCAGTCTGACAGGTAAGCGCCTTTTTTCGTCGGGCTTGCTTCCGGGCTCAGGGTTTCGCCCTGTGCTGAGTCATCGACGGGGTTTTCCTGCGCCAAAATGGGTGCGCTGAGTACTCCCGTAACGACAGCCAGTAGCAGGGAAACACCAAGGGCGCAGGGGTGCCTTGAAGTGGAATGCATTGAAAATCCCTATTCGTACGCGGTTTGAACCCAATTCTTCGGGTCGTGGTGAACTTGGCTGGCAAGTTCGTCCCGCAAACGTTTGCACAGGCTGTACCAACTTTGTCTATTGGCTTGAATAAGCAGGGAAAAAGCGTGATTAATCGACCTTTTGGTCAGAATTGACTGGGTGTCATTGTGTCGAGGCGATTGAACAGATGCATCGCGGTTTCCCGGCGGTATTCGCTCGGCGTCTGCTGCATCTCGATGCGAAAGTGCCGGTTGAAATTGGACAGATTGGCGTAGCCCACTTCAAAGCAGATTGCCGCCACCGACATCTCGCTTTGCAGCAACAACCGGCAGGCGCGTTGCACGCGGAACTTGCGCATCAGGTCGATAAAACCGTGGCCGGTGGTGCGCTTGAAGAAGCGCGAGAAGCCCGGCTCGCTCATCTCCAGTTGCGCGGCGATCTCCGACAGGCGCACGTCACCTGTGAGTTCGCGCATCAGGTAATCGAAGGCCTTGTTGATGCGCTCGGCGCTGCGTGCATCCAGGGTCGGCGCGTAGCACGGGCTGGCCAGTGCCTGGACGTGCTGCGCCGGGGCGTGCTTGAGGGTGTCGAGCAGTTGCAGGAACAGGATCAGCCGCTGCAGGCCCTGGGCGCGGCCGATGTCTTCCATCAAGGCTGCCGCATGCAGCGCGGTGTCGCCGTGAAATTGCAGGCCGCGTCGGGCGTGCTCGAACAGCGGCTGCAAGTCGCCGAGTTCCGGTAGGGTCTTGCGCAGGGCGAGGAGCGCGGCGCCGTCGAACTGCAGCACCACATCGCGACCGTGCAGGTGTTCGCCGGGGGCCAGTTCGCCAATCCAGTCGTGGGGCAGGTCGGGGCCGATCAGGGCGACATGGCCGGCGCTGAATGCACCGATATAGTCGCCCGCAACCAACTTGCCGCTACCCTGGCGGATCAGGTGGATTTCAAATTCGGGGTGATGGTTCCAGCGCGCCAGGTCATAGGGGTAGTCGTGTTCGAACCAGCGAAAGCAGTGGTCCGGTTCGGGCAGGATCACTTCACGTTCGGCGGGGCGGTGCTCGAACAGCTGGGCGCGGCTGGCAGGCATGGCGGGGCTTCTTATGATTCTTGGAATCGCTCCAAAATACGCGCCTCGAGCGTGGCCGCGCTACCCCTGTTTTTGCCCGGGACTGATACTTTTTTAACCCGCGAGTGACGGTTAAAAAAGTACCACTCGCGCGTCCGCCATGGGTTTGTGGGGGCTTGGCCAAGCTGCTGTAATCGGCCCTCAACAACAAAAACAACAGGTGGAAACCGCCATGCTCAAGCTTACGCAAGCATTGTTCCTGCTGTCCGGCCTGGCCTCGGCCATGGCCAGTCACGCCGCCGATACCGTGACCATCGCCACGGTCAACAACAGCGACATGATCCGCATGCAGCGTCTGTCCAAGGTGTTCGAAGCGCAGCACCCGGACATCAAGCTCAATTGGGTAGTGCTCGAAGAAAACGTGCTGCGCCAGCGCCTTACCACCGATATTGCGACCCAGGGCGGGCAGTTCGATGTGCTGACCATCGGCACCTACGAAACCCCGCTGTGGGGCGCCAAACACTGGCTGGAACCGCTGACCGGGCTGCCGGCCGGCTATGACGCCGACGACATCTTCCCCTCGGTGCGCCAGGGCCTGTCGGTCAACAACACCCTCTACGCCTTGCCGTTCTACGGCGAAAGCACCGTCACCTACTACCGTACCGACCTGTTCGAGCAGGCTGGCCTGAGCATGCCCGCGCATCCGACCTGGACCCAGCTTGGCGAATTCGCCGCCAAGCTCACTGCCAAGGACAAGGATCAGTACGGCCTGTGCCTGCGCGGCAAGGCCGGTTGGGGCGAGAACATCGCGCTGCTGAGCACCATGGCCAATGCCTTCGGCGCGCGCTGGTTCGATGAGCAGTGGAAGCCCGAACTGACCAGCCCCGAGTGGACCGCGGCGGCCAATTTCTACGTCAACAACCTCAAGCAATACGGCCCGCCGGGGGTGTCCAGCAACGGTTTCAACGAAACCCTGGCACTGTTCAACAGCGGCAAATGCGCGATCTGGGTCGACGCCAGCGTCGCCGGCTCCTTCACCACCGACAAGAGCCAAAGCAAGGTCGCCGACCGCACAGGCTTCGCCGCCGCGCCGACCGAAGTCACCGACAAGGGCTCCTCGTGGCTGTACGCCTGGTCCCTGGCGATCCCGGCCACTTCCAAGCACAAGGACGCGGCGAAAGCGTTTATCACCTGGGCCACCTCCAAGGACTACATCCAATTGGTCGCCGATAAAGAAGGCATCACCAACGTCCCGCCAGGCACCCGCCAGTCCACCTACAACGACGCCTACTTGAAGGCCGCGCCGTTCGCCCAGGTGACCCTGGAAATGATGAAGCATGCCGACCCCGCGCACCCGTCGGCCAAGCCGGTGCCGTACGTGGGCATCCAATACGTGACCATCCCCGAGTTCCAGGCCATCGGCACCTCGGTCGGCAAGCTGTTCTCGGCGGCGCTGACCGGCGGCATGTCGGTGGACCAGGCGCTGCTTCAGGCCCAGTCCACCACCGAACGCGAGATGAAACGTGCGGGTTATCCAAAATGACTTTGACAGGAGCAGCCATGAAACGACTGGAAGGTAAAAGCGCGCTGATCACCGGCTCGGCGCGCGGCATCGGCCGCGCCTTTGCCCAGGCCTATATCGCGGAGGGCGCCCGCGTGGCCATCGCTGATATAAACCTGCAACAGGCGCAAGCGACCGCCGCCGAGCTGGGTCCACACGCCTATGCCGTTGAAATGGATGTCACCAACCAGACCTCCATCGACGACGCGATTGCCGCCGTGGTGGCCGAGGCCGGCAAGCTGGATATTCTGATCAACAACGCCGCGTTGTTCGACCTGGCGCCCATTGTCGACATCAGTCGCGCTAGCTACGAGCGGCTGTTCTCGATCAATGTCGCCGGCACGTTGTTCACCTTGCAGGCGGCAGCGCGGCAGATGGTCCGCCAGGGCCACGGTGGCAAGATCATCAACATGGCCAGCCAGGCCGGACGCCGTGGCGAGCCGTTGGTGGCGGTGTACTGCGCGACCAAGGCCGCGGTGATCAGCCTCACGCAGTCGGCGGGGTTGAACCTGATCAAGCAGGGCATCAACGTCAATGCCATCGCGCCGGGGGTCGTGGACGGCGAGCATTGGGACGGGGTGGATGCGCTGTTCGCCCGGCATGAAGGTCTGGCGCCGGGGGAGAAGAAGCGGCGGGTGGGGGCAGAGGTGCCGTTTGGGCGGATGGGCACGGCGCAGGATTTGACCGGGATGGCGGTGTTCCTGGCATCAAAGGACGCGGACTATGTGGTGGCCCAGACCTACAACGTCGACGGCGGCAACTGGATGAATTAGCGTCGTACCCGGGTGTGGGAAGGGCTTGTGTAGGGGGGGCGCTTGCTCGCGAAGGCAGAGTGTCAGTCGCTGGGGATGTTGACTGAGTCACCGCCTTCGCGGGCAAGCCCGCTCCCACAGTTGAGCTGTGTTGTTCGGCAGAACGCGTCAGTCCGCAAAGCTACGGTCGAAAAAGTAGATCTCTCCTGGCTTCAACACTTCCATCGTCGCCTGCGGTCTTCCTCCTTCACCCTGCTTCTTGCGCCCCGTTTCCTGCAAATACCCTGCCTCCGTCAGCTTCATCAGGCGCTGGCGAATACTGGTCTTCAACACCGGCCGCGCCAGCACCACGGAAAATATCGTGGTCGCCTCCGGTGCGCTGAACTCGTCGCCCAGGAACATCAACGGCAGGCTGCTGTACAACGACTTCGACAACAGCCGTTCCTGCACTGCCGCGACGATCAGGTTGTGGTCGAACGGCAGCTTGAGGCCGCCCTCGGCGACGGCATCCAGGCCAAACCAGGCCTGATGCGCGCCCAATTCCACCGCCTGCGCAACGATCGCCAGGTAGTAGGTGGACGACGACCAGCAACGCGGGTCGCGGAACGCATCCCCCACGGTGCCCACCTGTTCGCTCCAGGCCAGCTCAAAACCCACCTTGTCACTGGCGCGCAACCGCTCCAGCGCATCGTTGAGGCTCAGGTCCTGCACGCCGCCATTCACCACCACACCCGGTAGTGCCCAATGCCCCGCGAACGGTTCGGCTTCGCGCCTGTTGAGCAGCAGCTTCAATTCACCGGAGGCGCGGCAGTAGTACAACACGCACAGGTCGATGGTATGCAGGTAGGCGCTGAGTGACATGGAACATCCTTATGAACAGTGGCGGGGCACAGTCTAACGGATCGAACAGATATGTCATGTACTGAGTCCAGCATAGATAAACAAATGTTTCTTGCAATGAAAGTACATGACGTGTACTTTTGTTTCCAGGCCACAGGAGAACCGCCATGACCCTCGCGAAAACCGCCATTGCTTCATTCGACGTCGATGCCCAGAAGAGCTTCACGCCGCTGTGCCCCAACGAACTGCCGGTGGCCGGCGGCGACCAGATCGGCGCCGAGCTCAACTTCATGGCCAGCCTCGCCGGCCATCGTGTCGGCAGCAAGGATGCGCATACCCCGCACGCCCCGTGGGTGGTGGCGCAACACAGCGAGATGCTGCAACCCACCGGCCTGGCCCATGCCGATGTGACCTGGGTCAGCCACTGCGTACCCGGCACCGAAGGCTTCACCTTGCTCGACGAGTTGCCCACCCCGTATGACTACGACTACTTCATCTGGAAAGGCGTCGAACCCGACCTGCACCCCTACGGCGCCTGCTTTCATGACCTGCACGACAAACTGTCCACCGGCGTCATCGAGTACCTCAAAGCCCACGGCGTGAGCCGCGTGCTCGTCGGCGGCCTGGCCCTGGACTACTGCGTCAAGACCACCGCGTTGCAACTGCTCAAGGCCGGCCTGGAAGTGGTCCTGCACCTGCCCGCCTGCCGAGGCATCAGCGAAGAGGGCGGTGTGCAGGCGGTCAACGATCTGCTCAAGGCCGGTGCCGTGATCAGCAGCACCCGCGAAGAACTGGCCGCGATGGCCACGCGTTAAGGAGAACCACCATGGAAAGTGCCTACGACTACGAATCCCCGGTGATCCAGGGGTTGCTCGATACCGACTACTACACCTTCACCATGATGCAGGCCGTGTTGCACCAGCACCCCAACGTCGATGTGGAATACAACTTCATCGTGCGTTCCAAGGAAAAGCTTGGCCACTTGATCCCGCAACTGCGCGACGAACTGGAAAAACTCGCTGGCCTGCAGATGCGTGAAGGCGAGTTGCGGTTTCTGTTCAACCCGCGTTTTCGCGAATACCTCACCCCGGATTACGAGCGTTTCCTCGGCCTGTTCCGTTTCAACCTGCGCTATATCCATGTCAGTGAAGTCGATGGCCAACTGAACATCCGCGTGGTCGGCCCGATGCTGCACTGCATCATGTTCGAACAGCCGGTGCTGGCGTTGGTCAGCGAGTTGCGCAATCGCGACAAGTACCCCGACGTGAGCCTCGAAGACGTCACCCGCAAGCTCTACCAGAAGTTTGACTGGCTGGAGAAAAACCTCAGCCGCGACGAACTGGCCGACCTGCGCGTGTCTGATTTCTCCACCCGTCGGCGCCTGTCGTTCAAGGCCCAGCGCGAAGTGGTCGACATCATGCGTCGCGACTTCCCCGGCCAGTTCGTTGGCACCAGCAACGCGCACCTGGCCTATGAGTTCGACTTGCCGCTGATCGGCACCATGGCCCACCAATGGCTGATGGTGCACCAGCAACTGGGGCGCCTGCGTGAGAGCCAGAATGCGGCGTTGGAGAACTGGGTACGTGAGTACCGTGGCCGCCTCGGCATTGCCTTGACCGACTGCATCAGCACCGATTTCTTCCTCAAGGACTTCGACCTGTACTTCGCCAAGCTCTACGACGGCCTGCGCCAGGACTCCGGTGACCCCATCGCCTGGGCCGACAAAGTATTGGCCCGCTACAAACAACTGGGCATCGACCCGATGACCAAGGACCTGATGTTCTCCGACGGTCTGAATTTCGAAAAATGCCTGCCGATCCTGCGCCACGTGCGTGGCAAGGCCAGGTTCGGTTTCGGCATGGGCACCAGCCTGGCGTGTGATGTAGAAGGCGTCGAACCGCTGAGCATCGTGATGAAACTGGTGCGGGTGCACGGCGAGCCAGTGGTGAAGTTCTCCGATGACCCGATCAAGAATGTCTGCGAAGACGCTTCGTTTTTGCAGTACGCGGCACAGGTGTTCAACGTAGGTAGCGTGGAGGTGTGACATGCAAGAGCGTATTGCGCAGGAACTCAACATCAATCGGCGCTTGGTGGCGGGTGGCGAGCCCGAGGAAATCCAACGACGCATCGACTTCATCAAGACCACCTTGCGCCAGTCCGGCTGCCAAGCACTGGTGCTGGGCATCAGCGGTGGTGTTGACTCCCTGACTGCCGGCCGCCTGTGCCAACTGGCGGTGGAGCAATTACGCGCCGAGCACTACGACGCACGCTTTATTGCCATGCGCCTGCCTTACAAAAGCCAGGCGGATGAAGCCGATGCCCAGGCCTCACTGGCGTTTATCACTGCGGACCAGGTCGATACCCTGAACATCGCCGCCAGCGTCGATGGCCTGATGGCCAGCCTGGGTGCCACTGAAGCCAGCGCCGCCCATCTCGACTTCATCAAGGGCAACGTCAAGGCGCGCGCACGGATGATCGCGCAGTACGCCGTGGCCAACCTGCACAACGGCCTGGTGGTCGGCACCGACCACGGTGCCGAAGCGTTGATGGGGTTTTTCACCAAATTCGGCGACGGCGCGTGCGACCTGGCGCCACTGTCGGGCTTGACCAAAACCCAGGTGCGCCTGTTGGCCACGGCGCTTGGCGCACCGGCCAGGCTGGTGCACAAACAGCCCACGGCTGACCTTGAAGAGCTGGTGCCTGGCAAGTTGGATGAGCACGCCTACGGGTGCACCTACGAGGAAATCGATGCGTACCTGATGGGCCGACCGGTGAGTGAGCGGGTGAGGGGGATAGTGCAAGGGGCCTATCTGAAGACGGCTCACAAGCGCGCGCTGCCGATGACCCCGGTATGACCCATTAAGTTACTGGCATTGCGACGATCCGTCGGTATTTAGTTGGCGAAAGCAACGTGCGGGGAGAGAGAAAAAATCACCGCGGGTCATCAGTAAGTTCACCGGTGCTCGCGGGAACCATTCAACAGCACGCCGCCACAGAGGAAGAGTCGATCCGTCGCCGGTAAATGAGTTGGGTCGGCAGTCATTGATTCCACTATTTGAGGTTGTGCCATGCACTGTATAAATCTTCGTCAGGAATCGCCTTTCAATGGCGTTTTTGCCCCACGTTATGAGCAGCCAGGATATGCGCCTGCCAACAACTATATGCACGTGCCCAACTCATCGGTGGCACGTGAATTCGCAGACAACTTCCATCACTTCCGAGGCTTCGGCAAGGATTTTGTCTCGCGGCAAAACCTTGAGCTGGCGGCCGAACGTCCGATGACGGGAGATCGCTACACCGACCGGATGACCTTGCTCGCCCGCGAGATCCTCAGTCGCCCGGAAATGAGCCACATGCTCGACGCAATCAACAACGGCGGTAGGGAAGACGGCTTGATCAGCCCAGGCGATGTGGACGCCACTATCGAGCACTTTGACGCACAGGAAACACCACCGCAGCGCGAAGCCCCCCGCTATTACGGCGGTGGCTTGCAGCAGCAGCGGTTCGGTGGTCAATTCGATCCTCGATTCACCCCCCAGTTCGCCCCTCGATTCACCCCTCAAGGCGCCCCCCAGTTCGCCCCTCAAGGCGCCTGGCAACAGCCAGCTTATGGCGGTCAATACGTCAATGAAAACCAATGGAACGGCCCTGCGCAGGCTTCCGGGCATCGCTCGTATGCCAATGATTCGAAGGAGGCGTTCTGCAACAAGATACTGGCGCGTTTCAGTACGTTTGAAGATCCGAATTCTCCGGGCCTGATCACTGACAGGTCCCTCAGTGCCATCGCCAGCGGCTATCGCCTGGATGGTCAGCCCGCCACGCAGGCGGAGATCGATCTGGCCAATGAAATGCTGGAGCGGGGCAGCTTGTTCAAGGAGCTTGATCAAAGCGGCATGGGCGTACTGGATGGCGCTTTTTCCAGGAATGACCTGGCGATTGCCTCGAATAAATACAGCAATATGAGTGATCACGACCTGCTGCAAGGCGTTAAAGACAACTTCAGGCAATTCACCGCTGGCGCCAACGATAAGTACGTCAATGTCAATGAGTTGAAGGAAGCGGCAGGGCTTATCCCGTCCAATCGTACGTTCAGTCAGGAAGCCCGCCAATTGGCTGCTGAGCTTCTCAAACGTCCAGGCCTGCTACGAGACCTGGACATCGGTATCAAAGTGGAGAGTGGCAAGCCGGGCGCAGAAGACCAACGCTTCGATATCGACAACCTCAACCACATGCTCGGTAAAAGCTGATCGTCAGCGGGTTGAGGCACAGCGATGAGTCGGTGGCCCGGCTCATCGCTGCTGTTATCGGGAACCCGGACTGATCATCGTTTCAGGGCGTAGTAGCGGGCTTGCTCGCGAAAGCGGTCTGTCAGCTGGTGCAACCGCTGACTGATACACCGTTTTCGCGAGCAAGCCCGCTCCCACAGGTGATTGGTGTTGATGGATCGTGAGTGTTCGGCTGGAGATTGCCCAGGCACTGCCAATCTCCCGTGGCTGTCGAGCTTTAGCGAGGCTGCGCAGGCGGCGGCACTGTTGGTAGAGGTGGAGCGTTTCATCCTGACCATGGCAGATGAAGGGCGGCAAGCTGCGGCGTTCTGCATTCCTCGTTACTGGATTGGATCCATTTGCGGTATAAGCTCGTATCGCGCATGTGTCACGAGGCTCCGTTTTTCATGCAAAACCCTATGCAACGCCCGCTATGGCAGATCTACCTGATCTTCCTGGCGCCGATGGTGCTGTCCAACTTCCTGCAAAGTTTTTCCGGCACGCTCAACGGCATCTACGTCGGGCAGATGCTCGGCACCCAGGCGCTGGCGGCGGTGTCGGGGATGTTTCCCATCGTGTTTTTCTTTATCGCCCTGGTCATCGGCCTGGGGGCGGGCGCCTCGGTGCTGATCGGCCAGGCGTGGGGCGCGCAGGAGACAGGGTTGGTCAAGGTGATCACCGGCGCGACCCTGACCCTGGGCGCATTGGTGGGGGTGATCGCGGCGGTGCTCGGCAGCTTGTTTGCGCGTCCGGCGTTGCAGGCGTTGGGCACGCCGGTTGACGTGTTGGACGATGCGGTCGGCTATGCGCAGATGATGATGCTGATCATGCCGCTGCTGCTGGTGTTCATCCTCTACACCCAACTGCTGCGCGGTGTCAGCGATACGGTGTCACCTTTGCTGGCGCTGATGGTCTCGACCCTGGTCGGGCTGCTGCTGACCCCGGCGCTGATCCGGGGCTGGATCGGCCTGCCGCCCATGGGTATCCAGAGCGCGGTCTATGCCGGGCTGGTGGGTAACGCTTCGGCCATGCTGTTTCTGATCCTGCGCCTGCGCCATAAAAATCATGTGATGGCCCCCGACCGTGAACTGCTGGCGGCCCTGCGCCTGGACCGCGTGATTCTCGGTAAAGTCCTGCGCATCGGTTTGCCCACTGGCTTGCAGATGGTGGTGTTGTCGCTGTCGGAATTGGTCATCCTTGCCCTGGTTAACAGCCATGGCTCCCAGGCCACCGCGGCCTATGGCGCGGTGACGCAGATCGTCAACTACGTACAGTTTCCGGCGCTGTCGATTGCCATCACTGCATCGATCCTCGGCGCCCAGGCGATTGGCGCCGGGCGGCTGGAGCGTATCGGGCCGATCCTGCGCACCGGGCTGCTGATCAATACTTGCCTCACTGGTGGCTTGATCGTGCTGGGTTACCTGCTGTCGCACTGGTTGCTTGGCCTGTTCATCACCGAGGACGCGGCGCGGGTGAATGCCGAGCACCTGCTGCATATCATGCTGTGGAGCATCCTGGTGTTTGGCTTCCAGGCCGTGGTCGGCGGCATCATGCGGGCCAGCGGGGTGGTGCTGATGCCGGTGGCGATCTCGATCTTCTGCGTGCTCTGCGTGGAGCTGCCGATGGCCTATCTGTTCAACGCGCACTTCGGCCTGGAAGGCGTGTGGATGGCGTTTCCGGTGACTTACCTGGCGATGCTCGGGTTGCAGGTCACGTATTACCGCCTGGTATGGCGACACAAGCAGATCACGCGGTTGGTGTGAGTTTAAGGCCGCCCAGCAGCAGCTCCAAACCGAGCAAGCCTTCTTGTAGCCGCGCGTCCGGGTGTTCATTCCGGGCAATCCACAGCGCGGTGCTGACCAGGCTGCCGTTGATCAACTGAGCCAATGCCTGGCTCGGGGCCGGGTGGATCACCCCGGCTTGCATCAAGCCTTCCAGCAGTTGGCGCAGCGATGCCACGCAGTGTTGCTGGGAGCCGGTGTCTCCCAGCACGGCAGGCGCATCCTGCAATACGATGCGCTGGATCTCGCTGTCCTGGGCCATGCCCAGATACGTCCGGCAGCGCTCACAGAAGCCCACCCAGGGGTCCAGGGCCTGGTCGGTGATGTGCTGCAAACGCGCATCCATCTCGCTGTCGAGTTGCGCCACCACGGCAGCCAATAGACCTTTCTTGTCACCGAAGTGATGGTACAAGGCACCGCGGGTCAGACCGGCGCGGGCGGTAAAGTCGTCCATCGAGGTGTTGGCGTACCCTTGAGTGGCAAACGCCTGGCGCGCGCTGGCGATCAGCCGGGCGCGGGTGTCTTCGATCATTTCAGCACGGGCTCGGCTCATGGGGGGCTCGTTATGGGCAAGTGAGTGTTTGACATACGGTGCGTATGTTAAGCATGATTCGTCACATACGTATCGTATGTATTTTGCCTTGATCGCTTCAAATGGCAAACCCCAAGGCGCAGAAGAAGAGGTCAAGAAGAGATGGCAAACCCCTATGCCGCGTTATTCCAGGTGCCAGGCGCGCGGGCTTTTGTGCTGGCCGGCATGCTTGCGCGCATGCCGGTGTCGATGACCGGCATCGGCCTGATCACCATGCTCGCCCAAGTGCATGGCGGCTATGGCCTGGCGGGCTCGGTGGCGGCGGTGTTTGCGTTGGCCACGGCATTTTGTGCACCGCAGGTTTCACGGTTGGTGGACCGTTATGGCCAGGGCCGGGTGCTGCCCATCGCCGCGTTGATCGGCGGCGGTGGCTTGTTGATGGTGCTGCTGTGTACCCGATTGCAGGCGCCGGGCTGGACGTTGTTCCTGTTCGCCGCCCTGGCCGGTTGCATGCCGAACATGTCCGCCATGGTGCGGGCGCGCTGGACCGAGTTGTACCGTGGGCAACCCAAACTGCAAACCGCGTTTGCCCTGGAATCGGTGCTGGATGAGGTGTGCTTTATCATCGGCCCGCCGATTTCGGTGGGCTTGAGCGTAGTGCTGTTCCCGGAGGCCGGGCCGCTGGTCGCCGCCCTGTTGCTGGCGGTGGGCGTCACCACCTTTGTGTTGCAGCGTGAAACCGAACCGCCCGTGCATGTGCACCACGACCACCACAGCGGCTGGTTGATCGCGTCGCCATCCGTGCTGATCCTGATGATCCTGCTGCTGGCCATGGGCGTGATCGTCGGCGTGGTGGACGTGGTCAGCGTGGCCTTCGCCCAGCACCAGGGCCAGCCGGCGGCGGCGAGCATTGTGTTGTCGGTGTACGCCATCGGCTCGTGCCTCGCCGGGTTGGTCTTTGGCACGCTCAAGCTCAAGGCGCCGCTGCCCCGGCAGTTCCTGTATTGCGGCGTGGCCACGGCGTTGACCACCTTGCCGCTGTTGCTGGTGACCAACATCCCGGGGCTGGCGGTGACGATCTTTATTTCCGGCCTGTTCTTCGCGCCAACCCTGATCGTGTCCATGGCCCTGGTGGAGCGCATCGTCTCACCCAGCCGCCTGACCGAAGGCATGACCTGGCTGATCACCGGCCTGAGCATCGGCGTGGCCATCGGTGCCGCCAGCTCCGGCTGGATGATCGACCACTTTGGCGCCACCAGCGGATTCTGGGTGGCGTTGGTGGCGGGGGCAGTGGTGGCGGGGTCAGCGGTGCTTGGGTATCGGCGATTGGGCTGATCAGCCAATCGTTGGGAGCGGCTGTGCGCAGTGATGTTGTAAAAACTCGTTCAATGCCTGGCGTGTCAGGTCATCTTCGATGGAGCCAATGTAGCCGTTGTGTTTCAGTCGGTTGTTCACTGAATCAGGTCTTCTGATTTCAATTGTTCGATGATCTGGCGCCGAACCTAGTGTTTCAGTTCGTTGATGACACTCGGTAGCACGCCTTTTACCCCGCGCTAATTTTTCCCTCTCCGGTTCGTTTTATAGGGACGACGTGCCTTTGTGCTTCCCGCCTATTGCTCCGGACTCCAAGAAATGAACGCTGAAGACTCCTTGAAACTTGCTCGCCGGTTTATCGGGTTGCCCCTGGAAAAACGCCAACTGTTCCTGCAAGCCTTGCAGAAAGAAGGCGTGGATTTTTCCCGGTTTCCGATTCCGGCAGGGGTGGAGGCGGGGGATCGTCAGGCGCTGTCCTACGCGCAGCAGCGCATGTGGTTTCTATGGCAGCTGGACCCGGCCAGCGGCGCCTACAACCTGCCAGGCGCGGTGCGGCTAAAGGGCGCGCTGAACCTGGGCGCCCTGGAGCAGGCGTTCGCCAGCCTGGTGGTGCGGCATGAAACGTTGCGCACGGTGTTCCAGCGCGGCGCCGATGAGCAACTGCTGCAAATCGCCACGCCGACCTCGCTGGTCATTGAGCAGCTCGACTTGAGCGCCCTGGACGCTGCCGAGCGCGAGCCGGCCGTCAATGCCGCCGCGACCCGTCAATCACTGCTGCCATTCGACCTGGAGCACGGTCCGCTGCTGCGCGTGCAACTGCTCAAGCTCGACGCGCAGGAGCATGTGCTGTTGCTGACCTTGCACCACATCGTCTCCGACGGCTGGTCGATGAACGTGCTGATCGACGAATTCATCCGTTTCTACGACGCCCATGAACGCAACGAAGCGCCGCAACTGCCGCCACTGCCGATCCAGTACAGCGACTACGCCCTGTGGCAACGCCGCTGGCTGGAAGCCGGGGAGCAGGCGCGTCAGCTTGAGTACTGGCAGGCACGCCTGGGCGATGAACATCCGGTGCTGGAACTGCCCACCGACCGCCCGCGCCCGGCCATGCCCAGCTACCAGGGCACACGGCATAACTTTGCGATCGAACCGACGCTTGCCGCGCAACTGCGCGGTTGCGCGCAACAGCACAACGTCACGCTGTTCATGTTGCTGCTGGGCGCCTTCAACGTGCTGCTGCATCGCTACACCGGCCAGGGCGACATCCGCATCGGCGTACCCATCGCCAATCGCAACCGCAGCGAAGTCGAAGGGCTGATCGGTTTCTTCGTCAACACCCAGGTGCTGCGCACCGAACTCAGCGGGCAAACCCGCGTCGGCGAGTTGCTGCAAGCCATCAAGGAACACGCGCTGGGCGCCCAGGATCATCAGGAACTGCCCTTCGAGCGCCTGGTGGAAGCCCTCAAGGTCGAGCGCAGCCTCAGTCACACGCCGCTGTTCCAGGTGATGTACAACCACCAACCGATGGTGGCGGACATCGCAAGCATCAGCACCGCCTCGGGCCTGGAGCTGGCATTGGTGGAGTGGCAAGGCCGCACCACCCAGTTCGACCTGACCCTCGATACCTACGAAAAATCCGGCACCCTGCATGCCGCATTGACCTACGCCAACGACCTGTTCGACGCGCCCTCCATCGCGCGCATGGCCGAACACTGGATCAGCCTGTTACGCGCCATGATTGCCGATGGCCAGCAACGCATCGGCGAGTTGCCGATGCTCGCGGCGCAGGACCAGCAGGTGTTGGTCCACGCCTGGAACCACACCGCCGAGGCCTATCCGACCGAGCGCGGCATTCATCAATTGATCGAAGACCAGATGCAGCGCACGCCGCACGCACCGGCGCTGGTGTTTGGCGACAACCGCCTGACCTACGCCCAACTCGACGCCCGCGCCAATCAACTGGCCAACCTGTTGCGCGAACGTGGTGTCGGCCCGGATGTGCTGGTGGGCATCTGCGTTGAGCGCTCCATCGAAATGGTCATCGGCCTGCTGGCGATTCTCAAGGCCGGTGGCGCCTACGTCCCGCTGGACCCGGAATACCCCCGGGAACGCCTGGCCTACATGATCGAAGACAGCGGCATCACGCTGCTGCTCAGCCAGCAGCGCCTGCTCGCGCAACTGCCGGCCGAGGGCCTGCAGGTGATCGCTCTGGATCAGGCGGCCAGCGCACTCGATGGCTACAGCACGGCATCCCCTGCGGTGCAGGTCCAGGCGCTCAACCTCGCCTACGTGATCTACACCTCCGGCTCCACCGGCAAGCCCAAGGGCGCCGGCAACAGCCATCGTGCGTTGGTCAACCGCCTGTGCTGGATGCAGCAGGCCTACGCACTGGATGGCAGCGATGCGGTCTTGCAGAAAACCCCGTTCAGCTTTGACGTCTCGGTGTGGGAGTTCTTCTGGCCGCTGATGACCGGTGCGCGCCTGGTGGTCGCCGCCCCTGGCGAACATCGCGAGCCGGCGCGGCTGATCGAGACCATTGGCCGCCATGGCATCACCACGTTGCACTTTGTGCCCTCGATGCTGCAGGCGTTTATCCACGAGCCGGGCGTGCATGCCTGCGCCAGCCTCAAGCGCATCGTGTGCAGTGGCGAAGCCTTGCCGCTGGATGCGCAAACCCAGGTCTTCGCCAAACTGCCGCAGGCCGCGCTCTACAACCTGTACGGCCCGACCGAGGCCGCCATCGATGTGACCCACTGGACCTGCATCGATGAAGGCGCCGACAGCGTGCCCATCGGCCGGCCTATCGCCAACCTCGCCACCTACGTGCTCGACGCCCAGCTCAATCCGGTGCCGGCGGGCGTGTCCGGCGAGCTGTACCTGGGCGGCACCGGCCTGGCGCGCAGTTATCACCGGCGCCCGGCGTTGACCGCCGAACGCTTTGTGCCGAGCCCGTTCGCCGACGGCGAGCGCCTGTACCGCACTGGCGACCGCGTGCGCCAACGCGCCGACGGCGTGATCGAATACCTCGGTCGCCTCGATCATCAGGTCAAGCTGCGTGGCTTGCGTATTGAGCTCGGTGAAATCGAGACACGCCTGATGCAGCACCCCGCCGTGCGCGAGGCGGTGGTGCTGGTGCAGGGCGGCAAACAATTGGTCGCCTATCTCGTCCACGCACACGACGAGCCCGTCGACCTCAAGGCCTGGCTGCTCGGCAGCCTGCCGGAATACATGGTGCCAACCCACTTCGTGGCCCTGGCCAAACTGCCGGTGACCGCCAACGGCAAACTCGACCGCAAGGCGCTGCCGCTGCCGGACACCGCGCCGCAACAGGCTTACAGCGCCCCGCAAACCTCCCTGCAAATGGCGTTGGCGGCGATCTGGGTTGATGTGCTGGGCGTCGAACAGGTCGGCCTGGACGACAATTTTTTCGAGCTCGGCGGCGACTCGATCATCTCCATCCAAGTGGTCAGCCGCGCCAGGCAGGCGGGGCTGCGCTTCAGCCCGCGCGACCTGTTCCAGTACCAGAGTGTGCGCACGCTTGCGCTGGTGGCGAGCTTCGAGCAGGCCACGCTTATTGATCAAGGTCCGGTCAGTGGCGATGTGATCCTGACCCCGGTGCAGCAAGCCTTTTTTGCCCAGGCGATCCCGGTGCGCCAGCATTGGAACCAGTCGCTGTTGCTGACCCCGCGCGAGGCCTTGGAGCCTGCGCGTCTTGGCGCGGCGTTGATCCAGGTGATCAACCATCACGACGCCTTGCGCCTGCGCTTCACCCAGCAGGCCGATGCTTGGCAGCAGGCCCACGCCGAGCCCGTGACGGATGCGCCGTTGTGGCAACGTCACGCGCACACCGAGGCTGAACTCACCGCGCTGTGCAATGACGCCCAACGCAGCCTCGACCTGCAACATGGCCCGCTATTGCGCGCCGCGCTGGTCACGCTGGCCGATGGCACCCAGCGCCTGCTGCTGGTGGTGCATCACCTGGTGATCGATGGGGTGTCGTGGCGCATCCTGCTGGAAGACCTGCAACAGGCTTACCGCCAAGCCGCCTTGCCGGCAAAAACCAGCGCCTATCAGACCTGGGCGCAGCGGTTACAGGCCCATGCACACCACCTCGACGCGCAACTGGCGTATTGGCAGGCGCAAACGCTCGATGCCGAGCTGCCGTGCGACAACCCCCAGGGCGGCCTGCAACAGCGCCTGGGCGACAAGCTCGAAATCCGTCTCAGCAGCGAACACACCCGCCAACTGCTGCAAGACGCCCCGGCGGCCTATCGCACCCAGGTCAATGATCTGCTGCTGACCGCACTGGCGCGGGTAGTCGGACGTTGGAGCGGCCAACACGCCGCGTTGATCCAACTCGAAGGCCATGGCCGCGAAGACCTGTTCGACGGCGTTGACCTGACCCGCACCGTCGGCTGGTTCACCAGCCTGTTCCCGGTGCGCTTGCAGGCCGAAGGCGAGCTGTCGAGCGCGATCAAATCGGTCAAGGAGCAACTGCGCGCCGTGCCTGACAAGGGCCTGGGCTATGGCCTGCTGCGCTATCTGGGCACAGTGGAGTCGCGCGAAGCCCTGGCAGGCCTTGCGGCACCGCGAATTACCTTCAACTACCTGGGGCAGTTCGACCGCCAGTTCGACGAGTCCGCGCTGTTCGTCCCGGCCACGCAAGGCAGCGGCCAGGCCCAGGACGACGAAGCGCCGCTGGCCAACTGGCTGACCCTGGAAGGCCAGGTCTACGGCGGTGAACTGAGCCTGAACTGGGGCTTCAGCCGCGAGATGTTCCAGCGCTCGACCATCCAGCGCCTGGCGGACGACTACCGGCAGGAACTGCTGGCGTTGATTGCCCATTGCGTCGACCCGCAACACGGCGGCCTGACCCCGGCCGACGTGCCCCTGGCGCGCCTGACCCAGCCGCAACTGGACGAGCTGGCGCTGCCCGCCCGAGGCGTGCAAGACCTCTACCCATTGTCGCCGATGCAGCAGGGCATGCTGTTCCACAGCCTGTATCAACAAGGCCAGGACGACATCTACGTCAGTCAGCTGCGCGCCGACCTTGTGGGCCTGGACGTGCCGCGCTTCCAGCAGGCTTGGCAACAGGTGCTGGCCCGGCATGACATGCTGCGCACCGGCTTTGTCTGGCAGGACGCGCAAACCCAGCCCCTGCAAGCGGTGTACCGCGAGGTGGGCTTGCCGTTCATCGAGTACGACTGGCAGGCGCGCGCCGATCAGCCAGCCGCGCTGGACGAACTGAGCGAGGCGACCCGCGCCGAGGGTTTCGTGCTGGAACAGGCGCCGCTGCTCAGCCTGAAACTGGTGCGTACCGGCCCCGGCCGCTTCCATCTGATCTACACCAACCACCATATCCTGCTGGATGGCTGGAGCCGTGCGCAGTTGTTCGGCGAAGTCTTGCAGCACTACGCCGGCCAGCCATTGCCCGCGCTTCATGGGCACTACCGCGATTACATCGGCTGGTTGCAGGCGCAGGATGGGGCCCTCAGCGAAGCGTTCTGGAAAGACCAACTGGCCGCGCTGCACACCCCGACGCAACTGGCGCGTGGGGTCTCGACAGCGCCCGCAGCGGCCAAGGGCAGTGAGCATCTGGCCCTGAGCCCGGCGCAGACCGCGCAACTGAAAGCCTTCGCCCAAGCGCACAAAGTCACCCTCAACACCCTGGTGCAAGCGGCCTGGCTGCTGTTGCTGCAACGCCACACCGGCCAGGACACCGTGGCCTTTGGTGCCACCGTTTCCGGACGCCCGGCCGGTTTGCCGGGGGTAGAGCAACAGGTCGGCCTGTTCATCAACACCTTGCCGGTCATCGCTACGCCGAGCCCGCAGCTGTGGGTCGCCGACTGGTTGCAACAGCTGCAGGCGCTCAACCTGAGCCTGCGTGAACATGAACACACGCCCCTGTTCGACATCCAGCGTTGGGCGGGGGCGGGTGGGGCGGCGTTGTTCGACACCCTGTTGGTGGTGGAAAACTATCCGGTGTCCGCGGCGTTGGCCCACGGTGCGCCCGCCGGGATTGGGTTCAGCAATGTGCAAAACCTGGAGCAGACGCATTATCCGCTTACCGTGCTGTTGGGCGCGGGTGCGGTCCTTGAATTCGAATTCAGCTTTGATCGGCAACTGTTCGGCGCTGGCGAAATCCGCCAGTTGGCCGAGTCTTTCCAACACCTGCTGCACGGCTTGAGCCAGGCCACGCCGCAACGCCTGGGGGATCTGCCGGCGCTGACCGACACCGTCCGCCAACAGGTGCTCCACGACTGGAACGCCACCGCCCGCGACTACCCGTTGCAGCGTTGCGTGCATCAACTGATCGAGGATCAAGCGGCCCTCACACCGGATGCCCCGGCGCTGGTGTTTGCGCAGCAGCGCCTGACCTACGCCGAACTGAACCGCCGCGCCAACCGCCTGGCGCACCGCTTGATCGAGGCCGGTGTCGGCCCGGATGTGCTGGTCGGCCTCGCGGTGGAGCGTTCGGTTGAAATGGTCGTCGGCCTGCTCGCCGTGCTCAAGGCCGGTGGCGCCTACGTGCCGCTGGACCCGGAATACCCGCGCGAACGCCTGGCCTACATGCTCGACGACAGCGGCGTGAAACTGCTGCTGACCCAGGCGCATCTAGTGGCGCAACTGCCGATTCCCGAGGGTTTACAACGCGTGGTGCTGGGCGATTCAACGTTCGAGGGCTACAGCGAAGCCAACCCCGGCATCGCGCTGGACGGCGACAACCTCGCCTACGTGATCTACACCTCTGGCTCCACCGGCCAACCCAAAGGTGCCGGCAACCGCCACTCGGCACTTGCCAACCGCCTGCACTGGATGCAGCAAGCCTACGCGCTGGACGTCAGCGACAGCGTGCTGCAAAAGACCCCATTCAGTTTCGACGTGTCGGTGTGGGAATTCTTCTGGCCGCTGATGACCGGCGCGCGCCTGGTGGTCGCCGCGCCCGGTGATCATCGCGATCCGGCCAGGCTGGTCAGCCTGATCAACGCCGAGCACATCACCACACTGCACTTTGTGCCGTCGATGTTGCAGGCATTTTTGCAGGAACCGAGCGTTGCCACCTGTCACACCTTGCACCGCATCGTGTGCAGCGGTGAAGCGCTGCCGGTGGACGCCCAGCAGCAAGTCTTCGCCAAGCTGCCGCAGGCCGGGCTCTACAACCTGTACGGCCCGACCGAAGCGGCCATCGACGTGACCCACTGGACCTGCATCGACGAAGGCCGCGATGCCGTGCCGATTGGCCGTCCCATTGCCAACCTCGGTTGCTACATCCTCGACAACAACTTCGAGCCGGTGCCGGTGGGCGTGCTGGGCGAGTTGTACCTTGGCGGCGTCGGCCTGGCCCGCGGTTATCACCGCCGCCCGGCGCTGACCGCCGAGCGTTTTATCGCCCATCCTTTTGTCAGCGGGGAACGCCTGTACCGCACCGGCGACCTGGCGCGCTATCGCGACGACGGCGTGATCGAATACGCCGGGCGCATCGACCATCAAGTCAAGCTGCGTGGCCAACGCATCGAGTTGGGGGAGATCGAAGCGCGCCTGCTGGAACACACCGCGGTGCGCGAGAGCGCCGTGCTGGCGGTCGACGGCCAGTCTCTGGTGGCCTACGTGGTGCTGCATGCCGCCGCCGAGGATTGGCGTGAAGTGCTCGGCGCCCATTTGGCCGAGCACCTGCCGGACTATATGGTCCCGGCGCAATGGTTGTCGCTTGAGCGCATGCCGTTGAGCCCCAATGGCAAGCTGGACCGCAAGGCTCTGCCGAACGTTGAGGTGCAAGCGCGTGAATACCTCGCGCCGCACACGGAGCTGGAGCAACAGGTCGCCATGATCTGGGCCGAGGTGCTCGGGGTGGCGCGGGTTGGCCTGAACGATCAGTTCTTCGAACTGGGAGGGCATTCTCTGCTCGCGACCCAGGCTGTCTCGCGCATCCGCCACGGCCTGGGGCTGGATGTGGGCTTGAAGGCGCTGTTCGATCAGCCGGTGCTGGGGGATTTTGTCCGCGCACTGACCGACGTGCGGGTTGAAGACAAGCCGATCCAACGCGTTGAACGCGAGCGGCCGCTGGCCCTGTCCTATGCCCAGGAACGCCAATGGTTCCTCTGGCAACTCGACCCCCACAGCGCGGCCTATCACGTGCCCAGCGCCCTGCGCCTCAGGGGCCCGCTGGATCAGGTGGCCCTGCAGCGCGCCTTCGACACCCTGGCGGCGCGCCACGATAGCCTGCGCACTCACTTGCAGCAGGACGCCGAGCGCACGGTGCAAGTGATCAGCCCCGAAACGCGCATCGCTCTGCGCGTCGTCGATGCCGATGAAACGCGCCTGAAAGCCTTGGTCGAAGCCTGTATCACCCAGCCGTTCGACCTGCGCCAGGGCCCGCTGCTGCGCGTCAGCCTGCTGCGCCTGTCAGCCGATGAACATGTGTTGGTGCTGGTGCAGCACCACATCATCTCCGATGGCTGGTCGATGCACGTGCTGGTCGACGAACTGGTCCAGCTCTACGCCGCCTACAGCCAGGGGCAAACCCTGCAACTGCCGGCGCTGGCGATCCAGTACGCCGACTACGCCGCCTGGCAGCGCCAATGGATGGAAGCGGGAGAGAAGGCCCGCCAGCTGGATTACTGGCGTGAACGGCTCGGCGGCGAACAGCCGGTGCTCGAGCTGCCGTTCGACCACCAGCGCCCGGCCGTGCCGACCCATCGCGGTGCGCGGCTCAATGTACCGTTGCCGGCGGCGCTGCTCGACAGTCTCAAGGCCCTGGCCCAACGCGAAGGCGTGACGCTGTTCATGTTGTTGCTGGCGTCCTACCAAGTGCTGCTGCATCGCTACAGCGGCCAGCAGGACATCCGTGTCGGCGTGCCCATCGCCAACCGCAACCGGGTCGAGACCGAGCGCCTGATCGGCTTCTTCGTCAACACCCAGGTGCTCAAGGCCGAGATCGACGGGCACACCAGCGTTCGTGAACTGCTCGCCCAGGTCAAACAGCGCGCCCTTGAAGCCCAGGCCCACCAGGACCTGCCGTTCGAACAACTGGTGCAAGCCCTGCAGCCGGAGCGCAGCCTGAGCCTGAGCCCGCTGTTCCAAGTGGCGTTCAACCACCACATCAGCCTCGCGGGCGAGCACTTGCGGCGCCTGGGCGAGTTGACGATCAGCCCGGTCGGTTGGGATGAAGCGGTGGCCCAGTTCGACCTGACGCTGGACATCGAAGAGTCCCAGACGCACCTGCTAGCGTCCTTGAGTTACGCCACCGATCTGTTTGAAGCCAGCACCATCGAGCGCATGGCGCGGCATTGGCAGAACCTGCTGCAAGCGATGGTTACCGACCAGCAGCAGAATATCGGGCAGTTGAACCTGCTGGATGCCGATGAGCAACAGCACATCCTGCAACTGTGGGACCGCAGTGAGTCCGGCTTCTCAAGCGCTCGTCTGGTGCATGAACTGTTCGCCGACCGCGCCCGTGAAAACCCGCAGGCGGTGGCGGTCAAGTTCGACACGCAAACCCTCAGCTACGGCGAGCTGGATCGCCAGGCCAACCGCCTGGCCCACGCGCTGATTGCCCGTGGCGTCGGCCCCGAAGTGCGGGTGGCGATTGCCATGCCGCGCAGTGCCGAAAGCCTGGTGGCGTTCCTCGGCGTGATGAAAGCCGGCGGCGTGTACGTGCCGCTGGACATCGAATACCCGCGTGATCGCCTGCTGTACATGATGCAAGACAGCCGCGCGCAATTGCTGCTGACCCACAGCCGTGCGGTGCCGCAACTGCCGATTGCCGAGGGCCTTGAGGTGCTGGCGATCGATCGCACCGAGGACTATGCCGAGACCGCGCCAGAGGTGGCGTTGGACGGCGACAACCTTGCCTACGTGATCTACACCTCCGGCTCCACCGGCATGCCCAAGGGCGTGGCGGTTTCCCACGGTCCATTGGTGGCGCACATCATCGCCACTGGCGAGCGCTACGAAACCGGTCCGGCCGATTGCGAACTGCACTTTATGTCCTTCGCCTTCGACGGCTCCCACGAAGGCTGGATGCACCCGTTGATCAACGGCGCCAGCGTGCTGATCCGCGATGACAGCCTGTGGCTGCCGGAATACACCTACGCGCAGATGCATCGCCACAACGTGACCATGGCGGTGTTCCCGCCGGTGTACCTGCAACAGCTGGCCGAACATGCCGAGCGCGACGGCAATCCACCGGCGGTGCGGGTCTACTGCTTTGGCGGGGATGCGGTGGCGCAGGCCAGCTACGACCTGGCCTGGCGTGCGCTCAAGCCGACTTATTTGTTCAACGGCTACGGGCCGACTGAAACCGTGGTCACACCGCTGTTGTGGAAAGCCCGCCAAGGTGATCCCTGCGGCGCCGTCTACGCGCCGATTGGCACCTTGCTGGGCAACCGCAGCGGCTACGTGCTGGACGCCCAGCTCAATCTGCAACCCATCGGCGTCGCCGGCGAGTTGTACCTGGGCGGCGAGGGCGTGGCCCGCGGCTATCTGGAGCGCCCGGCGCTGACCGCCGAACGCTTCGTACCGGACCCGTTCGGCAAGCCCGGCAGCCGCGTGTACCGCAGCGGCGACCTGACCCGTGGGCGTGCGGACGGCGTGGTCGATTACCTCGGTCGCGTTGATCACCAAGTGAAAATCCGAGGTTTTCGCATCGAACTGGGGGAAATCGAAGCGCGCCTGCGGGAACAGGACAGCGTCGGCGAAACCGTGGTGGTGGCCCAGGACGGCCCGACCGGCAAGCAACTGGTGGCCTACGTCGTCCCGGCCGAGGCAGACCTGGCTGATACCGCCGCGTTCCGCGACACCCTGCGCCGCGCCCTGAAAACCCACCTGCCGGATTACATGGTGCCCGCGCACTTCATGTTCCTCGCGCAAATGCCCTTGACCCCCAACGGCAAACTCGACCGCAAGGGCCTGCCCGAACCGGACGCGAGCCAGTTGCAGCAAAGCTACGTGGCCCCCGAAACCGAGCTGGAGCAGCAGATCGCCGCCATCTGGGCCGACGTCCTGCGCCTGGAACAAGTGGGCTTGAACGACAACTTCTTTGAGGTCGGCGGCCACTCGTTACTGGCCATCCAGATCACCTCGCGGGTCCAGGCCGAGCTGGGCCTGGAAGTGCCGCTGGTGGAGGTGTTCCAGACCGAAACGCTGCGCGCCTACGTCCAGGCCGCCGCCACCTTCCGTGCCGGCAGCGCGGAAGACTTTGATGATCTTCGTGACTTTTTGAGCGAACTAGAGGCGATTTGAACCATGCTTTCCAACCCTAACATCGACCTGGTGTCGCGCTTTCTTCGCCTGCCTCTGGAACAACGCCAGCAGTTCTACCAACGTTTGCAAACCCGCGGCATGAGCTTCGGGCAACTGCCGATTGCCCCGGCCCGCGAGGCGGGTGAACCACTGCCGCTGTCCTACGCCCAGGAACGTCAATGGTTCCTCTGGCAACTGGACCCGGACAGCGCCGCCTATCACATCCCCGGCGTGCTGCGCCTGAGCGGGCGCCTGGATAAAAGCGCCTTGCAGCGCAGCTTTGATCGCCTGCTCGAACGCCATGAAAGCCTGCGCACGCGCCTGCATCTGGAGGGTGACAACCGCTCCCAGGTGGTGCTGGCCCACGCCGTCGTCGATATCATTGAAAGCACGGTTACCGAAGACGGGTTGCAAGCGCGGGTGCAGGCGCTCATCGCCGAGCCCTTCGATTTGCAGCACGGTGCCTTGTTGCGCGTAAACCTGCTCAACCTGGGCGAAGACGAGCATGTGCTGGTGTTGGTGCAGCACCATATCGTCTCCGACGGCTGGTCGATGGGCGTGATGGTGCAAGAGCTGATGCAGCTCTACGCCGCCTACAGCAACGGCCAGGACTGCCAGTTGGCGGCACTGCCGATCCAATATGCCGACTACGCGCTGTGGCAGCGCCGCTGGATGGAAGCGGGGGAGAAGGAGCGCCAGCTCGGTTACTGGCGTGAACAACTCGGTGGCAGCCAGCCGGTGCTGGAGTTGCCGTTCGATCACCCACGCCCGGCGCGCCAGAGTTATCGCGGCGCGCGTCAGGATGTGGCGCTGGAACCTGCACTGGTCGCCGGGCTCAAGGCTTTGGCGCAGCGCGAAGGCGTGACCCTGTTCATGCTGTTGCTGGCGTCGTTCCAGACCCTGCTGTACCGCTACAGCGGCCAGTCGGACATCCGCATCGGCGTGCCGACTGCCAACCGCAACCGCGCTGAGACCGAACGCCTGATCGGCTTTTTCGTCAACACCCAGGTGCTCAAGGCCGACCTCGACGGTCAGATGACCTTCCGCCAACTACTGGCCCAGGTCAAAGAGCGCACGTTGCAGGCCCAGAGTCACCAGGACCTGCCGTTCGAACAACTGGTGGAAGCGCTGCAACCGGAACGCAGCCTGAGTCACAACCCGCTGTTCCAAGTGATGTTCAACCACCAGGCGCAAACTCGCACAGCCGTGGGCGAGCAGCAACTGTCGGGGCTGGGCGTGACCTCCCTGGAGTGGGCAAGCGAGAGTGCGCAGTTCGACTTGAGCCTGGACACCGAAGAAACCGACCAGGGCTTGTGGGCATCGTGGACCTTTGCCACCGACCTGTTCGCAGCCGCCACCGTGGCGCGCATGGCGCAGCATTGGCAAACCGTGCTGCACGCGATGGTTGCCAGCGCGGGCAGCCGCCTGGCGCAACTGACGTTGCTGGCCGACGGCGAGCAGCGCGACTTGCTGAACGACTGGAACAACGGCGGCGCAGCTTTCGAAAGCCCGCTGGGTGTGCACGGCCTGTTCGAGGTGCAAGCGCAACGACGTCCCGACTCTATTGCCCTGTGCCTGGATGAGCAAACGCTGACCTATGCCGAGTTGAACCGTGAGGCCAACCGCTTGGCCCACTACCTGATCGGCCAGGGCGTCGGGCCGGAAGTGATGGTCGGCGTGGCAGTGGAGCGTTCGTTCGCCATGGTGGTCAGCCTGTTGGCGATCCTCAAGGCGGGCGGCGCCTACGTGCCGCTGGACCCGCAATACCCGCGCGACCGCCTGCTGCACATGCTCGACGACAGCCATGTGCGTTTGGTGGTGTGCCAATCCGCCCAGCCATTGCCGTTGCCCGCCGAGGTGGCGAGGCTCGACATCGACAGCGCCAAGGACGCGTTGCAGCGCTGTGCCGAGAGCAATCCGCAGGTGCCGGTCGACCCACAGAACCTGGCCTATGTGATCTACACCTCGGGTTCCACCGGCAAGCCTAAAGGCGTGGCGATCAACCATGCGGCGTTGACCGAGTTTTCCGGGATTGCGGCCGGCTATTCGCGGTTGAGCGAGGACGACCGTGTCCTGCAATTCGCCACCCTGAACTTTGACGGTTTCGTCGAGCAGCTCTACCCGGCGCTGACCCACGGCGCGACTGTGGTTCTGCGCGGTGCCGAGCTGTGGGACAGCGGCCGCCTGTACGCGGAGATCATCCGCCAAGGCATCACCCTGGCGGACTTGCCGACGGCGTACTGGAACCTGTTCCTGCTCGATTGCCTGGCGGC
>NZ_JAPFHC010000041.1:0-50639 GCF_059803535.1 Pseudomonas sp. RP-B7
GCTCGCGAATGCGGTGTGTCAGTCAGCACATCTGATACTGATGCACCGCATTCGCGAGCAAGCCCGCTCCCACATTCAGACTGCATTCCGGCAGTAACACTTCACAGGGCTTGAGCATGCCGCAACCGTTCATCTTCCGTACCATCGACCTGGATGGCCAGACCATCCGCACGGCGGTGCGCCCGGGCAAGCCTCACTTGACGCCGCTGCTGATCTTCAATGGCATCGGTGCCAACCTTGAGTTGGTGTTTCCGTTCGTCCAGGCCCTGGACCCAGACCTCGAAGTGATCGCCTTCGATGTGCCAGGAGTGGGCGGTTCGTCGACGCCCAAGCGACCGTACCGGTTTCCCGGCCTGGCCAAGCTCACCGCGCGCATGCTCGATTACCTCGACTACGGCCAGGTCAGCGTGGTGGGCGTGTCCTGGGGCGGCGCGCTGGCACAGCAATTTGCCTACGACTACCCGGAGCGCTGCAAGAAGCTGATCCTGGCGGCCACGGCGGCAGGCGCGGTGATGGTGCCGGGCAAACCGAAGGTGTTATGGCTGATGGCCAGCCCGCGCCGGTATATCCAGCCGTCCCACGTGGTGCGCATTGCGCCGATGATTTATGGCGGCTCGTTCCGCCGCGATTCAAAACTCGCCGCCGAACATGCGAGCAAAGTGCGCTCGGCCGGCAAGCTCGGTTACTACTGGCAATTGTTCGCCGGGCTGGGCTGGACCAGCATCCACTGGCTGCACAAGATCCGCCAGCCGACCCTGGTGCTGGCGGGGGACGACGACCCGCTGATCCCGCTGATCAACATGCGCATGCTCGCCTGGCGCATTCCCAACGCACAGCTGCACATCATCGATGACGGCCACCTGTTCCTGATCACCCGGGCCGAAGCCGTGGCGCCGATCATCATGAAGTTTCTTGAAGAGGAGCGCATGCGTGCGGTGATTCATCCACGCCCGGCGGTGTAAGGACACACCGCCGCGCAACTTGCCAGGAACCGACTAAGGTTCTGAATTGGCGTGCCCGTTTGATGGCTTGACGAAGGAGTGTTGGCTCATGCGAGAAAGACCCGTGACAGACCCGGCGCCCACCCCGGCCGCGTTTATCAATGCGCAAAATGCGATCACCGGCCTCAGGGGGCGGGACTTGCTCTCGACCCTGCGCAGCGTGGCCGCCCACGGTTTGCGCAACCCGGTGCACACCGCCCGGCATGCCTGGGCGTTGAGCGGGCAACTGGGCCGCGTTTTGCTGGGCGAAACCATGCATGAGCCCAACCCCAAAGACAGCCGCTTCAGCGATCCCACCTGGAAACTCAACCCCTTCTACCGCCGCAGTCTGCAGGCCTACTTGAGCTGGCAGAAACAGACCCGTCACTGGATCGACGACCTCTCCCTGAGCGCCGATGACCGCGCCCGCGCGCACTTCGTCTTTTCCCTGCTCAACGATGCGGTCTCCCCCTCCAACACCCTGCTCAACCCGCTGGCCATCAAGGAGCTGCTCAACTCCGGTGGCAACAGCGTGGTGCGCGGCGTGACCAACCTGTTCGAAGACCTGCTGCACAACAACGGCCTGCCGCGCCAGGTCAGCAAGCAAGCGTTCGAGGTCGGCAAGACAGTGGCCACCACCCCCGGCGCGGTGGTGTTTCGCAACGAGCTGCTGGAGCTGATCCAGTACAAGCCCATGAGCGAAAAGCAGTACGCCAAGCCGCTGCTGATCGTGCCGCCGCAAATCAACAAGTACTACATCTTCGACCTGAGCCCGGCCAACAGCTTTGTGCAGTACGCCCTGAAAAACAGCCTGCAGACGTTTATGGTCAGCTGGCGCAACCCGGATGTGCGGCATCGCGAATGGGGCCTGTCCACCTACGTCGCCGCGCTGGAAGAAGCGCTCAACGTATGCCGCGCGATCACCGGCGCCCGCGAGGTCAACCTGATGGGCGCCTGCGCCGGCGGCCTGACCATCGCCGCGCTGCAAGGCCACCTGCAAGCCAAGCGCCAGCTGCGGCGCGTCTCCAGCGCCAGCTACCTGGTGAGCCTGCTCGACAGCCAGATCGACAGCCCCGCGACCTTGTTTGTCGACGAGCAGACCCTGGAAGCGGCCAAGCGCCGCTCCTACCAGCAAGGCGTGCTAGATGGCCGCGACATGGCCAAGGTGTTTGCCTGGATGCGTCCCAACGACCTGATCTGGAATTACTGGATCAACAACTACCTGCTGGGCAAGGAACCGCCGGCCTTCGACATCCTGTACTGGAACAACGACAACACGCGCCTGCCCGCCGCGCTGCATGGCGACTTGCTGGACTTTTTCAAGCACAACCCGCTGAGCCATTCCGGTGGCCTTGAGGTGTGCGGCACGCCGATCGATTTGCAGAAGGTCACGGTGGACAGCTTCAGCGTGGCCGGGATCAACGACCACATCACGCCGTGGGATGCGGTGTATCGCTCCACCCAGCTGTTGGGCGGCGAGCGGCGCTTCGTGCTGTCCAACAGCGGGCATATCCAGAGCATCCTCAACCCGCCGGGCAACCCCAAGGCCAACTACGTCGAAAACCCCAAGCTGAGCAGCGACCCACGCGCCTGGTACTACGACGCCAACCATGTCGACGGCAGCTGGTGGCCGCGATGGCTGGAGTGGGTCCAACAGCGCTCCGGCGTGCAACGCGAAACCCTGACCGCCCTGGGCAACCAGAATTACCCACCGATGGAGGCGGCACCTGGCACTTATGTGCGGGTGCGCTGAGCCCAACGATCAGATTAAGAAGACTGGATGAAGACCCGCGACCGTATCCTTGAATGCGCCCTGCACCTGTTCAACCAGAAGGGCGAACCGAACGTATCGACCATGGAGGTGGCCAATGAAATGGGGATCAGCCCCGGCAACCTCTACTACCACTTCCATGGCAAGGAGCCGCTGGTGCTCGGGCTGTTCGAACGATTCCAGAATGAGCTGGCGCCGTTGCTCGACCCGCCGGCGGATGCGCAGCTGGAGCCCCAGGACTACTGGCTGTTCCTGCACCTGATCGTCGAGCGCATGGCTCATTACCGGTTTCTGTTCCAGGACCTGTCAAACCTGGCCGGGCGCCTGCCAAAGCTGGCCAAGGGCATTCGCAACCTGTTGACGGCGCTCAAGCGCACCCTCGCCTCTTTGCTGGCCCGGTTGAAAGCCGGCGGGCAGTTGGTCAGTGGCACCCAGGCACTGGGCCAACTGGTGGAGCAGATCACCATGACCCTGTTGTTTTCCCTGGATTACCAACGGATTCTCGACCGAGAAGGCGAAGTACAAGTGGTTGTCTACCAGATCATGATGCTGGTCGCACCGCATCTGTTACCACCGGCGCGACAGGCGACCGAAAGATTGGCACTACAGTATGTAGATGCCCCCTAGTTAAATGCCACTAACTACAGATGCTTCTTACAAACCGCTCATTAACTGGGCTCACCAAACTGCCGAGTAAACTTGAAAAGCTCGCTATCGCTTTTGATTCCCAGCTTTCGATAGGCCGACTGTTTCTGCGTACTGATGGTACTTGCACTGCGCGAAAACTTTGCTGCAATTGAATTCACCGACATGCCATCGAGAAAGCAACGCAATACTTCCTGCTCTTTGGGCGTAAGACAAGCGTTCAAGCGAAACGGTGATGACAACTCAAGTTTGGTCTTTATGTTCTCCCCCTCAGAAATGGGTTGCATACCTTGAATGGCCGATAACATACAAGGCTGCAGGTAAATCCGCCCCTGGGCGACGGTGCGGATGGCCGCGATCAATTCAGTCATCTTCTGGGTCTTGCCCAGCACCCCCCAACTTCCAGCTTTCAAGGCCAACGAAACGCTTGCGGGGGTGTAGTGCGACGACACCACAATAGGCTTGCACTGCTTGAAACGCCGGCTTAACGCGCGGATCAGGGTCAGGCCATCAATGTCCGATGGCCCGAGGATAAAGTCCATGATCACTATGTCCGCCGGGCGCCGTGCAAGTGCCTCCAGCAACTCCCGCCCCGTCCCGAAGGAGCCGATCACATCGAAGTCGCCTTCATTGGCCAGCCCTAGTTCGATCCCCTGTCGAACCATCTCATGATCATCAAGCAACATGAGGGTATGCGTATTGGAAGAAGAAGTAGGCATCAAAAAACCCGTTAAGTGAGAACAACCAAAAACTCTCTAGCTTATAGCGAACACGGTATATCCCACCCACACCTGTGGATCAACACGGGAAAATAATAAGGACGGTTCTTTCAGGTGCGCCTTACAGTGGCGTCTTACACCGCAAAGTCAATGCAACAATTTTGATTGAATAGCGCATTTTTCGAATTATCACGAGATAAAACTCGCGACTTCTCTATAGGCAGTTTTCTTTTTCCCGCACACATTATGCCCCGCCCGCCAACTAGCAAAATGACGGGACATACTGAAAACTCATGATCGGGAATACTATGAAATTCAATACTCTGCCTACACTTGCTGCTATTGCCCTGGCCGCGGCCATCTCGCAAACCGCCCATGCCGCCAATGACGGCACCATCAACTTCAGCGGACTGGTCAACGATACAACCTGCACCATCGAAGGTTCGGCACCCGGTACGGGCGCTGTGGTCAAGGACGTCAACCTGGGCGGAGTCTCGGCTGCGCGCCTGGCGAAACCTGGCGACCGTGCCAACCTGACTGGCTTCACCATCCGCATCGGCGCACCGGGTGAAGGCAGCTGCACCAACGGCCGCACCGCAATGGTTGCGTTCGACCCCACCAGTCCGGCCATCGACGTAGCAACCGGCCGACTGAACATCGACGGCTACGACAACCCCGATGACACCGAAAACGCCAAGAACGTACAGGTGGAAGTCACCAACCGCAACGGCTCCCCAATCAACGTCTACACCGAAAAATCCGAAGGTGTGGTGATCGCCGACAACCAGGCTGTCATCCCGCTGGCCGCGCAAATGTATGCCACTGCCCCCGCTACCGAGGGTACGGTCAAGACGCGCGTAGGTTTTATGGTTGTGTACGCCGACTAAGGGGCCAGGGCCTGCGCACAAGCATGCCTTGTCTATAACGGACCTGCCTTAAACGCGCAGGTCCCTCCCCGATCCGAAGAGTTGCGAGACTATGAAAAAAATGGCCTGCCGAGTGCTTGCCACCTGTGCCTTTGGATGGTTAACGCTACAAGCGCTAACCGCCCATGCAGGCGTGATTATTTATGGCACACGTGTGATCTTTCCGGCTGAACAGCAGGAGGTCGTGGTGCGCCTGGAGAACAAGGGCGACCGTCCGGCACTGGTCCAAACCTGGCTGGATACCGGCGATGCGCGCTCGACACCCGCGACGGCGCAGACGCCCTTTACCCTCTCGCCGCCGATCTTTCGTATCGAGCCGAACCAGCAGCAAGCCCTGCGCCTGCGCTATCTGGGTGAAACAGCGCCCAACGATCGCGAAAGCCTGTACTGGCTGAATGTGCTGGAGGTGCCACCCCGCTCAGCCAATTCCGAGCAAAACAACCAGATAGAACTGGCGTTCCGGACCCGTTTGCGTGTGTTCCTGCGCCCGCCGGCACTGCCCTATCCAGTGGCCAGCGCACCATCGAAACTGCAATGGCAGCTGGTGCCTCACGAGCAGGGGTATGCCCTGCAAGCGACCAACCCGACGCCATACCATATTTCCCTGACCTCGGTTGACTTGCTGAGCGAAGGAAGACGCTTCAGCAAAGCACCCAACAAGGAAGCCAACGACAGTCTGCTGATGCCGGCCGGTGACGTGAAACGGTTTGCGCTACCGCTGCTGCGTGATCGCCCCAACGGCACACCGAAAGTGGAGTTCACCACCGTGAGCGACTTCGGCGCTCGGGTGCGCCACTCGGCCAGTCTTACTCCTTCAGTCGCCAGATGATCTCGCCCATGAAATCGATCTTTATCTCGTCTTTGTCATTCCCGTTCATGGCATGGGCATTCGCGTTGTTTGGCGCCACGTCCGTGCATGCGAGCGTGGTAATCAACAGTACACGGATCATCTATCCGCAGAACGACAAGGAAGTCACCGTCAGGCTGGAAAGCAAGAATCAGGCGCCAGTACTGATCCAGGCCTGGCTGGACAGCGGTGACGAACACTCGACTCCGGATCTGGCCGTAATTCCCTTTATCGCCACTCCCCCGATTTTTCGCATGGAGCCAGGCAAGCAACAGGTGGTGCGCCTGGCGTATACGGGCGACAACCTGGCGGCGAAGCAGGAAAGCCTGTTCTGGTTCAACCTGCTGGAGGTACCCGCACAGTCCCAGGACGCCAAGCAAGCCAATCAACTGCAGCTGGCCTTTCGCTCCCGGATCAAGCTGTTCCTGCGCCCGCCAAACCTGCCCTATGGGGTCGACGCCGCGCCGGCAAAACTGCAATGGCGCCATGAATCGACCGAGCGCGGCCAAATCCTGGAGGTCTATAACCCCACGCCTTACCACGTGACCTTCGACCAGATCGACGTGCTGGAGGCAAAGCTGCGCCATACACGCAAGGCCGCACTCTCTGGTGCCGAAAACATGGTGGCGCCTGGCGGCCGCAATCGCTTTGAACTGCCCAGCCTCAAGTCACCGCCGGGGGCTGCGACCACGGTGGAGTTCCAGACGCTTGACGACTTTGGCGTAAGGATCTCCCACAGCGCCAAGGTCTCGAAATGACCGACCTGGCCAGCCCGACACCGTAGTTCTCCAACCCCGGACACACCTGTTGGATGCCCTTTTTCCTGGGCAGGGCCTCCCCTTGCCCGAATTCGGACAGCACTTTTTTTGGAAATGGTAAACATGAGCTTGAACACGCCTGCCAGAGCAAGACACTGGTCCCCGACATGTCATCGGCTGAAGCTTACGGCGCAGAGCTTGTTGCTGCTCGGCGGAGCACACTCGATGGCCGCCCACGCGGTGGAGAATGTCGAGTTCAACCCGGCCTTCTTTCCGGATGGCACGGGTGGCCAGCAGCTCGATATTTCAAAATTCAGCCAGGGCAACGTCGTACTGCCCGGCAACTACCGCAGCGACGTCTACCTCAACGGTCAGTGGATTGGCCGCGAAACGTTGTCCTTCGTCGCGGTCGAGGGCCAGGACTCGGCACAGATGTGCCTGGAGCGTGACGCACTGCTCAGGTTCGGCATCGACCTGGACGCACCGCAAAAACAACCCATCGAGGACGGCCAGGCGCCGATTCCCGAGTTTGCCGGTTGCGAGGATATTTCAACCTACCTGCCAGGCAGTACCAGCCATTTCGACTCAGGCGAAAACCGCCTGACACTGCAGGTTCCACAGATCTACATGGCACGTACAGCACGCGGCTATGTCGACCCGAAACACTGGGACAGCGGCATCAATGCGGCCTTCGCACGCTACAACGTCAACACCTTCAATACACGCACGAACGGCCGCTCGATCAACTCCCATTACCTGGGCCTGAACTCCGGGCTCAATCTGGGTGACTGGCATTTGCGTCATAACGGCAGCTTCAGCCAGACCGACGCCGCCTCGGGTTATCAAAGCAGCAGCACCTATGTGCAACGCGAACTGAGCCCGCTGCGCTCACAAATGATGGTGGGCGAGATCTACACCCCGGGCGAGCTGTTCGACAGCGTGCGCCTGCGCGGTGCCAGCCTGTTCAGCGATGACCGGATGCTGCCGGATTCCATGACCGGCTTTGCGCCTGTGGTGCGTGGTGTCGCCGAGACCAATGCCCGCGTGACCGTGCGCCAACGTGGCGTGTTGCTGGATGAAGTCTCCGTGGCCCCCGGCCCGTTTGTGCTCAACGACCTGTTCCCCACGGGCTATGGGGGTGACCTGACTGTCACGGTCACCGAGGCCGATGGCCGCCAGCGCGAATTCATCGTGCCGTTTGCCGCCAACGCCAACCTGCTGCGTGCGGGCTACAGCCGCTATTCACTGAGCGTCGGCCTGCTGGATGAAATCGGCCTGAACCATCCACCCAAACTGATGCAGGCGACCTACCAGCACGGCCTCAACAATCTGCTGACCGGCTACACAGGGGCGGTGGTGGGTGAGGACTATCATTCGCAGTTACTGGGGACGGCCTTCAATACCCCGTTTGGCGCGCTGTCCTTCGACTTGACCAATTCGAACGCAAACCTGCCCGGCCACGGGTCCCGGGACGGGCAAAGCGTGCAGTTGCGCTACAGCAAGAACTTCACCGATTCCGGCACTCACTTTGCCCTCGGTGCCTATCGGTACTCCACGCAAGGCTTCCTGAGCATCGCCGACGCCGCGAGGGTGCGCGACCTGGCCATCGACGGGCGCAGCCTGGACAACCTGTCACGCCTGCGCGACAGAATGGATATCAGCCTCAACCAGAGCCTGGGCAACAGCTCGGTTTACCTCACCGGCTCTTCGCAGAACTACTGGAACCGCGCAAGCGGCAACCTGACCTTCACCGCAGGCTACACCGGTAGCTGGCGGGGCATGCACTACACCCTCAGCGCCCAGCGCACCAAGGACTTGCTGAGCGACAGGATCGACAAGCGAGTGGATCTGACCCTGAGCCTGCCACTGGGCAGGGATGCTCGCTCGCCGACCCTGACCACCACAGCCTTTCGCGGTAATCAAAGCAGCGGCGAACGTGTGAACCTCGGCGGCACCCTGGGTGAGCGCAACGAGTTCAGCTACGGCGTGGGCAGCAGCAGGACCCAGGGCAGTGACAACGCCCTGAGCGCCGACGTGAAATATCAGGCGAGCCATGGCGTGCTGTCCGCAGGGTATGGCCAGAGCAACAGCTACCGCGCAACGTCCCTCGGCATGACCGGCGGCATCGTCGCTCACTCGGGAGGCGTGACGTTCGCCCCGGAGCTCGGCGACACCATCGGCATCGTCCAGGCTCCCAGTGCACAGGGCGCGCGGATCAATGGCAACCACAGCGCCCAGGTCGGCAAGAGCGGTTACGCCGTGGTGCCCCACCTCACGCCTTACCGCCAGAACGTGGTGGAACTGGACCCCAAGGACTTGTCCGTGGATGTGGAGCTCAAGACCGCCGCACAAAACATCGCGCCGCGCGCCGGGTCGGTGGTGAAGTTGCAGTTCGATACGGTCAGCGGCCAGGCGCTCTTGATCACGGCGCAGCGTGAGGATGGCAGCCCGCTGCCGTTCGGTTCGGATGTGTTCGATGAGGATGGCGCCAGCGTGGGCATTGTTGGCCAGGGCGGCAAAGCGTTTGTGCGCGTTGCGAAGGATCAGGGGCTGTTGACCGTCAAGTGGGGCAGCAATGACGACGCCTCTTGCCGCCTGCAATACGGCCTGCAGAAAGACCCGGTGGGAGATGCGACACCGCGTTTACGTCATCTGAATGCTGGCACGTGCTCTGCCAACACACGTGGCTGATCCTGCGGGCGCGCACCTCGCGCCCGCGGTTCCCAATAACCTCTTCTGATTACAGGACATGAAGATGAAGTCCCCCATCCTGCTGGCTTCGACACTACTTGCGCTTGGCATGCCGATCGCCGCCCAAGCGAGGTGCGACAGGTTTCAAAATGACACGTTCACCTTGAACCTGCCCGCGAACATCACGGTCCCGGACAGCCTTCCCGTCGGAAGTGTCATCACTCGCCAAGCCTTCAGCGGTACGGCTCCCGCCTACTTTGCAAATTGCACCGTTGCCACCCCCACCGGAGTGTTTGGAAGATATTCACGCCTGCAAGACCCGGCTACCGGCGCCTACCACACCGAGGTTCCAGGCATCGGCTTGCGCATTACGATGACGTGGGCCGGCGGCGGCCCCGCCGCCTTCGCACTGTACAACCAAGGTTACCAACAGGTTTACGGGAAAATTCCCAGCTTCACCTCAGCGGAGGCCACCTTCTACAAAATCGGCCCTGTGACCAGCGGGACAGTACCGAGCGGCATGTTCTGGGAAAAGACCTGGGTTATCGCTCCAGAGCGTTTCCGTCTACAACTCGGCAGCCCTGTACGCTTTGTCAGGCCCGCAGCCACCTGCGACCTGGCAGCCGGTGACGTCAATCGCACCATCACCCTGCCCCCGATAAAAGTCGGCGACTTGAAAGACGTGGTTTCCGCAGGCGTGCACAACTTCGACCTGACCGCCACCTGCACCAACGCCTCCAATGTCACCTTTCGGTTTACCGGCACGCCCGCCCCAGGCAACAGTTTGCTGTTTGCCAATACCGGCACCGCCGGGGGCGTGGCCCTCTGGCTGTACTCGCGCATCAACGGCGTTCCCCAGACCATCAGTACCAATGGCACTCGCACGCTTGCCGTCTCGGGCAATCGCGCAGTCTTGCCGCTCAGCGCGGCTTATCACAAGAACGGCACGGTCAGCCAAGGCACGCTGGCCAGTACCACCACCGTCAACATCACTTACAACTAAAACCTGGGAGTCCCCATGAACATCCGAACCTTTCCCCTACTGCTGGCAATCACTGCAAGCCTCGCCATTCCTGCTGCCCACGCGGCCACGACAGGCACGTTACGCTTTGCCGGCCAGGTCGACGCCGGCACGTGCAACCTGGCTGCCGGCGATGAAAACCGCACCGTTACATTGCCCACGGTCAAGATTTCGGATTTTGATTCGGCCGTTTTCACGGGAGCAATGAATTTCGAGATTACGGCAGAATGCGAATCCGACATCCGCAACGTGATTTTCCTACTCACCGGTACGCCATCCGTTGACAACGGACTGCTATTCGCCAACGTCGGCACCTCGGGTGGCACGGCACTTTGGCTGAGAAGCGGAGCAACCTTCCCTGCCAATGGCTCCCCTGCCGACCGCAGCCGAACGATTGCGACAAGCGGCAACAAGGCCGTACTGCCGATGTGGGCGGCCTACCACGTAACCGGCAAGGCGATCACCCAAGGCACCCTGGATAGCACGGCAACCGTTTCCATTACTTACAACTGACCACAGCCTGGCTGCCTGGCCACCTTCATCCGGCCGGGAGGGTCGGTTACGCCTTACACCCCCCGTCCATTTCATTAACAGAACAGAAGATGAAGCGTGACCTCACTTCACCTCGGTACGAGCCCGCGACGTGCTCTTCGCCAACACCGGCAGTACGGCTGGGGTAACCCTGTGGTTCGGTTCACGCATCGATGGGGTCCAGCGAACCATCTCGCCTAGTACCGACAACGCGCGCACGGTGACCGTTTCCGGCAATCGCGCGGTCTTGCCACTCAGCGCGGTTTATCACAAGAACGGCACGGTCAGCCAAGACAGGCTGTTCAACGCCGCCACTGTCAACATCACTTACAACTAAAACCTGGGAGTACCCATGAACGTCCGACCCCTTCCCCTACTGCTGGCAATCAGTGCAAGCCTGGCCATTCCTGCTGCCCAGGCGGCCACGACAGGCACGTTACGCTTTGCCGGCCAGATCAATGCTGGAACGTGTAACCTGGCGGCCAAAGACGTGAACCGCACTATCACCCTACCAACGGTCAAAGTGTCGGATTTCGATGACATCAGCGTTATTGGAGCAACGGAATTCGACATCACCGCCGAATGCGAATCGGACATCCGGAATGTAACGTTCCTGTTTACCGGCACTCCCGATACGCTCATACCGGCGATATTTGCCAGCACGGGAACGGCGAAGGGCGTTGCCGTGCGAATAAGGGCGGGGACGCCCACTGAAAAAACGGTGATGTACGCCATGGGCATCCCCATCCAGCGCAGCCGCACAATAGCGACAGCCAGCAAACAGGCAGTCCTGAGCGTTGAGGCCGCGTACCAGAAAAACACGGCCCCCCTTGCTCAGGGAACGGTGGACAGCACTGTCACCATTTCAATCACTTATAACTGACGCACACATGGGCCGAGCGCTTGGCCACAAACAAAAAAATGCCCGGCCTCTGCAGGACGGGCATTTTTGTGTCCGTGTAGAACTCAGGACTGACTGGATGGCGTCGGGGTTGCCGGCGCTGCAGTCGGGGTTGCCGCAGGCGTCGGAGCAGACACCGAGTTGGCGGTCGAAGCGGTAGGCGCCGTGGCAGGCTTGGCCGCGACAGCTGGCTTCGGTGCGACGGGCTTTTTGGCGACCGCTGGCTTCTTGACAGCAGGCTTCGCGGCTGGCTTGGCCACTGCCGGTTTAGCGGCGGGTTTAGCAGCTGCTGGCTTGGCGGCAGGTTTGGCGGCAGCGGTTTTAGCCGCAGGTTTCGCCGCTGGCTTTGCAGCGGATTTGGCGGCGGCTTTAACAGCCACTGGCTTGGCAGCAGGTTTAGCAGCGGCCGTTTTGGCCGCTGGCTTGGCGGCGGCTTTTGGCTTGGCGGCGGCTTTTGCCGGCGCCTTGGCCACAGGCTTGGCAGCCGCTTTCACCAACGGCTTGGCGGCGGTTTTTGCAGCCGGTTTGGCAGCCGCTGTTTTAGCGGCAGGCTTGGCGGCGGCTTTCACTGGAGCCACTTTGGCGCCGGTGAGTTTTTCGATTTGCTTGGTCAGGGTATCGACCTTGCTGTGCAGCGCTTTGACTTCAGCCTTGCTCGGCACGCCCAGACGCGAAATGGCACTGTTGAGGCGCTTGTCCAGAGCCCCTTCCAGTTCGCCCCAAGTACCCAGTACTTGTTTCTTCGCATCACTGATACGCGAACCGGCAGTTGCCTTGGCGGCAGTTACTTTTTTACCAACTGCGCTATTGGCTACTTTCTCGGCCTTCTCGCCGTCTTTAACCAGAGTCTCGAAGAGTTTGCTGCCGTCACTGTCGATCTTCGAGTAAACGCCTAAACCAGCCAGCCAGATTTTGCGGGAATATTCTTCAACTTTCCCGACCCACGAGCTGCCTTCTTTCTGAGGTTTCTTTTGAACAGCCATCCCGATGTCTCCTTAGTGTTTACGCGCGACACGTTCGAGCAATGCCGTCAGCTCTTCGAGCTTAGCAGAGAGTGTCTCCACGTCATGTTTAGACGCAATGCCGATTCGATTCAAGGCACTTGCAACACGAGTATCAAAAGCTTTTTCAACTTTATCCAGCTGAACTTCTACCAGACCTTTGACAGAGGAGACATTACTCTTTACTTGGTCAATCTGACTATTGGCGGCGTCAAGTTGTTCAACTGCAACTTTTTTACCTTTACTTTCAATATGTTGACCCGCCTTGACGAGTTCCTTGAAGTACTCGTTGCCCTCGCTTCCAACCTTGGCATACGCACCAAGGCCCGCCAGCCAGATCTTGCGGGCGTAGGTTTTAACCTCGCTCAGGGCAGTAGTCGGGGCATCGATTTTTTTCTTCAAGATAACTTTGGCCATGGTGCACCTCACGCGAAATAGGGTGGAGGAACGGCCCGCAGGAGTTGAGGGCTTGGGCACAAAGTAGGAGGAAAAATTAGAATCGGCACCCTAGAACACTCGGATCACGCCAATGCCTTATCCAGGGCTTTCTCGATTTCGGACTTGATGGTGCCACTCATGGCCGACATCAACAGGCCCAGTTCCACATCAATACGCAACGAATCATCTGCAACCAATACCGTGCCTTTAACCCCCGAACGCTTGAGGTTCAAGGTATCGCCAGACCACGATGGCTCCAGGCCATATTGCTCCTTGAGTTTATGCGCCAACTTCTCGGCCTTTGCCCGAGCGCCTTCTTTACCCAGGGAATGTGCACGCTCAACGGTAATACGGGCCATTGCAATGACTCCTCTTTATTGCGGTTTGGATACCTTCGATGCGGCAAAAGGTCTCGGTGACCATCCATCTTACCTATACGCAACTCGACAATCTGTAGTGAGCGGGCTTGCCCCGCGCTGAGTGGCGCAGCCGCCCCAAACCCAGGCAACGCGGTCTTTCTGAAACTCCCAGGCGTCCTTGCGGGGGGCGGCTTCGCCACCCAGCGCGGGGCAAGCCCGCTCACTACAGATTGAGCCTTGCCAAGACAAAGCAGGCCTTGGGGATTATCATGTGCCGCATTCTCTTTTGGTGACAGCGATATGACTGATCAGCGCAAAGGCAGCGATGCCGAACCCACCACTCACTTCGGCTTCAAGAACGTCCCGGAAAGCCAAAAGGCGGAAAAAGTCGCTGAGGTGTTCCACTCCGTTGCGGCCAAGTACGACCTGATGAACGACGTGCTCTCCGGCGGCATGCACCGCCTGTGGAAGCGCTTCACCATCGAGCTGTCCGGCGTGCGCGCCGGCAATCGCGTGCTGGACATCGCCGGCGGCACGGGCGACCTGGCAGCCAAGTTCTCCAAGCTCGTCGGCCCCACCGGCCAGGTGGTACTGGCGGACATCAACGGTTCGATGCTCAAGGTCGGTCGCGACCGCCTGCTCGACAAAGGCGTGGCCGGCAATATCGAATTCGTCCAGGCCGACGCTGAAAAGCTGCCGTTCCCCGACAACCATTTCGACTGCGTGACCATCGCCTTCGGCCTGCGCAACGTGACCCATAAAGAAGACGCGATCCGCTCGATGCTGCGCGTACTCAAGCCGGGCGGCCGCCTGTTGGTGCTGGAGTTCTCCAAACCGACCAACGCACTGATGTCCAAGGTCTACGACACCTATTCCTTCGCCTTCATGCCGTTGATGGGCAAGCTGATCACCAATGACGCCGAAAGCTATCGCTACCTGGCCGAATCGATCCGCATGCACCCCGACCAGGAAACCCTGAAGTCGATGATGGTAGAAGCCGGTTTCGACCGCGTGACCTACCACAACATGACGTCCGGCATCGTCGCCCTGCACCGCGGCATCAAGCCCTGATGCTGCTCCAGGGCCTTCTCGCCAGCGTTGAGCACGGCCTCAACCGTGTGCTGCGCCTGGACAGCACCGCCCTGGCGCGGCTCGCGCACTTGACCGGCAAGGTGATTGCCGTCGATTGCCGCAGCCCCGCCGTGCAGCTGTTTATCCTGCCCAGCGATGAAGGCCTGCTGCTCGCCAGCACCTGGGCCTGTGATGCCGACTGCACCCTGCGTGCGCCGGCCTCCAGCCTGTTGCACTTGGCCCTGAGCCGCAACAAGACCGCGATCCTGCACAGCACCGAAGTCGAACTGGAAGGCGACAGTTCGGTGCTGATGGACCTGGCCGCCGTGTTGCAAGACCTGGAGCTGGATTGGGAATACGAGCTGTCACGCTGGATCGGCCCGGTGGCCACCCAGTTGATCAGCGGGCACCTGCGCAGCCGTTCGCGGTGGTATCAGCAAGGGTTCGCCAGCCTCAACCAGAACCTCGCCGAATACCTGAGCGAAGAATCGCGCACCCTGGTCGGACAACGGGAAGCGCAAGCGCGCTTTCGTGAACTCGACAAGGCCAAAATCGACCTGGAACGCCTTGAGGCACGCTTCGAGCGCCTGAGCCGTTCCCTTGATCCAAGCGATAACGCATGAAGCTGCTCGCCGTCCGCCGTTTGTTCCGTATCCAGCGCGTCGTAATCCGCTACCAACTCGATGACCTGCTGTTCGCCCTGCCGCTGCCGTGGTTCCTGCTGGCGGTGCGCTATGTGCTGCCGTGGCGCTGGTTCCCGCGCAAGAAGCTGGAGCTGAGCCGTGGCGCGCGCCTGCGCCTGGCGTTGCAGGACCTGGGGCCGATCTTTATCAAGTTCGGGCAAATCCTCTCGACCCGCCGCGACCTGCTGCCCGAGGACATCGCCGACGAGCTGATGCTGCTGCAAGACCGCGTGCCGCCGTTCGACTCCCAGCAGTCGATGAAGCTGATCGAAGAACAGCTGGGCCAGAAGATCAGCGACGTGTTCAGCCGTTTCGACGTCGAACCGCTGGCCTCGGCCTCCGTGGCGCAAGTCCACGCCGCGCAGCTCAAGAGCGGCGAAGAAGTGGTGGTGAAGGTCATCCGCCCGGGCCTCAAGCCGATCATCGGCCAGGACCTGGCGTGGCTGTTCATCCTCGCCCGCGCCGCCGAGCGCTTCAGCGCCGATGCGCGCTTGCTGCACCCGGTGGACGTGGTTGCCGACTACGAAAAAACCATCTACGACGAACTCGACCTGCTGCGCGAAGCCGCCAACGCCAGCCAGCTCAAGCGCAACTTCGAAGGCTCGCCGCTGCTGTACGTGCCGCAGGTGTATTGGGACTGGTGCCGCCCCAAAGTGCTGGTGATGGAGCGCATCTACGGCGTGCAAGTCACTGACCTCGCGACCCTGGCCGACCAGCGCACCGACATGAAGATGCTCGCCGAGCGTGGCGTGGAGATCTTCTTCACCCAGGTGTTCCGCGACAGCTTCTTCCACGCCGACATGCACCCCGGCAACATCTTCGTCAGCACCGTCAACCCGTGGAGCCCGCAATACATTGCGATCGACTGCGGCATCGTCGGCAGCCTCACCCCGCAAGACCAGGACTACCTGGCACGCAACCTGTTCGCCTTCTTCAAGCGTGACTATCGCCGCGTGGCGCAGTTACACATCGATTCGGGCTGGGTGCCGGCGGAAACCAAACTCAACGAATTCGAAGCTGCCATTCGTACGGTGTGCGAACCGATCTTTGAAAAACCGCTGAAGGACATTTCCTTCGGCCAGGTACTGATGCGTCTGTTCCAGACCGCCCGACGTTTCAATATGGAAGTGCAGCCGCAGTTGGTGCTGCTGCAAAAGACCCTGCTGAACATCGAAGGCCTGGGCCGCCAGCTGTATCCGGACCTCGACCTATGGAACACCGCCCAGCCGTTCCTCGAACGCTGGATGCGCGAGCGGGTCAGCCCGAAAACCCTGATCGGCAATCTGCACAGCCAGTTCGAACAACTACCGCACTTGGCCAACATGACCCGCGACCTGCTGGAGCGCATGTCCCAGCCCCACGCCAAGGACCCAGCGCCGCCGTGGCACAAGCGCAAGGACGACTGGTTCCTGCGCCTGCTCGGCGCCGCGCACCTGACCGGCGGCATTGTGCTGGCCCTGGGCGGGCCGTTGAATCAATTGGGCCACTGGCCGGCCGGTATCATGGTCGCCGTGGGCGTTTATCTGATCGTGCGCCGATAGCCGATCCGGTTATACACTGTCGCAAATTGCCGGAGCCGAACATGAAAGACTGGCTGGACGAGATCAAATGGGACAGTGACGGCTTGGTGCCGGCCATTGCCCAGGACTACAAGACCGGGCGCGTATTGATGATGGCCTGGATGAACCGCGAGGCCCTGAGCCTCACCGCCACTGAGCAGCGCGCCATTTACTGGTCACGTTCGCGTGGCAAACTGTGGCGCAAGGGCGAAGAGTCCGGGCACGTGCAGACCCTGCACGAGATGCGCATCGACTGCGACGCCGACGTGGTGATCCTCAAGGTCGAGCAGATCGGCGACATCGCCTGCCACACCGGCCGTCACAGCTGCTTCTACCGCGTGTTCGAGAACGGCGAGTGGAAGGTTGTCGAACCGGTGCTCAAAGACCCGCACGCCATCTACTCCGCAGGACACTAGACATGAGCGATACCCTGAACCGCGTGGCCCAGGTGCTGGAGGACCGCAAAGGCGCGGACGCCGACAGCTCCTACGTCGCCAGCCTTTACCACAAGGGCCTGAACAAGATCCTGGAAAAGCTCGGCGAAGAATCCGTCGAGACGATCATCGCCGCCAAGGACGCGCAAATCAGCGGCGACTGCAGCGATGTGATCTACGAAACCGCCGACCTGTGGTTCCACAGCCTGGTCATGCTCGCCCAACTGGGGCAGCATCCGCAGGCCGTGCTGGATGAACTGGACCGTCGTTTCGGCTTGTCCGGGCATGCCGAAAAGGCATCGCGCCCGTCCGCCTGAATAACTTTTACTGAGGATTTGCAGCATGGGTATTTTTGACTGGAAACACTGGATCGTCATTCTGGTGGTGGTGGTATTGGTATTCGGCACCAAGAAACTCAAGAACCTGGGCACGGACGTCGGCGAATCGATCAAGGGCTTTCGCAAAGCCATGAACGACGACGAAAAACCTGCCGACCCGGCCGCCAACCCAGTGCCACCGGCGCAGCCAGTGCACCCGCAGGCCACCCAGCCGATCACCGAGCGTCGTACTTTCGACGTGCAGGCTGAGAAAGTCGAAGAGCCGACCCGCAAAGACTCGTGAGCACTGACTAATGTTTGGTATCAGCTTCTCTGAACTGCTGCTCGTCGGCCTCGTGGCCCTGCTGGTACTGGGGCCGGAACGCCTGCCCGGTGCGGCACGCACGGCCGGCCTGTGGATCGGCCGCCTGAAACGCAGTTTCAATGCGATCAAACAGGAAGTTGAACGGGAAATCGGCGCCGACGAGATCCGTCGGCAACTGCACAACGAACATATCCTGTCGTTGGAGCAAGAGGCGCGCAAGATCCTCTCGCCGGTACAGGAGCCGGCCAAGCCGCTCGAGCCCGTGGCCGAGCAGAGCATCGCACCGACCACCCAGACCCCACCTGTTGCGCCCACCGAGCCTGCGCCGACGCCCGTTGCGTCGCCCGCGCCCCATGACCCTACATTGCCGCCGCGAGCCCCATGAGCGCTGATAAACCGGAAAACGACCAGCACATGCCGCTGGTCTCGCACCTCACCGAGCTGCGTACCCGCCTGCTGCGTTGCGTAGCGGCGATCTTCATCATCTTTGCCGGGCTGTTCGCCTTCACCCAGCAGATCTATACCTTTGTCTCGACGCCCCTGCGCCAGTATTTGCCGGCCGGCGCGACGATGATTGCCACCGACGTGTCGTCGCCGTTCCTCACACCGTTGAAGCTGACGATGATGGTCTCGCTGTTCTTGGCGATCCCGGTGATCCTGCACCAGATCTGGGGCTTTATCGCACCGGGCCTGTACAAGCATGAGAAGCGCATCGCGGTGCCATTGCTGGTGTCGAGCATCTGCCTGTTCTACACCGGCATGGCGTTCGCCTACTTCCTGGTGTTCCCGCTGATCTTCAAGTTCTTCGCCGCCGCCACACCGGCCGGTGTGGAAATGATGACCGACATCACCAGCTACCTCGACTTCGTGATGACACTGTTCTTCGCCTTTGGCGTGGCCTTCGAAATCCCGGTGGCCGTGGTGTTGCTGGTGTGGATCGGCGTGGTCAACGTGGCGTACCTGAAGAAGATCCGCCCGTACGTGATCATCGGCTGCTTTGTGGTCGGCATGATCCTCACGCCACCGGACATCTTCTCCCAGACCCTGCTGGCCGTGCCGATGTGGATGCTGTTCGAGATCGGCATCCTGTTCAGCAGCCTGATCACCAAGCGTGGCGACCACCCGGATGATCAGCCAGCCGACGACGACCAGCCGCCAGCGACCCAGCCGTGAACCTGCTGCTACTGGAAGACGCCGACTTCATCGCGGCCGACCGTGTGGTGCTGCGTGATCGGCGCTTGGTGCACATGCAGGAAGTCCACCGCGCAGCCGTCGGCGACAGCCTGCGGGTGGGCCGCATCGGCGGGCTGATGGGCAATGCCCAACTGCTACGCCTGGAAGACAGCGAGGCCGAACTGCAAGTCAGCTTCGACCAGCCGCCGCCGGCCAAGCTGCCGCTGACCCTGCTGCTGGCCCTGCCCCGTCCGAAAATGCTGCGCCGAGTCCTGCAAACCGTGGCGGCCATGGGCGTGCCAAAGGTGGTGCTGCTCAACAGCTACCGTGTGGAAAAAAGTTTCTGGCAGACGCCATTCCTCGAGCCGCAAGCCATTCGCGAGCAACTGATCCTCGGCCTGGAACAGGCGCGGGACACGGTGCTGCCCGACATCATCATCGAGAAACGCTTCAAGCCGTTCGTCGAGGATCGCCTGCCGGCCATGGCCGCTGGCACCCTTGGCCTGATTGGCCATCCCGGCGACTACCCGGCCTGCCCGCGTGGGCTGGACGAACCGGTGACCCTGGCAATCGGCCCGGAAGGCGGCTGGATTCCCTACGAGGTCGACTTGCTGGCCAAGGCGGGTTTGCAGCCGGTGCAATTGGGCGCCCGCATCCTGCGCGTCGAAACCGCCGTCACCGCCCTCCTGGCCCGACTGTTCTGACCCGCCCCCAGGCATCTGATCGCGTCGCTACAGAATCCCCGACACAGGCCGATACACCCTGAATAAGTCCAAGCCTTGTTCCAGGGGAGTTCGCAGCATGTATCGTTGGTTAGCCGAAAAGCTGGGGAATGTCAGCGTCAAATCCAAGTTGGGTGTAGGTTTTGGCCTGGTGTTACTGCTCACGCTCATGATTACCTTCACCGGCTGGAGCGGCCTGAGTGGCGTGATCAGCCGTGGCGACAAGCTGGGTTTCATCTCCAGCGTCAATGAACTGACCAAGGATTTGCGCCTGGCGCGCCTGGACTACGAAATGCGGCGCGGCGAACAAGGCCCGGCGGCGGTCAATGCGCTGCTGGTGAAACTGGAAGCCGGCCTGAAAACCGCCGACGGCATGATCGATCAGCCGGCCGACAACCTCCTGGTGGACGATCAACTGGCCGCCGTCGAGCAATACCGCCGCGCATTCGAGGCCATGGTCCAGGCCGGGGCAAACCGTGAAAATGCGCGCAGCAAGCTGGGCGATACCGCCGACAACGCGGTGCTCAAAGTCGGCGAAATCGAGAAAGCCCTGCTGCAAGGCGACAGCGTCACGCAGTTCAACAGCGTGGTAGACCTGAGTAAGTTGATCCAGCAAGCGCGCTTCCAAGTGCGCGGCTACACCTACAGCGGCAAGGTCGAAGCCGAGCAGCCTGCGCTGGACGCCATCGACAACGCCCTGAAGAAAATCGCCAGCCTGAACGGCCAGGTCCCTGATCAATATTCGACCAACCTGCAACAGGCCAGCGTCTCGCTGCAAGCCTACCGCGCCGCCGTCAGCCAGTACCGTGACTCCCAGGTTGCCAGCGTCGCTGCCATGAAAATCATGGCCGAGCAAGGCGACATCCTGCTCGAGCGCAGCAAAAAACTCACCGCGTCCCAGACCGTGGTGCGTGACAACGATGCCGCCCAAGCCAAGCAAATGCTGGCACTGGCCACCGTACTCGCACTGGCGTTCGGCCTGATTGCCGCGTGGGCCATCACTCGCCAGATCATCATTCCGCTGAACCAGACCCTCAAGGTCGCCGAGCGCGTAGCCTCTGGCGACTTGAGCCACAACCTCGACTCCGCGCGCCAGGACGAACTGGGTCAGCTGCAACGCGCCATGCAGAGCATGACCGTCGGCCTGCGTGAACTGATCGGCGGCATCAGCGACGGTGTTACCCAGATCGCCAGCGCCGCCGAGCAATTGTCGGCCGTGACCGAACAGACCAGCGCCGGGGTCAACAGCCAAAAAGTCGAGACCGACCAAGTCGCTACCGCGATGAACGAGATGGCCGCGACCGTGCAAGAAGTGGCACGCAACGCCGAGGAAGCTTCCGAAGCCGCCGTCGCTGCTGACCAGCAAGCCCGCGAAGGCGACAAAGTGGTCGGCGAAGCCATCGCCCAGATCGAACGCCTGGCCAGCGAAGTCGGCAACTCGACGGTGGCCATGGGCGATCTGAAACGCGAAAGCGACAAGATCGGCAGTGTGCTCGACGTGATCAAGTCCGTGGCCCAGCAAACCAACCTGTTGGCGCTCAACGCCGCGATTGAAGCCGCACGTGCCGGTGAAGCCGGGCGTGGCTTCGCCGTGGTGGCCGACGAGGTGCGCAGCCTGGCCCTGCGCACCCAGAAGTCCACCGAAGAGATCGAAGAACTGATCGTCGGCCTGCAAAGCGGTACCCAACAGGTCGCGACCATCATGGACAACAGCCGCGATCTCACCGACAGCAGTGTCGAGCTGACGCGCCGCGCCGGCAGCGCACTGGCGAGCATCACGCGCACGGTGTCGACCATCCAGGCGATGAACTCGCAGATCGCCACCGCCGCCGAACAGCAAAGCGCCGTGGCCGAAGAGATTAACCGCAGTGTGTTGAACGTGCGGGACGTGTCCGAACAAACCTCTTCAGCCAGTGAAGAAACGGCCGCATCCAGCGCCGAGCTGGCACGCCTAGGGATTTACCTACAAACACTGGTAGGACGCTTCCGCATTTAATTAGCAGCTTGTGAAATTTCCTACGCAGTTATCAGCCCGGCACTGAGCCAAATCGATTTAGCGTTTCCTTTACTGCGAAACGCTTAATTCGATTTGGAGGTGCGTCATGTTTTCCCGGCTGACCCGTTTGCTGGTCAACGCCAGCGTCCGCGTCAAGCTTGCCATCGGTTTCGGGCAAGTGCTGATGCTCAGCTTCGCCATCGCCGTCACCGGCTGGCAAGCCTTGAATGCCATGATCTACCGCTCCACCAACCTGACGACCCTGGGACAATTGGCGGTTGCTGGCCAAGCCATGCGTGCTGATCGCATCGTCTACCGCACGCTGACGGACCCGAACAGCCGGGGCAAACTCACCACACACATCGAGACCATCGAAACCCATCTGGCCGCCCTTTCAAGCCGCATGCGAGACCCGGCCGACCGCCAGCGCCTTGAACAGGCCACACGCCTGGTCACCGACTTCAAGGCGGCACTCAGCGAGCTAGCGCCCCTGATCGAGCACCGCGAAAACGCCCGCAGCCCACTGGACAAGACCGCACAGCAAGCCAGCGACACCCTGGCCCAACTCGCCAGTGAGCTGCCCGACCAGCAAGATCAGACAGCCCTGGATGCCATCGAAAACCTGCGCCAGGCCATGGTCCGTGCCGATGAAGGCGCCCAGCGCCCCGCATGGGCCGCCGCGTCGCTGGAGGCCTACGCCCAGGCAGTCAGCGACGCGTTGCAGGCGCTGGAGGCCGCACTGGCCGCTGTCACGGCTCTGCCGGTGGACTCGACCCTGCTCAAGAGCGACATCGCCAATTACCGCGAGCAGCTACTCAACCTCAAGCAAGCCCAACTCAACACCGAAACCGTGCAGAACCGCTTCGAACAACAGCTCGATCAATTACTGGAACAAAACGAGCAGATGAGCCAAGGCCAAACCTTCAAACGCGACGACGAAGCCGGCAAGACCCGTCTGCTGCTGATCAGTGTGACCGTCGTCGCACTGTTGCTCGGCACTCTGGCCGCCTGGTGGATCGCCCGGCAAATTGCGGTGCCACTGCGTGAAGTGCTGGCCCGCGCCAACCGTATCGCCGAAGGCGACCTGAGCCACGACATGCCGGTGGGACGCCGCGATGAACTGGGCCAACTGCAGCACGCCATCGGGGACATGACCCACAACCTGCGCCACCTGATCAGCGGCATCGGCGACAGCGCCCGGCAGATCGCCAGTGCGGCCACCGAGTTATCAGCCGTCACCGAGCAGACCCGCAACGGGGTCAACAAGCAAAAAGATGAAACCGATCAGGTCGCCACCGCGATGAACCAAATGCTCGCCACCGCCCAGGAAGTCGCCCGGCATGCCGAGCAAGCGTCAATCGCGGCAAACGAGGCTGACCGCCAAGCGAGTGCCGGCGACAAGGTGGTGGCGCAGGCGGTTGAGCAGATCGGCCAGCTGGCCGAAGAAATGGCACTTTCAGGCCGCGCAATGCTGACGTTGCAGCAAGAAAGCCAGAAGATCGCCAGCGTGCTCGACGTGATCAAGTCCGTGTCCCAGCAGACCAACCTGCTGGCCTTGAACGCCGCCATCGAGGCCGCACGCGCGGGCAGTGCCGGCGAAGGTTTTGCGGTGGTGGCCGATGAAGTGCGCAGCCTGGCGCAACGCACCCAGGCGTCTGCCGAAGAGATCGAAGGTTTGATCCTCAGCCTGCACAACGGCACCCAGCACGTGGCCGAGACGCTGGACAGCAGCCGCAACCTGACCGACAACAGCGTCGACCTGACCCGCAACGCCGGCGAGGCACTGGCCGCGATTGCGCGCACGGTGGCGATCATCCAGGAAATGAACCCGCAGATTGCCGCGGCCGCCGAAGAACAAAGTGCGGTGGTCGAAGAGATCAATCGCAGCGTGTTGCAGGTGCGCGACGTGTCCGAACACACCGCCGCCGCCAGCGAAGAGACGGCGGCGGCGAGTGTTCAGTTGACGCGGTTGAGCATGGATCTGCAGGCGCTGGTGGGCAAATTCCAGCTCTGACCCCGTAGTGAGCGGGCTTGCCCCGCGCTGGGTGGCGCAGCCGCCCCAAATCCAGACACCCCGGTTTTTCTGAAACACCGCGGCGATCTTATTGGGGCGGCTGCGCCACCCAGCGCGGGGCAAGCCCGCTCACTACAAGTTACAGGACCTGGCGCAGGAAGGCCTGGGCGCGTGGGTCTTTTGGCGCGTCGAAGAATTCGGCCGGGGCGGCGTCTTCGAGCAATTTGCCGTGATCGAAGAACAGCACGCGGTCCGCCACTTCGCGGGCAAAGCCCATTTCGTGGGTGACGCAGACCATGGTCATGCCTTCCAGGGCCAGGGTCTTCATCACGTCCAGCACTTCGCCGACCATTTCCGGGTCGAGCGCCGAGGTGGGTTCGTCGAACAGCATGACCTTGGGCTCCATCGCCAACGCACGGGCAATCGCCACGCGTTGCTGCTGGCCGCCGGAGAGGCGCGACGGAAACTCGTTGGCCTTCTGCGCAATACCGACCTTTTCCAGCAGCGCCAGGGCCTTGGCCTCGCGCTCTTTCTTGCCGCGCTTGCGCACGACTTTTTGCGCCAGGCAGAGGTTTTCCAGCACTGTCATGTGGGGGAACAGGTTGAAGTGCTGGAACACCATGCCGACTTCGCGACGGTAGGCGTTCACGTCGGTTTTCGGATCAGCCAGTTGCAGGCCGTCGATACTCACCGAGCCGGAATCGAACTCTTCCAGGCCATTGAGGCAGCGCAGGAAAGTGGACTTGCCGGAGCCCGACGGACCGATCACCACCAGCACTTCGCCCTTGGCCACCTGGGTGGTGACGTGGTCGACCGCGCGCACCACATGGCCACGGGTATCGAAGACTTTTACCAGATCGCGGACTTCAATCACTTTGGGCGAGCCTCCGCTCAAGCCGGCTGGCCATTTTCGACAGCGGCAGGTTGATCAGCAGGTACAGGCCTGCAACGCAGAACAGGATTTCAAACGGCGAGAATGAGGTGGTGATCACCTCGCGACCGCTCTTGAGCAGTTCGGTGATCGCGATCACCGAGACCAGCGAAGTGTCTTTCACCAGGCTGATAAATTGCCCAGCCAGCGGTGGCAGCACGCGCTTGAATGCCTGCGGCAACACCACGTGACGCATCGACTGGCTGGCGCTCAAGCCCAGGGAGCGCGCAGCTTCGTTCTGGCCACGGGTGATTGACTGCACGCCGGCGCGGACGATTTCCGCCACGTAGGCGCCCGTGAACAGCGACAACGCGGCAATCCCGGCAAATTCCCGGGACAGGTTGAGCACCGTGCCGATAAAGAAATAGAAGATGAAGATCTGCACCAGCAGCGGCGTACCGCGCACCAACTCGACGTAGATGGTCGACAGGTCGCGCAGGGTCGGGTTGTTGGACAGACGGCACAAGCCGGTCGCCAGCCCGATCGCCAGCCCCAGGATGCCGGAGACCACCGACAGCCACAGCGTGGTCCACAAGCCCCACATCAACGGGCCCAACGCCCAATGCCGGGTCACACCGATCACGTCGCCTTCGGCCACGTCATCGCCGCGCGCCACTTGCAGGCTGTTGTCGGCCACGGTCAGCGTCTGCAGGGCACCCGCGTCGTTGCGCAGGGTCACTTCGGCGACATCGCCTTTGCGCACCAACTCAACCACGGTAGAAATATCCGCCGCGCGCTGGGACGTTTCAGCCTGGTAGGCGAAGTACTGCGGTACGCGGTTCCAGCGCCATTCGTAGGACATCAGCGAAGTGGCGTAATACAAGGCACCAGCCAGACCGACCAGCACGACCACGGTCAGCAGGTGCCAGGGCCATTGGGCTTTTTTCTGTTTCATTTCAAATTCCGCGATTTGTGTTGCTTGTCAGGCCGTCTTCGCGAGCAAGCCCGCTCCCACACTCGACCGAGTTCCAACATGAAATGCGGTCAAAATGTGGGAGCGGGCTTGCTCGCGAAGGGCGCGACTCGGTCTAAACCTTTATTCCATGTCCTTGAGCCACTCGGAGCTCTTGAACCACTTGTCATGGATGCGATCGTAGGTGCCGTCGTTACGGATCTGGTGCAGGAAGTTGTTGATGAAGTTGATGCTGTCGTAATCGCCTTTTTTCAGGCCAAACGCCAGGGGTTCGAAGGTGAACGGTTCTTCGAGGAACACCAGCTTGCCGTTGCCGACTTTCTTCTCGGCGACCACGTTGTACGGCGCGTCATACACAAAGGCATCAGCCTTGCCGTTGACCACGTCCAGCACGCCTTCCTGCTCGTTGTCGTAGCCATGGTACTTGGCTTTGGAGATCAGCTTCTTGGCGACCATCTCGCCGGTGGTGCCGAGCTTGGAAGTCAGGCGGTACTTCTCGTCGTTCAGGTCTTTGTAGGACTTGATGGTGCCTTCCAGATCCTTGCGGATCAGCAGGGTCTGGCCGACCACGATGAACGGTTCGCTGAAGTTCAGGCGCAGGTTGCGCTCCTGGGTCAGGGTCATGCCGCTGCCGATCATGTCGAACTTGCCGGTCAGGAAGGCCGGGATGATGCCGTCGTAGCCGGTGGAAACCAGCTCCAGCTTGACGCCCATGGACTTGGCCAGGGCCTTGAGGATGTCGACTTCGAAGCCGATGATTTCACCGCGCTTGTCTGTCATTTCGAACGGCATGTAGGTCGGGTCCATGCCGACCTTCAGCGTGCCGCGCTTGACCGCATCGTCGATCGCGCCGGCCTGGGCCGCAGTGGCCGCGACCAGCGCGGTGACGCCAAGCAGCAGCATCGAAAGATACTTTTTCATCATCAAGTCCCCTGAACGATTCTTATGAGGTCGGCGCGCAAAAGGGCTGCACCATTTCGGGGTGCGATCCTAACCCACTCGTCTGCCGTCACAAAGGTTTCACGGGTATTTGTTGTCGGCGTATGTCGGAAATGCCCCACAAATTCCGGAAGAACCCCAGGGGCAGACACTTCAGCACCTGGATTCGGCAACCGGCGGATGTGTAAGCAGTTATGACTTTTACTCAATGTCCGCCATCCAGTCGGTACCCCTGAACCACTTGTCGTGCAGCCGATCATAGGTGCCGTCCTGGGCCACCTGATTGAGGAAATGGTTGATCCAGTTGAGGCTGTCGTAATCGCCCTTTTTCAGGCCGAACGCCAAGGGCTCGTAGGTGAAGGGCTGCTCCAGGGCCAGCAAGCTGCTGTTTTCCGGCCGGCCACTGGCGATCAGGTTGTAGGGCGCATCGTGGATAAAGGCATCGGCCTTGCCTTCCACCACCTGCCGCACGCCTTCTTCGGGCGTGGCAAAACTGCTCAGCCGCGCCGCGCCCAGAAAACGTTGCGCGGCCAATTCCCCGGTGGTGCCCTCGGTGACGGCGATACGGTAGCCGGCCTCGTCCAGTTCTTCGACACTGCCGACCTTGCCCGCCAGGCTTGGATGCAGCAGCACGGTCTGGCCGACGACGATAAAGGCGTCGCTGAAATTCAGCTTGAGATTACGCTCCTGGGTGACGGTCATGCCGCTACCGATCAGGTCGAACTTGTTGGCCAGCAGCCCCGGCAGCAAATCGGTGTAGGGCACCGCCACCAACTCCAGCTCAACCCCCAGCGCACGACTCATCGTCTGAAGCAGGTCGATTTCGAAACCGACAATGCGTCCCTGCCGGTCAGTCATTTCAAACGGCACATAGGTAGGCGTGGTCCCGACCTTCAGCACACCGCGCCGCACCGCATCGTCCAACGCACCGGCATACAGCGGGCCACCCTCCATCAATGCGACAGCGCCTATCAGCAGTGCCGAACAATACCTTTTGAGCATGAAAATCCCCGTGGCGAATCAAATTTGCGCGGCGATGCTAACCCAGTCGCAGGCACGGCAATACGCCTCGAACCGGGGTCTTTTGTTTCGAAATAACAAGGAGTTAGCGCTTAAAGGAAGAAGCGCGAAACGCTGTAGGACCAGCGTTTCAAATGCCCCCGGAGTGAACCTCCGGGGGCGTCTGAATCAGGCCGGTTGGGCCTGGGAGACTTGCGGTTGCAGCGGCAGCAGTGGCGCGTGAGGATCGGACTTGATCGATTCACGCCAGGCCCCCAGCCATTCGGCGTGGCCTTCGCTCCAGACCTGCTCGTGCAGGCGGGCCAGGGCGACCGGGTCGCTGAGCAACGCCACACGTTCGCCGTTGTTGAGGCCGGCAGGGCCGACTTTCAACGCATGGCGCACACGCTCGGCACGCAGGTACTCGATCGGCTCCGCTTCGCGGTGACGCGAGGTGGCCAGGGCGCAGGCCAAGGCGTTCTGCTGCGGATCGACCACGGCACGCACGAAGCCGTCGTTCAGCGCATGCCAACGGTTTTCGTGGGTGTACTTCTCGGTCGACAACAGCGCCTGCGGCGGATTGTATTCCTCAGGGATCAGGAACAGGCTCTCGTCACGGGACTTGAGGCCCAGCTTGACCCGACTGGAGATGACCGACACCGGGATCGACAGCATCAGCGAGCCGACAATCGGCACCAGCCACCACAGGAAGCTCGGGTTCAGCCAGACCACCAGCAGGGCCCACAAGAAGCCCAGCACGGTTTGCGGACCGTGGCGCTTGACCGCTTCGCTCCATGGGGTGGAGTCATCGTCACGCTGCGGCGAGTTCCAGGTTGCCGCCCAGCCGAGGAACGCGGCCAGTACGAAACGGGTGTGGAAAATCATCCGCACCGGCGCCAGCAGCATGGAGAACAGCATCTCCAGCAGCATCGACACGGTCACCTTGAACTTGCCGCCGAACTCTTTCGCGCCCTTGGCCCAGATCAGGATGATGCTCAGCAGTTTCGGCAGGAACAGCAGCACGATGGTGGTCGAGAACAACGCCACCGCCTTGTCCGGATGCCATTGCGGCCACAGCGGGTACAACTGGCGCGGGGCCATGAAGTACTGCGGTTCCATCAGCGTGTTCACCGCCAACAGCGCGGTGGACAGCACCAGGAAGAAGAACCACAACGGCGCTGACAGGTACGACATCACGCCGGTCAGGAACACCGCGCGGTGCACCGGGTGCATGCCTTTGACCAGGAACAGGCGGAAGTTCATCAGGTTGCCGTGGCACCAGCGTCGGTCACGCTTGAGTTCGTCCAGCAGGTTCGGCGGCAGTTCTTCGTAGCTGCCCGGCAGATCGTAGGCAATCCACACGCCCCAGCCGGCACGGCGCATCAGCGCAGCTTCGACGAAGTCGTGGGAGAGGATCGCACCGGCAAACGCGCCTTTACCCGGCAACGGCGCCAGGGCGCAGTGCTCGATAAACGGCTGCATGCGGATGATCGCGTTGTGACCCCAGTAGTGGGATTCACCCAATTGCCAGAAGTGCAGGCCGGCGGTGAACAGCGGGCCGTACACACGGGTGGCGAACTGCTGCATGCGCGCATACAGGGTGTCCATGCCCGACGCACGCGGCGCGGTCTGGATAATCCCGGCATCCGGCGTGGCTTCCATCAGGCGCACCAGGCTGGTCAGGCACTCGCCGCTCATCACGCTGTCGGCGTCGAGAACGACCATGTACTTGTATTCACCGCCCCAGCGACGGCAGAAGTCGTCGAGGTTGCCGCTCTTGCGTTTGACGCGACGGCGACGGCGGCGATAGAAGATCTTGCCGAAACCACCGGCTTCACGGCACACGTCGAGCCAGGCTTGCTGTTCGGCGATGCAGATGTCGGCGTCGTTACTGTCGCTGAGCACAAAGAAGTCGAAACGGTCGAGGTCGCCAGTGGCGGCCACCGATTCGAAGGTAGCGCGCAGGCCGGCGAATACCCGGGGCACGTCTTCGTTACAGATCGGCATCACCAGCGCAGTGCGGGCGTCTTTCGGGATCGGCTCGTCACCGGCACTTTTACCGGAAATGCGGTATTTATCGTGACCGGTCAGCAGTTCCAGGAAGCCCATCAACGCGGTCCAGAAACCGGCCGAGACCCAGCAGAACAAGATCCCGAACATGATCAGGATGCTGGTTTGCAGGGCGTAAGGCAGTACCTGGGTGGCGGTTTGCAGCAGGGTCTGGTTGCGGATCTCGTCGAAGTCGACCAGCGACCAGCCCTGGTACGGCATGATGCCCTTCATGTACCAGCCGGCGACGATGGTCTGGCCGAGCATCAGCACCAACAGGATGTAACGACGGATCGAACCCACGGTACGCCAGCGCGCAGCCGGCAGCACACGCTCGTCTTTCGGCGGCTTCGGCGGGTTGGTGCGACCTGTCAGCCGGCGCCAACCGCGCACCAGGATGTTGGTGCGCCAAGGCTCCGGCACCACTTTGGTCCGACGGATCGGCGGCGTGGCTTTCAGGCACACGCGCCCTTCGGCATCGACCGTGAGCATTTCGGCGTCTTGCAGTTCTTCGGCACTGTTGAGGGTCAACCGGCGGCCGACCGACGCTTGGGCGGCGTCGGTTGGCGCGTCAAAGGTCGACGACGACAAGCGTTCGTGCAGTTCGCTGAAGGACTTGCAGCCCGCCAGTTCGGCGCGCTGCTCAGCGGTCATCGGGAGATGCGCCAGGTACTCTTGCAGAGTCTCTGGCGTGGCTTGGGAATTACTCATCGGCAGGCAACTGATAGCTCCAGGTCTCGGTCAGGACTTGTTCAGTCTTGGCCGGTTCCGGTGTGGCTGGGGCAGCTTCTGGCTGCTTGGCTTCCTTGTCTTTCGCGTCTTTCTTGGCTTGTTTCTCGTGTTGCTTGGCCAGCACTTTGTCGGCTTTGAGCACGTGGCTCGAATCCTTATCCGGCTCAGGCTTGACGATGTCCTGCACCAGGGCCGCACGCATCTCGGTCGGCTTGCCGGCGTCCTTGATCTTCAGGCGCAGGGTCAAGCGCCAGCCTTTGGTGTGCTCGTTGTAGCGCACGCTGTTTTCGACCACTTCGGCGTTGTCGCCAACACTGACCTGGCTGCGCACCGCGGCATCCGCAGGCAGGGCCTTGAGGGACGGGCCTTCGAAGTCCACCAGATAAGCCACGCTGCCATCCGGCTGACGGATCAGGTTGGACTGTTTCACATCACCAGTGGAACGCAGGGTCTGCTTGACCCAGGCGCTGTCGGCCGGGTGCAGGGATTTTTCGTCCATGGTCCAGTGCAGACGGTAGGCGACATCCAGCGGCTGGCCGACTTCCGGCAGTTTTTCCGGGCTCCAGAACGCAACGATGTTGTCGTTGGTTTCGTCGGCGGTCGGAATCTCAACCAGGTTGACGGTGCCCTTGCCCCAATCGCCTTCAGGCTCGATCCAGGCACTTGGGCGCTTGTCGTAGTTGTCGTCGAGGTCTTCGTAGTGGCTGAAATCGCGACCACGTTGCAGCAGGCCGAAACCTTTCGGGTTCTCGACGCTGAAGTTGCTCACCGACAGGTGTTTCGGGTTGTTCAGTGGGCGCCAGATCCACTCGCCGTTGCCGGCATGGATCGACAGACCGCTGGAATCATGCAGCTCACGACGGTAGTTGAGCACTTTGGACGGCTGGTTCGCGCCGAACAGGAACATGCTGGTCAACGGGGCAACGCCCAGCTTGCTGACCTTGTCGCGCAGGTACATCTGGGATTTCACGTCGACAATGGTGTCGGTGCCCGGACGCAGGGTCAGGCGATACGCGCCGGTGGCACGCGGGGAATCCAGCAGGGCAAAGATCACCAGCTGTTTTTCACCCGGCTTCGGACGTTCGATCCAGAACTCGGTGAACCGCGGGAATTCTTCACCGGACGGCAACGCAGTGTCGATCGCCATGCCACGGGCGGACAAGCCATAGGCCTGGCCCTTGCCGACGACGCGGAAGTAGCTCGCGCCCAGCATAGTCATGATTTCGTCTTGCTTGTCGGCCTTGTTGATCGGGTACAGCACACGGAAACCGGCATAACCCAGCTGTTCGGTGGCTTTTGGATCAAGCTTCATGTCGCCGAAATCGAAACGCGTTGGGTCGTATTTGATTTCGTTGACGCTGTCGGCCGTGACTTCGTTGATTTTCACCGGTGTATCAAAGTGCATACCCTGGTGATAGAAGGACAGCTTGAACGGCGTGTTCTGGTCGGCCCACTCAGCTTTTTCGTTGCGGAAACGAATCTTCTGGTAATCGGCGAATTTCATTTCGCGGAATTCGTTCGGCAGATTGCTGCGCGGCGCTTCGTATTTCTGCCCGGCCAGCTCTTTAGCCTTGGCCGACACATCATCCAGACTGAATGCCCACAGTTGACCCGCGCCGAACAGGCAAAACAGGGCAGAGCCCGTCACCAGTGCGTTTCGTAACCGTTTGGCAGACAATTTTGGTGCATTACAGGGACTAACAATCACGAGCAACCCTCGCCGAAAACAGATCAAAAAACCAACGGCCAGCTATCTATATGCCAGGTTGGCGAGCATTGTTCCGACTCCCCTGGGTCAAAATGATTCCCCATTGGTGATCGGACAAGTCTCTACCTAAGTCAAAAATGGACCAAACAACGCTGATCCCCGTAGCGCGCGATTATCTAGTAGCCTGCGAGACAACGCATCAGGGGCGACCAAGTATTTGTAGTGAAATCCTGCGTTTTTAGGCATTAAAAGTCGTTTTTAATACATTCATGTCTGAAGCAGGAAGGTCACAGGGCCATCATTGACCAAATGCACCTGCATATCGGCGCCAAAACGCCCGGACCCCACCTTGCCATGCAATTGTTGCGCTTGTAACAGCAAATGTTCGAAAAGCGCCGCTCCCAGCGCCGGAGGGGCCGCCGTGGAGAAGCTCGGCCGCAGCCCGCTCTTGGTATCCGCCGCGAGAGTGAACTGCGACACCAGCAGCAAACCGCCGTCGATGTCCTTCAAGGACAAGTTCATCTTGCCCTCGTCGTCGCTGAACACCCGATAGTTAAGCAGCTTGTGCAGGAGTTTGTCGGCGCTCTCGGGCGTATCGCCCGGCTCGACGGCCACCAGCACCAGCAACCCCTGGTCGATGGCCCCGACGACCTCGCCTGCGACCTCGACCCGGGCGCCACGCACCCGTTGCAACAGGCCCTTCATGCTTCTTCAGGCGGCAAGTCAAGCAAACGGCGCGCCATCTCGCCAGTCGCCCGCACCAGCGCATCGGTGATTCCAGGCTCGGAGGCCGCATGGCCCGCCTCGCGAATCACCTGCAGCTCGCTGTTGGGCCAGGCCTGATGCAGCTCCCAGGCGTTATCCAGCGGGCAGATCATATCGTAGCGGCCGTGGATGATTACGCCAGGCAGGTGCGCGATCTTGTGCATGTCGCGGATCAGTTGGTTGGGCTCCAGGAAGGAGTTGTTGGTGAAGTAGTGGCACTCGATCCGCGCGATGGACAGCGCACGCTGCGGCTCGGAAAACCGCTCCACATGCTGCGGGCTCGGGCACAGGCCGAGCATGCGCCCTTCCCAACCGGACCAGGCCTTGGCCGCGTGCATCTGGGCGATCTGGTCGTTGCCGGTGAGGCGCTTGTGGTAGGCCGCGATCATGTCGTGGCGCTCATCGGCCGGGATCGGCGCGATGTAGTCCTGCCAGTAATCCGGAAACAAGCGGCTCGCGCCTTCCTGGTAGAACCAATGGATGTCTTGCGGGCGGGCAAGGAAAATCCCGCGCACGATCAGGCCAAGCACGCGCTCGGGGTGGGTTTGCGCATAGGCCAGGGCCAGGGTCGACCCCCAGGAGCCGCCGAACAGCACCCACTTGTCGATGCCCAGGTGTTCGCGGATGCGCTCAAGGTCGGCGACCAGGTCCCAGGTGGTGTTGTTTTCCAGGCTCGCGCGCGGCGTGGAACGCCCGCAGCCGCGCTGGTCGAAGGTGACGATGTGATAGAGGTTCGGGTCGAAATAGCAGCGGCTGTTGGCATCGCAACCCGCGCCAGGACCGCCGTGGATGAAGACGACGGGCAAACCTTCGGGGGAGCCACTTTCATCGACGTACAGAGTATGCGTGTCATCGACGGCCAGATCGTGCCGGGCGTAGGGTTTGATCTGCGGAAACCAAGTCTGCATTGCGCGCTCCGTAAGGGGTCGAGTTCATCCCTGGGGGGACGTCTATTATTTTGCCGTCTGGCACTATAAACCCGAATTGTGCAATGAGCATGTCCTTGCGCGCTTAGACCTGTGTCAGCCCTTCGCTCCTGAGGTAATGCAGCAGGTGAGTGTAGAGTTGATCCACCTCCGCCACCTGCCCACGCGCCCGCAGGCAACCGTGCACCAGGCCTTTGCCGGGATACAGGAGCGTGTTGACGCCTGCGGCCTGCAAGCGTTCGGCGTACAGCCTGCCGTCGTCGCGCAACGGGTCGAATTGGGCTACGGCGATGAAGGCCTTGGGTAAACCCCTGAATGTTTCGGCACGCAACGGCATGGCATAGGGTGAGGATTGTGCGCCGTCTGACAGATACAAGGCCAAGTAAGCGTCGGTATCAGCCGTACTCAGCAACGGCGCATCCGCGCAATCACGCCGGGACGGCAAATCCGCCGCCCCGCCCAACCCTGGGTAAATCAGCACTTGCGCCAATGGCAACGGCTGCCCGTGGTCGCGCAACCCCAGGCATAACGCCGCCGCCAGGTTGCCACCGGCACTGTCCCCCGCCACCACCAGACGCTGACGGTTGATGGCATACGGCCCCTGCCCCGCCTGGATCGCCTGCCACACGCTGCGGCAATCGTCGTACGCCGCCGGGAACGGGTATTCAGGGGCCAAGCGGTAGTCGATGGCGATCACCAGCACCTGGAGCGCACTGGCCAATTCGAAGCAGATGAAGTCGTGGGAATCCAAACCGCCGACGACCCAGCCGCCGCCGTGCATATAAAGAAGGCACGGCCAGCCGTCGGATGGGGTGGTTGGGGTGGGCAGGTAGCTGCGGATGCCGACGCCACCCAGATTGGAGTCCGCAACCGTCAGCCCCTGGGGCGGTGATGGGGTGAACGCCTGGCACATGCGGTTGTAGTTCTGGCGCAGGCCGGCCAGGGAGGTGTCGGTGCTGGTGAAAGATTCGGTCTTATCCACAAAGGCGAGCATTTGCGAAGAAATCGGGTAGTCGGCCATGCATCAGTCTCCCTGACACTTGAGAGCAAATGTGGGCGCAGGCAAGCCCGCTCCCACAGGGGGGGCCTCAGGGCTTGAGGCTGGCTTGTACGGCTGCCACGCCATCCTGGCCATCAAACGCCGTGACCCCAGCCAACCAACGCTGCACATCCTCGGGATGATCGCGCAGCCACTGCCTGGCCACATCCTGCGGCGATTGGCGCTCCATGATCGGCACCATCAACTGGCTTTCCTGGGCGGCGGTGAAGGTGAGGTTCTGCAACAGGCGATTGGCATTCGGGCAGCGCTCGGCGAAGTCCGGTGCGGTGACTGTGGACACCGTGGCGCGGCCTTCGTCGGGGCCGAATACGTCTTCACTGCCGGTGAGGTAGGCCATCTGCAGGTTGATGTTCATCGGGTGCGGGGTCCAACCGACAAAGACCACGAATTCCTTGCGATTCACCGCGCGCTGCACCGCCGCCAGCATGCCCGCCTCGCCGGAAGCGACCAGCTTGAAGCCGCCAAGGCCAAAGCGGTCGGTGTCGATCATTTTCTGGATGTCGGTGTTGGCGCCGCTGCCGGGCTCGATGCCGTAGATCTTGCCGCCCAGCTTGTCCTTGAAGCGGGAGATGTCGGCGAAGGTCTTCAGCCCGGCGTCCGCCACGTACTGCGGCACCGCCAGGGTGGCCTGGGCGTCGGCCAGGCTGGGGGTATCGAAGACCTTGACCTGCTTGGCCGCGAGGAACGGTGCGATATTGTTGTCCATCGCCGGTTTCCAGTAGCCGAGGAAAACATCCAGGCGCTTGTCGCGGATGCCGGCAAAGATGATCTGCTGTACGGCGCTGGTCTGCTTGCTGTCGTAGCCCAGGCCGTTGAGCAGCACATCGGCCATGCCGGAGGTGGCCACCACGTCGGTCCAGCTGACCACGCCCATGCGGATGGTTTTGCAGGAAGCCGGCTCGGCGGCCATGGCTTGCGCACTGAGCAGTGCGGCGCCGATCAAGCTCAACAAGGTTTTTTGCATGGGGGTGGTCTCACTCGGCTGTTGTTATTGCACAACCTTACCCAGTGAGACCTGGGTGAACACGAACTGGGGCGACGGGCAGTTGCACTGGGGCGACTGTAAGGCCGTCTTCGCGAGCAAGCCCGCTCCCACACTCGACCGCATTCTCATGCTGGAACTCGGTCAAATGTGGGAGCGGGCTTGCTCGCGAAGGCGATTTCAGCCGTAACGCCGTTTTCCCCAGCCTAAAAACGCCTCCAACAACTGCCTCAACACCACCCGCGTCGGCCCGGCCAGGTCCGCCCGATAACAAAACGGCTCCACCTCTTCCATATAAGTGCTCTGGCACAACTCCAACTGCACCGCATGAATGTCCTGCGCCGGGTTGCCGTAGTGACGGGTGATATGCCCCCCCTTGAAGCGCCCGTTCAGCACGTGGGTGTATTGCGGATGCTCGGCGCAGATGGCTTCCAGCTGGCTGGCCAGCGCGGGGTCGCAAGCGGCGCCGTTGAAGGTGCCGAGGTTGAAGTCCGGCAGCTTGCCGTCGAACAGGTGCGGGATCACCGAGCGGATCGAGTGGGCATCGAAGAGCAAGGCGTAGCCGAACTCGGCCTTGAGCCGCGCCAGTTCGTCTTGCAGGGTCTGGTGGTACGGGCCCCAGATCTGCTCGAGATAGGTGGCGCGCTCGGCCTTGCTCGGTTCCAGGCCTTCACGGAACAGCGGCACGCCGTCGAACAGCGTCGCCGGGTACAGCCCGGTGGTGGCACCGACGTACAGCGGCTTGTCGTCGGACGGGCGGTTCAGGTCGATCACAAAGCGCGAATATTCGGCAGCCAGGGTGCTGGCGCCGAGGTCCTCGGCAAAGTCATACAGCGTCGGGATATGCCAGTCAGTGTCCGGCAGGCTTTGCGCCTCGGGGATCAGCCCGGCCGCCACCGCAGGCGTCAGGCGCAGGCCGGCGTGGGGCATGCTGATCAGCAGCGGCACGCGGCCTCGTTTGAAGTTCAGAACCTTATCCACAGCATTGCTCCTTAGACGGTGACGTCGACGCCATGGCGCACGACGCGTTTATCCAGCTCGCCGCCCAGCCAGTAAGCCAGGTCGGCCGGGCGATCAATCTGCCAGGCGACAAAGTCGGCGACCTTGCCTACTTCCAACGAACCGTGGGTATCGCCCATGCCCAGGGCGGTGGCCGCGTGCTGGGTGACGCCGGCCAGGGCTTCTTCCGGGGTCATGCGGAACAGGGTGCAGGCCATGTTCAGCATCAGGCGCACCGACAACGCCGGCGAGGTGCCGGGGTTGAGGTCGCTGGCGATGGCGATCTTCACACCGTGTTTGCGCAGGGCATCCATCGGCGGCAATTGGGTCTCCCGGAGGAAGTAGAACGCGCCCGGCAGCAACACGGCGACGGTGCCGGCGGCGGCCATGGCGATGGCGTCTGCTTCGGTCATGAATTCCAGGTGATCCGCCGACAACGCCTGGTAACGCGCCGCCAGGCTGGAACCGTGCAGTGACGAGAGCTGCTCGGCATGCAGCTTGACCGGCAAGCCCAGTTGTTGCGCGACCTTGAACACGCGCTCCACCTGCTCGGTGGAAAACGCCAGGTATTCGCAGAACGCATCCACCGCGTCAACCAGCCCTTCCGCCGCCAGGGTCGGCAGCATTTCGCTGCAGATGTGCTCGATGTAGTCGTCGGCGCGGTCCTTGTACTCCGGCGGTAACGCATGGGCCGCCAGGCAGGTGGCACGCACGCTGACCGGCAGCGCCTCGCCGAGGCGACGGGCCACCCGCAGCATCTTGCGTTCATTGGCCAGGTCCAGGCCGTAGCCGGACTTGATCTCCACCGTGGTCACACCGTCGCGCAACAAACTGCGCAGGCGTTTGTGGCTGCTGTCGAACAGCTCATCTTCGCTGGCGGCACGGGTGGCGCGCACGGTGCTGGCAATACCGCCACCCTTGGCGGCGATCTCGGCGTAACTCACGCCTTCAAGGCGCTGCTCGAATTCGCCGCTGCGATTGCCGCCGAACACCGTGTGGGTGTGGCAGTCGATCAACCCGGGGGTCACCCAGGCGCCTTGCAGGTCATGGATAGCGCTGTAGTCCGCTGCGGGCACGTCGCTGCGTGGGCCGATCCATTCAATCAGCGATCCTGCCGTGACCAGAGCCCCATCCTCGATGATCGAGTATTTGCCGTGGGCCAGGGTCGCAATGTGGCAGTGTTGCCATAGCGTTTTCATCAACGCCTCCGTCAGTGGTCGGTGAAACTCATCCCTGTGGGAGCTGGCTTGCCATCGCCAGTGCTGCCGTGTTCACAGCCACGCTGGGGCTCGACAGCTCCCACACATTACAGGCTCGGCAGCAACTGGGCCGGCAGCAGCTCGTTGAGGCAGCGGCTGGCGAGCAGTTCGCTGGCGGCGATGATGTCCGGCGCGAAAAAGCGGTCCTTATCGTAGAACGCCACTTTGCTGCGCAGGATGCCACGCGCCTGTTCCAGCTTCGGCGAGGTTTTCAGGCCTTCGCGCAGGTCCAGGCCCTGGCATGCGGCCAACCACTCCACGGCCAGGATGCCACGGGTGTTCTCGGCCATTTCCCACAGACGCTTGCCGGCAGCCGGGGCCATGGATACGTGGTCTTCCTGGTTGGCGGAGGTCGGCAGGCTGTCGACGCTGTGGGGATGGGCCAGTGCCTTGTTTTCGCTGGCGAGTGCGGCGGCAGTCACCTGGGCGATCATGAAGCCGGAGTTGACCCCGCCATTGCCGACCAGGAACGGCGGCAGTTGGGACATGTGCTTGTCCATCATCAACGAGATGCGGCGCTCACTGAGGGAGCCGATTTCAGCGATGGCCAGCGCCATGTTATCGGCGGCCATGGCCACCGGCTCGGCGTGGAAGTTACCGCCGGAAATCACGTCGCCTTCGGCGGCGAACACCAGCGGGTTATCCGACACGGCATTGGCTTCCACCACGAGCACTTCGGCTGCCTGGCGCAACTGGGTCAGGCAGGCGCCCATGACTTGCGGCTGGCAGCGCAGGGAGTACGGGTCCTGGACCTTGTCGCAGTTCTGGTGCGACTGCGACACCTGGCTGCTTTCGCCCAGCAGGTCGCGATAGGCCGCGGCCGCATCGATCTGCCCCCGCTGGCCACGCGCCGCGTGGATACGTGGGTCGAACGGCGAGCGCGAACCCAGCACCGCTTCCACGGTAAGGCCGCCGCAGGCGAGTGCGCCGGCAAACAGGTCTTCGCCTTCGAACAGGCCGCGCAGGGCATACGCGGTAGACACCTGGGTGCCGTTGAGCAGCGCCAGGCCTTCTTTGGCGGCGAGGGTCAACGGGGTCAGACCGGCGACTTTGAGAGCGTCGCTGGCTTGCAGCCATTCGCCCTTGTAGCGCGCCTTGCCTTCGCCCAGCAGCACCAGGGACATGTGCGCCAACGGCGCCAGGTCGCCGGAAGCCCCCACCGAGCCTTTCAACGGAATGTGCGGATACACCTCGGCGTTGATCAGCGCGATCAACGCGTCGATCACCTGGCGACGAATCCCGGAGAAGCCCCGGCTGAGGCTGTTGACCTTGAGCACCATGACCAGCCGCACCAGCGCATCGCTGATCGGCTCGCCCACACCGGCGGCATGGGACAGCACCAGGGACCGCTGGAGGTTTTCCAGGTCTTCACTGGCGATACGGGTCGAGGCCAGCAGGCCGAAACCGGTGTTGATACCGTAGGCGGTGCGGTTCTCGGCGAGAATCTGCTCGACACACGCCACGCTGGCTTCGATCTGCGCCGAGGCGCTGTTATCCAGGCTGAGGGTCACCGGCTGCTGGTAGATGGCCCGCAGTTGGGCAAGGCTCAGTTGGCCGGGGATCAGGTTTAGCGCAGTCACATTCCTACTCCTTTGAATTGTTTTTAGTGCAAATCGGGTAATGCGGTGTCTTTGAGCAACTGGGCGGCAGCGGCAATATCCGGCGCCAGCCAGCGATCCTGCTCATAGGCCGGGACGACTTCACGCAGCAAGCGCCAGGCGCGGTCGGTGCCGGCGCCGAAGCGCCGGTCCTTGAGGAATTCAAACGCCTGGGCCGCCAGCAGGTACTCGATGGCAAGGATCTGGGTGACGTTGGCCAGCACCTGGTGCAGCTTGAGTGCGGCGTTGGTGCCCATGCTCAAGTGGTCTTCCTGCAGGCCCGAGGTGACGAAATTGTCGAGCACCGCCGGTTGCGCCAGCTGGCGGTTCTGCCCGCACAGGGACGCGGCGACGTACTGCACGATCATCATCCCGGAATTGACCCCGGGGTTGCTGACGAGAAACGCCGGCAAGCCGCTGACATGGGGGTTGATCAGGCGGTCCAGGCGACGCTCGGCCACCGAGCCGATCTCGGCCATAGCGATGGCGAGCATATCCGCCGCCAGCGCGACCGACTGACCGTGGGGGTTGGCCTGGGATACGACGCGGTAATTCTCCGGCGTGCCGAGCAGCAGCGGGTTGTCGGTGACACTGTTGAGTTCGGTTTCGATCTGGCGCGTGGCGTGCTCGACTTGATCGCGGGCGGCGCCGTGGATCTGCGGGATCGAGCGGATGCTCAACGCGTCCTGGGTGCGCAGGCCTTTGCTGCTGGCGATCACTTCACTGCCGTCGAGCAACGCGCGCAAATTGCTGCCGACGTGCTGCATGCCGGGGTGCGGCTTGAGGGCGATGATGTGCTCATCGAACGCGTCGATCTGGCCGCGCAGAGCCTCGAAACTCATGGCGCCGATGACGTCGGCCCATTGCAGTAAATGGTGCGCATCAGCCAGGGCCAGGCAACTCAGGCCGGTCATGCACGGCGTGCCGTTGACCAGGCACAGGCCGTCCTTGGCGCCCAGCACCACCGGCTGCAAGCCTTCGGCGCTCAGGGCCTGTTGCGCCGGAACGATCTGCCCGCGATAGCTCACCGTGCCGACGCCCAGCAGCGCCACGCCGACATGGGCCATATGGGTCAGGTAACCCACCGAACCCTGGGACGGCACTTGCGGCGTGATGCCGTGGTTGAGCAGTGCCAGCAACGCGTGCACCACCTGCGGGTGCAGGCCGGATTTGCCCTGGCTGTAATTGATGATGGCGGCGCAGATGATCGCGCGGGTCTGCTCGTCGCTGAGCACCGGGCCGACGCCGCAGGCGTGGCTGAGCAGGGTGTTGCGCGACAGCTGGCTGAGTTGCTCGCCAGCGAGCGAGACATTGCACAACGCGCCCAGGCCGGTGTTCACCCCGTAGGCACGCTCGCCGCTGGTGACGATGCGCTGCACGATGGCTTGGGCGTTGTCGATGCGTGCCCAGGCCTGGCCGGAGAGTTCGAGGACGGCGTTATGGCGGGCGACGGCGACCACGTCCTGCCAGTGCAATGGCGTATCCGCGATAGTGATTTTTGTTGGCTGGGACATCTTCATACCTTCGTTGATTCTTGTGCAGCGTTGCCGACGTCTTCGCGAGCAAGCCCGCTCCCACAGGGGGAATGCATTCCAAGTGTGGGAGCGGGCTTGCCCGCGAAGAGGCCAGCAGCCGCACCGCATTTCTTGGCTCAGACCACCGCCGCCCGCCGCTGAACAAATCGGTCCACATACTCATCCGCCGGCGAATGCAGGATCTCCCGTGGCGTGCCGACCTGGATCAGCCTGCCGTCCTTGAGGATCGCAATGCGGTTGCCGATGCGCACAGCCTCGTCAAGGTCGTGGGTGATAAACACGATGGTTTTGTGCAGGGTCTTTTGCAGCTCCAGCAACTGATCCTGCATCTCGGCGCGGATCAGCGGGTCGAGGGCGCTGAACGCTTCGTCCATCAGGATGATGTCGGTGTCGGCCGCCAATGCGCGGGCCAGGCCGACGCGCTGGCGCATGCCGCCGGAGAGCTGGTGCGGGTATTTGTTTTCATAGCCCTTCAGGCCCACGGTCTCGATCCAGTGCAGGGCGCGATCAACGCAGACCTGCTTGCTTTCGCCACGCACTTTCAGGCCGTAGGCAACGTTGTCGAGCACGCTCTTGTGGGGCAGCAGGCCGAAGCTCTGGAACACCATGCTGATCTTGTGGCGACGGAATTGACGCAGGGCGTCCATGTCCAGTTGCAGGATGTCTTCGCCGTCCACCAGGATCGCGCCGCTGGTGGGGTCGATCAGGCGGTTGAAGTGGCGCACCAGGGTGGATTTGCCGGAGCCCGACAGGCCCATGATCACGAAGATCTCGCCGGTGCCGATGCTCAGGGACAAGTCGTTCACGCCGACCACGCAGCCGGTTTCGGCCAGCACCTGGTCCTTGGTCTTGCCCTGGCTGATCAACGACAGCGCCTCCTTGTCACGGGCGCCGAAGATCTTGAAGACGTTTTTAACTTCGATTTTGCTGACAGTAGTCATTTGCTCGCCTCATGCCGTGGACGACCATAGGCCTGGGTAATTCGGTCGATGACCACTGCGAGAATCACGATCGCCAGGCCGGCTTCAAGGCCACGCCCGACGTTGAGGGTCTGGATGCCGACGAGTACGTCTTCACCCAAGCCACGGGCACCGATCATCGAGGCGATCACCACCATCGACAGGGCCATCATGGTGGTCTGGTTGATCCCGGCCATGATGCTTGGCAGCGCCAGCGGCAGTTGCACGCCGAACAGTTGCTGCCAGCGGTTGGCACCAAAAGCGTTGATGGCTTCCATGACTTCGCCGTCGACCTGGCGGATGCCCAGATCGGTCAGGCGGATCAGCGGTGGCGCGGCGTAGATCACCGTGGCGAAAATCGCCGGGACCTTGCCCAGGCCGAACAGCATCAGTACCGGGATCAAGTACACGAAGCTGGGCATGGTCTGCATGATGTCCAGCAGTGGCATCAGCACCGAACGCAGGCGATTGCTGCGTGCCGAGAGGATGCCCAGCGGAATGCCGATCAGCACCGAGATCACCGTGGCGACCATCATCAGCGCGAGGGTCTGCATCAGCTTGTCCCACAGGCCGACCGCCCCCACCAGAAACAGCAAACCGACGATCACCGCCGTGGTCACGACCTTGCGCGTGGCATGCCAGGCGACAGCGCCGACGATGGCCAGCATCAGCCACCAGGGCGCCGCGCGCAGCAGCCCTTCCAGGTTGACGATGGCCCACAACAGGGTGTCGGAGATGTGCCGGAACACATCGCCGTAGTTGGTGACCAGTGAGTCCACCCAACCGTTGACCCAGTCGGCGATGGAAAACGTAAAACTCTCAGGAAACATAGCGTGCTCTCGATCCAATGGGTTGTAGCCAGGCGCCCGGCTGACCTCTCAGGGTAGCCGGGCACGCTTGACCTACAAGGCCGCGTCGATTTTCTTGGCTGCGTCTTCACTCACCCAGGCGTGCCAGACTTCAGGATGTTCCTTGAGGAAGATCTTCGCCAGTTTCGGCGACTCAATTCGTTCCTTGGCCATGCGCCCCAGGTTCTGGTTCAGCAGGTCGATTGGCAGGTTGACCTTTTCCAGCACGGCCACCAGTTCCGGGGCCTGCTCGTGGAAGGTCTTGGACAGGCCGACCTTGATGCTCACGCTTTTATCCACGCCGGGTTTTTCTTCCAGCTTGACCAGATCGACCTGGCCCATCAGCGGCGTTGGCGACCAGTAGTAGAACAGGATCGGCTCGCCACGCTTGTAGCTCGACAACACCGCCGCATCCAGCGCCGGGCCGGTACCTGGGCGGAAGTTGGTGTAGGTGCTTTCCAGGCCGTAGCTCTTGAGCATTTCGCTGTTGTCCAGCTCACAGGTCCAACCGGCCGGGCAGTTGTAGAAACGGCCTTTGGACGGTTCTTCCTGGTCCTTGAACACGGCGGCGTACTTGGCCAGGTCGGCGATGTTTTTCAGGCCCGGGGCCTTGGCTTCCAGCTTGCGCTTGGCGTCGCCTTCAATCACGTAGCGCGGCACGTACCAGCCTTCGATAGCCCCCACAACCGGGGCGCCGACGCCGACGACTTTGCCGGCCTTCTCGGCCTTGTTCCAGACTTCGCTGCGGCCCACCCATTCTTCGGCAAACACTTGGATGTCGTTGCTGCTCAGGGCGTTTTCCATGGTGATGGAGTTGCCTGGCAGGCTGTCGGTTTTGCAGTCGTAGCCTTTTTCCAGCACGGTTTGCAGGATGTCGGTTAGCAACATGCCACTTTCCCAGTTCAGCCCGGCGAACTTCACCGGCTTGCCAGACTCGCACCAGCCGGCTGCCTGGGCACCGGCTGATGCCAGCACGCCAGCAGAGAACAAGGTGGCCAACAGGGTCTTATGCATTTTCATTGTTGTGACGCTCCCAATCTTGAAATGGATTACGGCAGTCAGTAGGCATCCAGCCATGTCCACGTCCCATCAGGCTTGTGCAACCAGCCCGTTTGTCGTCGTTGGTGCAGCGCCCTGCTCTACCGGCAGGATCAATTGATCGGGCACGCTGCCGTGCCATTTTTTCGCACACACGTAATACAGGGCGGCGGGCAGTACCAGGCCGATGATCCAGGAAATATCCACGTCACCCAGGGCGGCCACCAGGGGGCCGGTGTAGAACTTGGTGGAGATGAACGGCAACTGCACCAGCACACCGAACACATAGACGCTGATACCCAGCAGGTTCCAGCGACCGTAGCGGCCATTGGGGTCGGCCAGCGACGGCACGTCATAGCGCTCGCGGGTGATGCAGTAGTAGTCCACCAGGTTGATCGCGCTCCAGGGCGTGAAGAACGCCAGCAGGAACAAGATGAACGACTTGAACGCGCCGAGGAACGAGTGCTGGCCGAGCAGTGCGATCAGGGTCGCCGTACCCACGATGGCCAGCACAAACACCAGGCGCTGCAGGCGCGTGACCTCCAGGCGACCACGAAAGCCGCTGATGATGGTCGCGATGCACATGAAGCTGCCGTAGGAGTTCAGCGTGGAGATGGTCACCTTGCCGAACGCGATGCTGAAGTACAACAGCGCAGCCGTGGCACCCGTGCCGCTCAAGCCGACAATGTAGGCCACTTCATGCCCGGCGAACTGGCCGTTGGACATGGCGGCGGCAAACACGCCGAGGATCATCGCCACCTGGGCGCCGATCACCGAACCTGCGCCAGCGGCGAGGAAGGTTTTCACCGACGACGTGCGGCTTGGCAGGTAACGCGAGTAGTCCGCCACGTAAGGGCCGAAGGCGATTTGCCAGGACGCCGCGAGCGACACCGCGAGCAAAAAGCTGCTCCAGCTGAAGTGACGGATTTGCAGGAGTGCACCCACGTCCGTCTGGCCCATCAGGCGGCTGAACAGATAAACAAAGGCGATCACCCCAATGACGCTGGCGACGCGGCCGATGAAGTGAATCACCCGGTAACCGAGCACCGTGACCAGCACGATGACACTGGCGAAGATCAGGATGCCGACGCTGTCGCTGACGCCAAACAACTGGCCCAGCGCCTGGCCGGACAGCACGGTGCCGGTGGCGGTGAACCCGAGGTACATCAGGCACACCAGCACAATCGGAATCGCCGCGCCGTACACCCCGAACTGCACCCGGCTGGAGATCATCTGCGGCAGGCCCAACTTGGGCCCTTGCGCCGCATGCAAAGCCATCACGCCACCGCCGATCAGTTGGCCGATCAACAGACCGATCAACGACCAGAACACATCACCGCCCAGCACCACGGCCAGGGCCCCGGTGACAATCGCGGTGATCTGCAGGTTGGCCCCCATCCACAGGGTGAATTGGCTGAACAGACGACCGTGTCTTTCCGCTTCCGGGATGTAGTCGATCGAACGTTTCTCGATCAACGGGGTGGTGTCATTTGCAGCCATGTCGGTTCAACCTCTGGTGGATTGTTATCTAGATCAGCGCAGATCAAATGTGGGAGCGGGCTTGCTCGCGAATACGGTGGGTCGGCTACAGATGCATTGACTGAAAGTCCGCTTTCGCGAGCAAGCCCGCTCCCACAAAAGCCCGCTCCCACATTGGGTTACTTGATCATCGGAAGATTGAGGCCCTGCTCTTTGGCGCAGTCGATCGCGATCTGGTAACCGGCATCGGCGTGACGCATCACTCCGGTCGCCGGGTCGTTGTGCAGCACGCGGGCAATCCGCTCGGCCGCTTCGTCGGTGCCGTCGCAGACGATCACCATGCCGGAGTGCTGGGAGAAGCCCATGCCCACACCGCCGCCGTGGTGCAGCGAAACCCAGGTCGCGCCGCTGGCGGTATTGAGCAAGGCGTTGAGCAGTGGCCAGTCGGACACAGCGTCGGAACCGTCCTGCATGGCTTCGGTTTCACGGTTCGGGCTGGACACCGAGCCGGAGTCGAGGTGGTCACGGCCGATCACCACCGGCGCCGACAGCTCGCCGCTGCGTACCATTTCGTTGAACGCCAGGCCGAGCTTGGCGCGCTGGCCCAGGCCAACCCAGCAGATGCGCGCCGGCAGCCCCTGGAAGCTGATGCGCTCGCGGGCCATGTCCAGCCAGTTGTGCAGGTGGGCGTCGTCGGGGATCAGCTCTTTGACTTTGGCGTCGGTCTTGTAGATGTCCTGCGGGTCGCCGGACAGGGCCGCCCAGCGGAACGGACCGATGCCACGGCAGAACAGTGGGCGGATGTAGGCCGGGACGAAGCCAGGGAAGTCGAAGGCATTTTCCACGCCTTCTTCCTGGGCCATCTGACGGATATTGTTGCCGTAGTCGAAGGTCGGAATGCCTTGTTTCTGGAAGTCCAGCATGGCTTTGACATGCACGGCCATCGACTGTTTGGCGGCCTTGATCACGGCGGCCGGTTCGGTCTTGGCGCGGGCGCGGTATTCGTCCCAGGTCCAGCCGGCGGGCAGGTAGCCGTTGAGTGGGTCGTGGGCGCTGGTCTGGTCGGTGACCATATCCGGGCGTACGCCGCGCTTGACCAGTTCCGGCAGGATTTCGGCGGCATTGCCCAGCAGCGCGATGGAGATCGCCTTGCCTTCCTTGGTGTATTTGGCAATGCGCGCCAGGGCGTCATCGAGGTCGGTGGCTTGCTCGTCGACGTAGCGGCTGGCCAGGCGGAAATCGATGCTGACCTGCTGGCACTCGATGTTCAGCGAGCACGCGCCGGCCAGGGTAGCCGCCAGCGGTTGTGCACCGCCCATGCCACCGAGGCCGGCGGTGAGCACCCAGCGGCCGGTCAGGTCGCTGTTGTAATGCTGGCGCCCGGCCTCGACGAAGGTTTCGTAGGTGCCCTGGACGATGCCCTGGCTGCCGATGTAGATCCAGCTGCCGGCGGTCATCTGGCCGTACATGGCCAGGCCCTTGGCATCCAGTTCGTTGAAGTGTTCCCAGCTGGCCCAGTGCGGCACCAGGTTGGAGTTGGCGATCAGTACGCGCGGGGCGTTGCTGTGGGTCTTGAACACGCCGACCGGCTTGCCGGATTGCACCAGCAGGGTTTCGTCGTCGTTCAGGTTGGTGAGGCTTTCGACGATCTGGTCGTAGCACTCCCAGTTGCGCGCCGCACGGCCAATGCCACCGTACACCACCAGTTCTTTCGGGTTCTCGGCCACTTGTGGGTCGAGGTTGTTCATCAGCATGCGCAGCGGCGCTTCAGTCAGCCAGCTTTTGGCGGTGAGCTTGTTACCGTGGGCGGCGCGGATTTCTACGTCACGGTATTTAGTAGGCTTGGTCACAACAAGAACTCCTCAGCGATCGATGCGCATACCTGATTGGTGCGAAGCGGACTCTTACGCACACATCTTTACTTGTACATACAAGCATATGCAATCGAGCGGCCAACTTGCTGAGGGAGCTGTTGAGAATTTTTTGGAAAGAGCGTGCGAGCCTTGGAAATTAAGGCTTCCGCGTTGGATGAAATTTCTTATGGGGGAGTTTTGTGGCGGGGGATAGTTGTCTTGCCCGCATGGCCTTGCGCCATGCTGGGGCGTTCGGTAACAAGTTGGTGCGCCGGTTGGAAACAGATCGAATGAACAGCGGGAAACAAATGTGGGAGCTGGCTTGCCAGCTCCCACACTTTTAACCGCGTGCGGTCAGTTCGATGATGCAGCTGCGGCCGCTGACGGCGATGTCCAGCAGGCCGGCGTTACCGTCGATTTGCAGGCAATCGTGATGGCCTAGCTTGTGATCCAGCACCTTCACTTCATCAGCGACACTGAACACCAGCACCGTCTGCGCCGTGCTGAAAAACCGCTGCTCGCCGTCGATCCACTGCAACCGCGCGTGATAACGCTGTGGCGAATAGATCAGGTTGAAATCGCGGATCGGCCCGGTGATCAGGCGGCATGACACCTGGCTGTCACCCTTGAACGCAAACGCCTGCAGCGGCAACAAGCCACGCTGCTCCTCGCCATCGACGGTCAACACCATGCCAGCGCCCTGGATCACGGTGATCACGCGCTGGTAACCGGCGAAGGTGGAAAAGCCGCCCGACTCGCCAATATCGGCAATCGACAGGCGCCAGCCAAAACCGTCCAGGCCCTGGCCCGCATCACGGGTGATTTCTTCGGTGCTGCCGCCGCCGTTCTTCCACGGCATGCGCACGTAATCGGCGGCGCGCCAGACTTTGACTGCAGTCATTTGCTGAAACGTCCTTCGAGACTGTGGCGCGAGCCGGGGTGGATCAAACGTGCGGCGGTCACCGGCTGGCGGCCCGACCAGGTGCGGCGACGAATCAACAGGCAGGGTTCGCCGGGTTCGATTTGCAGCAACTTGCACTCGGAGGCGTCGGCAAGGATCGCCTCGACCACATGCTCGCCTTCGGTCAACGGTGCGACCTGGTTCAGATAGGCGTAGGGGGTTTGTTGGGTGAAATCCTGTTGCAGGTATTCCGGCGCGACCAGGGCATTGACGAAACGGTCTTCGATTTGCACCGGAATATCGTTTTCGAAGTGCACGATCAACGAGTGGAACACCCGCCCGCCTTCGCGCATTTCCAGGGCAACGGCGCGCTCGGAACCGGCGGCCTCTTCGCCCAGGTGGATGACCTGGCAGGTGTGCCGGTGACCGCGGGAGGCGATCTCGTCGGCAATGTTGTGCACTTCAAACAGCGCTGACTGGCTCTTGGGTTCGGCGACAAACGTACCGACGCCTTGCATTCGCACCAGCAACCCTTCGGCGGTGAGCTCACGCAGGGCGCGGTTGATGGTCATGCGGCTGAAGCCCAGCTCGCTGACCAGTTCGCTCTCCGACGGCACGCGGTAATGGGGCGGCCAATTGCCGTTGAGGATCTGCTGGCTGATCATCTGTTTGACGCGGGCATACAAGGGCGCCGGACTTTCGTCCATGTGGGCAGCCAGCGAAGAGTTGGCGGGCGGAGTCGGCACAGGGAATCCTTGCAGGTGGAAAAGATGCATAGATTGCCGGAGTTTACCGAGCAGGCAAACGTCTGTATATGTATATACAAATAAACACACGACCGGGGTGCTCTGATCATGTCCGCTTTCTTTGCCGAACGCGCACTGCTGCCTAATGGATGGGCCAATGATGTACGTCTTGAAGTCAGCGCCGATGGCCTGCTGACAAAGGTTGCGGCCAATGCCAACGCAGACGGCGCCGAACGGCTGAGAGGCCCGGTTTTGGCGGGCATGCCGAACCTGCACTCCCACGCTTTCCAACGTGCGATGGCCGGTTTGGCCGAAGTGGCGGGCAACCCGAACGACAGTTTCTGGACCTGGCGCGAGCTGATGTACCGCATGGTCGGCAAGATCAGCCCAGAGCAATTGCAGGTGATCGCGCGCCAGCTGTATATCGAAATGCTCAAGGCCGGCTACACCTCGGTGGCCGAATTCCACTACGTGCACCATGACGTCAACGGCCAGCCGTATGCCGACCGTACCGAGTTGTCACGCCAGATCAGCCAGGCGGCGGCCAGCAGCGGCATCGGCCTGACGTTGCTGCCGGTGCTCTATACCCACTCCGGGTTTGGCGGCCAGGCACCGAATGAGGGCCAGCGACGGTTTATCAACAGCACTGAAAGCTATCTGGATCTGCAAGCGCGCCTGCAGCCCATCCTCGCCGCGCAACCGGCGCAGCAGTTGGGGCTGTGTTTCCACTCGCTGCGCGCGGTCACGCCGTCACAAATCAGCGCAGTGCTGAGCGCCAGCGACAAAGCCTGCCCGGTGCATATCCACATCGCCGAGCAACAGAAGGAAGTCGACGACTGCCTGGCCTGGAGCGGCAAGCGCCCGCTGCAATGGCTGTACGACAATGTTGCAGTGGATGAACGCTGGTGCCTGGTGCATGCCACTCATGCCGATGCGGATGAAGTCGCGCGCATGGCCAAGAGCCGGGCGATTGCCGGGCTGTGCCTGACCACTGAGGCGAACCTGGGTGACGGGATCTTCCCGGCGGTAGACTTTCTCGCGCAAGGCGGGCGCATGGGGATTGGTTCCGACAGCCATGTGTCGTTGAGCGTGGTGGAGGAATTGCGTTGGCTGGAATACGGCCAGCGCCTGCGGGATCAGCGGCGCAACCGTTTGTATCGCAGCGATCAACCGATGGTGGGCCGCACGCTGTTTGATGCGGCACTGGACGGCGGCGCACAGGCGCTGGGCCAACCGATTGGTCGATTGGAGGTGGGTAGGCGCGCGGATTGGCTGGTGCTGGACGGCAATGATCCGTACCTGGCGACGGCGAGCGACGATGGCATTCTCAATCGCTGGTTGTTTGCCGGTGGGGATCGGCAGGTGCGGGATGTGCTGGTGAACGGTAAGTGGGTGGTGCGGGAGGGTCGGCACGCTGACGAAGAAGACAGCAATCGCGCATTCACCCAAGTACTGAAGGACCTGCTCGGTTAAAAAATGTGGGAGCGGGCTTGCTCGCGAAAGCGGTGGGTCAGACAAAATATCTGCGTCTGATACAC